>NZ_JBKCLH010000163.1:0-9095 GCF_046300915.1 Roseateles sp. | reverse complement strand
CTGGCATAGACCATGGCCTGCGGCGCCCGGTCACGCGCCAGGGCGCGCAGCAGATTGAGCGTGCGCCGGTCCTCCCGACCCTGGTTCTGCGGCGGCGCCAGATGCAGCACCCGATCGGCCAGACCGGCCAGACGGGCCAGGGTCTCGGGCCGGTCCAGATCCCCCCACAGCGGCGTGGCGCCGGCCGCACGAAGTGTCTCTAAGCGCGCCGGGCTGGAGCTCAGCGCGAACACCGGCAATCGCCCGCCCAGCAGCCGCAGCACCCGCAGGCCCACATCGCCGCAACCGATGATCAGGAGACGGGGGGACGAGGGGCGCAGGCGCATGGGCAAGGGCTTTGGTGGCTCGGGCAAAATAGAGGGCGAGTGTACGGCCCGCTCCCCCTTGAGGCGGGCCGTGTTTTTTGTCCCAGCGCCAGGCAACAAGAGCCCAGATCACCATGAATTTCCAGGTCACCGTCCAACCCAGCGGCCGTGTCTTTGAAGTGGAACGCGAGGAGACCCTCTTGGGTGCCGCCATCCGACAAGGCGTGGGTCTGCCTTATGGCTGCAAGGACGGCGCCTGTGGCTCCTGCAAGAGCCGTCTGCTCGAGGGCCGGGTGATCCACGGCGCCCACCAGCCCAAGACCCTGACGCCCGAGGAAGAGGCCGCCGGCTTTGTGCTCACCTGCTGCGCCACGCCGCAGACCGACTGCAGTCTGGAAGCCCGCACCGTGCCCGGCGCCGGCGAGTTCCCGGTGCTCAAGCTGCCCAGCCGCGTGCTGAGCCTGGACAAGCCCGCGGCCGACGTGGCCGTGCTGCGCCTGCAGCTGCCGGCCAATCAGACCTTCCAGTTCCACGCCGGCCAGTATGTGGAGTTCATCCTGCGCGACGGCGCGCGCCGCAGCTACTCCATGGCCAACGCGCCCCACAATCTGGGCACACCCGCCGCCATCGAGCTGCACATCCGCCACATGCCCGGCGGCAAGTTCACCGACCATGTGTTCGGTGCGATGAAGGAAAAGGACATCCTGCGCATGGAAGGCCCCTTCGGCAGCTTCTTCCTGCGCGAGGACAGCGACAAGCCCATCGTGCTGCTGGCCAGCGGCACGGGTTTTGCGCCCATCAAGGCCATCATCGAGCGCATCGAGCACCTGGGCCTGAGCCGTCCGGTCACGCTCTACTGGGGCTGCCGCAGCCAGGCCGATCTCTATCTGCACGACTGGGCCCTGCAGGCCGCCGCCCGCCTGCCCCAGCTGCGCTATGTGCCGGTGCTCTCCGAGCCCAAGGCCGAGGACGGCTGGACCGGCCGCACGGGCTTTGTGCACCAGGCCGTGATGGCCGACTTCCCCGATCTCGCCGGCCACCAGGTCTATGCCTGCGGCGCGCCCATCATGGTGGAATCGGCCCAGCGCGATTTCGTCGCCCGCTGCCAGCTGCCGGCCGAAGAGTTCTACGCCGACGCCTTCACCTCCGAAGCGGACAAGCACTGATGTTCGAGCCCCCCTACGCCGCCGCCGACCGCTTCGAAAGCCAGCTCCGCGAGCTGGGCCATGTGGTGATCTCGCCCGCCACCGTGCAGCGGGCCTTTGGCGTCACGGCGGCCGAGCTCGCCGCGCTGCAGCCCTTCTGGGGCGAGCTGCCGCCGGACGGCTATCTGCGCGACGGTGGCCGCTATCGCTTTCGCCGCCACAGCTGCTTCGTCGCGGAAGGCTCGCGCCTAAGCCAGGTCGAACACCGCGCCCACTGGCAGCCACTGGACTACAACGCCCTGCACGGCGGCATCGAGCGCTGGTTCGAGCCCATGCGGCCCGAGGCCGTGGCCCTGCCCGCCTGGCAGGCCCTGCTGACGGGCCTGTCCCGCGTGGCTTCGGCTATCAAGGGCGAGCAGCCCTGGTTCATCGAGGCGCACCAGTTCCGCATCGACACCACGGACGGCATCGGCCGCCCCACCCCCGAGGGCGCGCACCGCGACGGCGTGGACTTCGTGGCGGTCTTCATGATCGAGCGCTCAGGCATCAAGGGCGGCGAATCCCGCGTCTTCGAGGCGCGTGGCCCCCAGGGCCAGCGCTTCACCATGAGCGCACCCTGGACCCTGCTGCTGCTGGACGATGAGCGCATGATCCACGAGACCACGCCCATCCAGCCTGCGGCCGAACACGGCCACCGGGACACCCTGGTCCTGACCCTGCGCGCAGGCGGTTTCCAGGGGCCCTGAGCACTTGCAGCGGTGCCACCCGCCTGCAGCGGCCTCTTGATGCAAAGCGGGCATGGCCCCAGGCCCAGGCGGCTGGCCGGGGCGCTGCGCGCACAGCTAAACTGCCGCCCGGCCGCGCCACAAGCGCGGCTTGCGGCGACCTCCGCCCCCCGCGGCGGCGCTACTCCCATCCCTGCATCACGAGTGCCCCGCTTCATGAACGCGATCACCCACGATCTCGCGCGCGCCCTGGCGTCCGCCCCTGCTTCCTCCCTGCCCAGCTCGCTCTTCGGCCTGCCCGACCAGGCACCGCACGAGAAGGTGCTGCTGGCTGCCGACGCCCAGACCGGTCTGCGCGCCATCCTGGCCGTTCACAGCACTGCCCGCGGCCCGGCCTTTGGCGGTTGCCGCTTCTGGAGCTATGACAACGAGCTGGCCGCGCTGAACGACGCGCTGCGCCTCTCGCAGGGCATGAGCCTCAAGAACGCCCTGGCCGATCTGCCCTTTGGCGGCGGCAAGGCCGTGATCATCAAACCGCAGGGCGAGTTCGATCGCGCCGCCCTCTTCGCCGCCTTTGGCCGCGCCGTGCAGTCCCTGGCTGGTGACTACATCACCGCCGAGGACGTGGGCACCACCACAGCCGATATGCGCGGCATGCTGGCTCACACCCAGTTCGTCAGCGGCATCCCGCGCGACGGTGGCGCCTTCGGTGGCGACCCCAGCCCCAAGACCGCCTACGGCGTTTTCGTCTCCATCGACGAGGGCGTCAAGCGCGTGCTGGGCCGCAGCTCGCTGGAAGGCGTGCGCGTGGCCATCCAGGGTCTGGGCGCGGTGGGCTGGCACCTGGCCGAGTACCTGCACCAGGCCGGCGCCCAGCTGATCGTGGCCGATATCGACGCCGCCAAAGTGGAGCGCGCCCAGGCCCAGTTCGGCGCCCAGGCCGTGGCCATCGACGCCATCATCGCGGCCGATGCTGACGTGCTGGCCCCCTGCGCCCTCGGCGCCACGCTCAGCGCCGCCAGCGTGCCCACCATCAGCGCCAAGCTGGTGGCCGGTGCCGCCAACAACCAGCTGGCCACTGCCGCTGAGGGCGACGCCCTGCAGGCCCGCGGCATCACCTATCTGCCCGACTACCTGGTGAATGCTGGCGGCATCATCTCGGTGGCCCGCGAGTACCGTGGCGAAGGCGAGGAAGGCCGCGTGATGGCCGAGGTGGGCCGCATCCGCGAACGCGTGGCCGAGCTGCTGGAGCGCGTGCGCAGCGAGCACTCCACCCCGGCCCGCGTGGCCGATGCCTGGGCCCGCAGCAAGCTGGTCAAGCCCGCCGCGTGAACTGTGGCGCACGCCGGAAGCTTCCGGCGTGCGCACTGCGAAACAGCGGCGCTTCGCTGGGGCTGCGGGCTGCTAGGCTTGAGGCATGAAGACCTCATCCACGCACATGACCCGCCGCCTGCTGACGCTCAGCGCCCTGAGTCTGGCCACCGGCCTGAGCTTGCTGGCAAGCTCCCCCGCCCAGGCCCAGGGCAACAAGCCCATCCGTCTGGTCGTGCCCTATGCGCCGGGTGGTCCGCTGGACATCGTGGCCCGGGCCCTGGCCGAGCGCGTCAAGGACAAGCTGGGTGTGGTCATCATCGAGAACAAGGCGGGTGCCGGCGGCAATATCGGTGCCGATCTGGTGGCCAAGGCCGCGCCCGATGGTCAGACCCTGGTGATGGGCGCCGTGGCCACCCACGCCATCAATCCCTGGCTCTTCAGCAAGATCCCGTACGACCCCATCCGCGACTTCACGCCCATCACCCTGGTGGCCCGTGTGCCCAATGTACTGGTGATGAACACCGAGACCGCCCAGCGCCTGAAGATCGAGAGCGTGGCCGACCTCGTGGCCTACGCCAAGAAGAACCCCGGCAAGCTCAACTACGGCTCGGGCGGCAACGGCAGCGCGGGCCATCTGGCCGGCGAGATGTTCAAGGCCCAGGCCGGGGTCTTCATGACCCATATCCCCTACTCCGGCGGCAACCCCGCCCAGCTGGCCCTGGTCTCGGGCCAGGTGGACCTGAACTTCGACAATCTGGCCAGCGCCTCGGCCAATATCAAGTCCGGCAAGCTCAAGGCCATCGCCGTCACCACGGCCAAGCGCAGCCCAGCCCAGCCAGAGACGCCGGCCATTGCTGAAAGCCCGGCCGCCCTGGGCCTGTCCAAATTCGACATCAACACCTGGTTCGGCATCTTCGGGCCGGCCAAGCTGGCCCCTGAAACGGTCAAGACCTTGAACGCCGCCTTTGTCGAGGCCCTGAACTCGCCCGAGATGAAAAGCCGCATGGCCACACTGATGGCCGAGCCTGCACCCAGCACGCCGGAGCAGTTCGGCGCCTTCGTCAAGAGCGAGCTGGCCAAGTACGAGGGCGTCGTCAAGCGCTCCGGCGCCAAGCTGGACTGAGGGCACGGCCCTTCAGGCCAAGCGGCCGGAAAAGACCCCGAGTGCAGCGCGGGGTTTCCGCCCTCTGCCCTTGAATTTGACGCTAGTCTTGCTCTCGACGTCATGGCCTTGCATCGGGCCAGGCGCCGCCCGGATTGCACATCCGGTGTGCCACACAAGGGAGCAAGACATGAAGAAGTTATCCGACCTGCGGGTAGGCTCGCGGCTGGCCCTCGCTTTTTCCATCGTGTTCGCGCTCATGCTGGTCATCCTGGCCACCGCGCTCACGATCCTGCGCGGCGTCAGCACCATCATGGACGAGGTGGTTGATGACCGATACGCCCAGATTGCGATGAGCAATCAGATCAAGGCGGTCGGTGACCGCGGCGCGCTCACACTGTCGCGCATACTGATGGCGAACACACCGGAGCGACAGAAGCGGTACATGGATGAATACGCGCTCATCCGTACCGAAAACACCGAGAACTTCGCGCGCTTCGAAAAACTGCTGCGCACCGATGAGGCCAAGGCCATGTTTGCCGAGCAGACCGAGGCCAGAAAGGCCTATGGCACCGTCGTGCGCAAGGTCTTCGATCTCATCAGCGCCGGCCAACGTGAGGCCGCAATGCTCGTCTTTCAGGACGAGATTCCTGGCCCCCAGGCCCGCTACTACGCCCTGATTGACAAGATGGTGGAGTATCAGGCCAAGGCCATGAGCCGCGATGTCGAAGAGGCCAAGTCGGCCTCGGATGCAGCCGTTCTGCGCATGCTGCTCGCCTCGGCTGCCGCCCTGCTCCTGGGCGGCTTTACCGCCTACCTGATCACCCGCTCCATCACCGAGCCGATTCGTTACGCAACCCAGCTGGCTGAGACCGTCGCAGCCGGGCAGCTGAGCTATGTCAAACGCGCGGTAGGCCACGACGAGGTCGGCCGCCTGGTGGGTGCGCTGCAGCATATGGTGGACAGTCTGCACCGCATTGTTTCCCAGGTGCGCCATGGGGCTGACACCATCGTGGGTGCCGCCCACGACGTGGCGACGGGGAACTCCGACCTCTCCGCCCGCACCGAACAACAGGCCAGCGCTCTTCAGCAGACCGCAGCGGCCATGGAACAGCTCACCGCGGCCGTGCGGCTGAGTGCAGACAATGCCGGCGAGGCCAATCGCTGCGCGCAATCGGCCTCCGAGGTGGCCGGCAAGGGTGGTCAGGTGGTCAGCCAGGTGGTGGAAACGATGAATTCCATCTCGGCCTCGTCCAAGCGCATTGTCGAGATCATCGGAGTGATCGATGGCATCGCTTTCCAGACCAATATCCTGGCGCTGAATGCGGCGGTTGAAGCGGCCCGCGCAGGAGAGCAGGGGCGCGGCTTTGCCGTGGTGGCGGCGGAGGTTCGCAACTTGGCACAGCGCAGCGCGGTCGCGGCGCGGGAGATCAAGTCCCTGATCGATGACTCGGTCAGTCAGGTGGACAACGGCAGCCGCATGGTTGAACAGGCAGGCGCCACCATGAGCCAGGTGGTCGCCAGCATCAAGCGGGTCAGCGAGGTGGTGGCCGAGATCACCGCCTCCAGCCGTGAGCAGAGCAGCGGCATCGAGCAGGTCAACGAGGCCATCATCCAGATGGACGACACCACGCAGAAGAACGCCGCCATGGTTGAGCAGAGCACGGCCAGTGCCCGCGCCCTGCAAGACCAGGCGCACCAGCTGACCGACACGGTGCGCACTTTCAGCCTCTAGCCGCATGACCCGCGGGCCTGGCGCAGGCGGCCAGCGCCGGGCCCGCCTGCGCGCTGAACGGGCCGTCGGGAGTGACTGATGAGCACAGAACGCCTGCCCTTGTCGGCAGAAGCCCCGGAGCTCGGCGCTTCGGTTCCCATGCCCGGCCCCCGGAGCCCCGGCGTCGATGCCAGAGTTCTGGCCCTGATCGAGGCCTACCGACAGCATGGACATCGATGCGCCCCGCTGGACCCCCTGGGCCAGGCCCCACGTGCCGAGGCAGCCGACTGGCTGGCCGCAGAGCGTTTCGGCCTGGCGCCACAAGAATCGATTGGCAGCGTCGCGCCGCTGAGCGTGGCCCAGCTGCAGGCGCGCCTGCACGCCGTCTACTGCGGACCGTTGAGCCTGGACTGCAGCGCGGTGCGTGACGATGAGCGCCGCCGGTGGCTGCACCAGCAGTTTGAGGCCGAGGCGCCGGCCTGCGGCGATGTGCAACTGGCTGCCCTGCACGCCCGCTGGCAGCAGGCCCAGGACTGGGAGCGGCATATGGCCCGTCGCCAGCCCCAGGCCAAGCGTTTCTCGCTGGAAGGCTGCGAGGCCCTGCTGCCCCTGGTGGACGCCCTGCTGGCCGAAGCCGCCCAGCGCGGCCTGAGCGAGATCTTCATGGGCATGCCACACCGCGGCCGCGTCAATCTGCTGATCAACCTGCTGGGCATGAAGCCAGCCCAGGTCTTCGACTATTTCGAGGCCCGCCCCCTTCAGCCCGAGCTGCAGCGCGATCTGGTCTACCACCTGGGCCTGCGCAGCCGCATCAGCACGCCCCAGGGTGCGATCTGGCTGAACCTGGCCCACAATCCCTCGCACCTGCAAAGCATCTACCCCGTGGTGCTGGGCATGACACGCGGCGCCCGTTCCGGCCGGGCCGCCAGCCTGATGCTGCACGGCGACGCCGCTTTCGCCGGCCAGGGCGTGGTGATGGAGAGCCTGATGCTGGCGCGCCGCCCCGGCTACACGGTGCGCGGCACCATCCATATCCTGATCAACAACCAGCTGGGCTTCACAGAACCCAATCCGCTGGACGGCCGCCAAGCCCAGTACGCCAGCGATATCGCGCGCATGGTGGATGCCCCCGTGCTGCGTCTGAATGCCGAGGCCCTGGCCGAGCTGCCACGCGCGGCCCGCATGGCCGCGGCCTACCGCGAGCGATTCGGCTGCGATGTGCTGATCGATCTGGTGGGCTACCGCCGCCTGGGCCACTCGGAACACGATCTGCCCACGCTCACCAGCCCGCGCCTGTACGCGGTGGTAGCCCGCCACGAGGGCCTGGAGGGCAATGCAGCACAAGTCACCGTCTTTGCCGATGAGGCCCGAGCGCCAGGTGCGGGCTCGCCAGAGCCCGAGTCCACCCAGCCGCCGGCGCAGACCAGTCTATGGCGCGAAGCGCCCATCGGTGGCCAGCACGAGCTCAGACAGATGGTCGAGGCCATGTGCCGTTTGCCCATGGGCTTCAAGCCCCATGCCCTGGTGGCCGAGCTGATCGCGCACTGGCGCCAGTCCTTGAGCGGCGATCTGCGCCAGCCCATTGACTGGTGCCTGGCCGAGAACCTCGCCTACGGCACGCTGCTGCGCGCCGGCATCGGCCTGCGTCTAACCGGCATGGATGTGTGCCGCGGCACCTTCATGCATCGTCAGGCCGTCTGGTACGACCAACAGCCCGGCTCGGGCGGCAGCTTCATGCCGCTGCGCCAGGTGGCGGGCGCCACGCCGCTGGAGGTGATCAACTCACCCTTGTCTGAAGAGGCGGTGCTGGGCTATGAGTACGGCCACAGCGTGCAGGATCGCAGCGGCCTGAGCTTGTGGGAAGCGCAGTTCGGCGACTTCGTCAATGGCGCCCAGGTCTATATCGACCAGTATCTGTCATGCGGCGAGGAAAAGTGGGGCTGTCCCAGCGGCCTGGTGCTGCTGCTACCGCACGGCTACGAAGGCATAGGCCCGGAGCATTCCAGCGCCTTCCTGAGCCGCTTTCTGCTGCTGTGCGGGGCGGACAACCTGCGCGTGGTCTGCCCCAGCAGCTCGGCCCAGCATTTCCATCTGCTGCGCCGCCAGGCCCTGGATCCGCAGCGCAAGCCGCTGGTGGTGATGGCGCCCAAGACCCGGCTCTACAAGCAGCCGGCCTCACATGCACCGCTATCAGCCCTGCTGGACGGCGAATTCCAGCCCGTGCTGGACGACCCAGATGCCGGCCGGCGCGAGGCCAGCCGGGTGCTGCTGTGCAGCGGCAAGCTCTTCTACGATCTGCTGGCCGCGCGCGCGAGCCAGGGGCCTGCCGGAGCACACATCGCCCTGTTGCGGCTGGAGGAGCTCTACCCCTTCCCGCGCGCGGCGCTGGAGCGCCTGCTCAGGCGCTATCCACACATGGACACCCTGGTCTGGGCGCAGGAGGAAACGCTCAACCAGGGCGCCTGGTTCTTTGTGCGCGACGAGTTGCAGGCCCTGTGCCCGAGCGAAGCCCGACTGCTGCACGTAGCCCGGCCCAACACCGCCGCTGGCGCCACCGCCTCCCAGCTGCTGCACCAGCGCGAGCAGGAGATGCTGGTGAACCAGGCCCTGGGCGTGGCGGCGCCGACTCACTCGCCCAGATAGGCGGCGCGGACCTTGGGATCGTTGAGCAGGGTCTTGCCCTCGCCGGTCATGGTGATGAGGCCGGACTCCATCACATAGCCGCGGCTGGCCAGCTGCAGCGCGCGGCTGGCGTTCTGCTCCACCAGCAGCACCGTCACGCCCTGGCTG
>NZ_JBKCLH010000162.1:0-12946 GCF_046300915.1 Roseateles sp. | reverse complement strand
CTCTGGCCCTGCTGCTGGCTTTTGGCGGCGGCTTGCTGCTGAATCTGATGCCCTGCGTGTTCCCGGTGCTCTCGCTCAAGGTGCTGGGCTTTGCCCAGCATGCCCAGGACCGCCGTCAGCTGCTCGGCGGTGGCCTGGCCTACACCGCGGGTGTGCTGCTGAGCTTTTTGGCCCTGGCCGGGCTGCTGCTGGCACTGCGGGCCGGGGGCGCCCAGCTGGGCTGGGGCTTCCAGCTGCAATCGCCGGGCTTTGTGGCGGGCCTGGCCCTGCTCTTTGGCGTGATCGGTCTGAATCTGCTGGGGGTGTTCGAGTTCCGCAGCGTGCTGCCGGGCAATCTGGCGGGGCTGCGCCTGTCCCACCCGCTGCTGGACCATGGTCTGACCGGCGTCTTGGCCGTGGTCGTGGCCTCGCCCTGCACCGCACCCTTCATGCGTGCGGCCCTGGGTGCGGCGCTCACCCTCCCGGCCCTGGGGGCCCTGTCCATCTTCGCGGCCCTGGGCCTGGGCATGGCGGCGCCCTATCTGGCGGCCTGCCTGTGGCCAGGTCTGGCGCGCCTGCTGCCCCGCCCCGGCGTGTGGATGAAGCACTTCAAGATCCTGATGGCCTTTCCCATGTTCGCCACCGTGCTGTGGCTGCTGTGGGTGCTGGGGCAGCAGGTGGGTATCGACGGCGCCGTGGCCCTGCTGGGCCTGCTGCTGGCCCTGGCCCTGGCGGCCTGGGTGTTCGGCGCACCGGACCTGAAGCCGCGCGGCCGCACCGTGCTGGGTGCCATCGCCCTGGTCGTGCTGGCCGCCACCGCGCTGTGGGCCTGGCCCGCGCTGCGCGAGGTGCCGCCCGCCAGTGCCGTGCAGGCCGAGGCTGGCAGCGGCTGGCAGCCCTGGTCCGCCGACAAGGTGGCCCAGGCCCAGGCCGAGGGGCGCACCGTGCTGGTGGACTTCACGGCGGCCTGGTGCGTGACCTGCCAGTTCAACAAGCGCGGCGCCCTGGCGGATGCCCAGTTGCTGGCGGACTTGGAAGCCCGCAAGGTGCTGCTGCTGCGCGCCGACTGGACCCGCCGTGATGCCGCCATCAGCCAGGAGATCAACCGCCTGGGGCGTAGCGGCGTGCCGGTCTATGCCGTCTATCGCCCGGGAGCCGGCGCGCCGGAACTGTTGCCCGAGATCCTCAGCGTCAAGCTGCTGCGCGAGGCACTGGTCCCCTAGGTCCAGAGGCTGAAGCCTCTGCGGCTGCCGAAATGAAAACGGCCGGACATGCAGCCCGGCCGTTGCCGTTTCAGACAGGCGGTATCAGCCCTTGTTCTCGGGCGCCGGGCGCGGGGCGCGCGGCTTGCCCTGGCGGCCGGCCCCGCCGCCGCCACCCTCGCGGCGCGGCGGGCGCGGGCCGCCCTCACGGCGACCGTCACCACGGCCTTCACCGCGCCCCTCGCCGCGGCGCTCATGCGGACCGCGGCGCTGCTCGCCCTGGGGCTGCGCGGCGCGGCGGATGCGGTCTTCCTCGATTTCCTTGCGGGCAATCTCCAGCAGGCCGTCCAGTTCCTCGTCCTTCACGCCCTTGAGCGCGCAGAAGTTGGCGCGGGTCAGGGTGGTGTGCTCGAAGTCGCGCAGCAGATTGGCGCGCTGGCGGCGCTCCTGCTGCTCCTGGGCGCGGCGCTCCTCGGCCAGGCCGCGGCGACGTGCCAGCTCGGTGCTGGCGGCCTCGCGGTGTTCGTCGCTGAGTTCGCCCGCCGGCTGGCCGTCGAGGTCAAAGCGCTGCTTGGCCTTGCTCAGGGCCACCAGATAGGCGGTGCCGCCGGTGTAGCGGCGCAGCACGGCCGAGAGCAGGGGCTTGCTGAACTGACCCGGAGCACGCTCCTGGATGTCGGCCTGGATGCGCAGCTTCAGCGGCTTGGGCGGACCGTCGAACAAGGCCGGAAACAGGGCCTTGAGTTGCTGCAGGGCGGCGGCCGGGCTCAGATCCTGGGGGGCGACCTGAGCGGGAGCGCCGAGGGGGGTGGGGGACGACATAGGCAGGAGGGCGGCTCGTGGCCGCCACGCTTGAGAAGATGGAAAGCCTCGATTGTGCCTAGGCCGCGGGGGGCGAGGCAAACCCGTCGGCGCAGCAGACGCGATTGCGACCCTCGCGCTTGGCGCGGTAGAGCTGCGCATCGGCCTCCTGCAGCCCTTGTTCCAGGCGGCTGTGGCGGCTCAGATCGGCCAGACCCACGCTGGTGGTGATGGCAAGACCAGGCGCCAGGGTGGCCCAATCATGCCGTTCCACGGCCAGGCGCAGCCGCTCGCAGATCTGCAGTGCGGCCTCGGGCGTCACGGCGTCCAGCGCGATCAGGAACTCCTCGCCTCCATAACGGGCCGCGAGATCCTGGCTGCGGCAATGCGCCTGGAGCAGGGCCGCCAGCTGGCGCAGGGCCTGGTCGCCCACGGCATGCGAGTGCCGGTCGTTGACGGACTTGAAATGGTCCAGGTCGATGAGGGCGATGCACAAGGGCAGGTCCGCAGCACGGGCGGCCTGATGCCGCAGCGCCAGCTCGGTATCGAGACGGCGCCGGTTGGCCAGTCCGGTGAGCGGATCCTGCAGCGCATCGCGGCCGAGCGCCTCGGCCCGACGTGCCAGCTCCTCATTGGCCAGGCGCAGCGCGTGAGCCTGCAGGCGCTCGGCGGCAGCCTCGGCCAGGGCATGCTCGGTTTGCAGTCGCACGGCCAGCACGCGGGCGCGCAGCTGCGCCTTGTCCAGGGCATGCTCGCTGCGCAGCACGTGGAAGCGTTTGTACAGCCGCAGCGCCTCTGCGTAGTCGCCGGCCTGTTCGGCCAGTTCCGAGGCCAGCTCATAGAGCGCGATCAGCAGATGCTTGCTGCGAGCCTTCTCGCCGCGCTCCAGGCCCTCGCTGGCGGCACGGCGTGCCATGTCCAACTCACCGGCCTCGCGATACATCTGTGCCAGGTATTGGGCGCGCTGCACGCGCGGGCCTTCATCGCCGCTGGCCTCGGTCAGGCGCAGCTGCTGGCCGAAGGCGACCAGGGCCTCCTCGCGCCGCCCCAGAAGGGCCAGGGCCGCGCCCCGGTTGCTGTGCACCACGATCAGCACTCTTTGCAGGCGGGCCTGCTGCGCGATCTCCAGGGCAATTTCATTCAGGCTCAGCGAGCGCTGCAGCGCATCGCGGGCTTCTGCCTCGCGCCCCGCCTGACGCCAGCGCTCGCCCAGGTCGAGTTCGCGTCCCGCGAGATTGGCGTGGGAGATGGCCAGCAGGCGCGTCTGGCCCTGGCGCTGCGCCAGGGCCAAGGCGCGTTGGTGCCATTCCAGGGCGGTCTCGGCCTGGTTCAGCTCGCCGTAAACAATGCCCAGCAGATTGAGGGTGTCAAACAGCAGCTCGGCGTCTGTGCTGTCGCGGCAGGCGGGCAGGGCGGACTCAAGTTCCTGCAGGGCCTGGTCGCTGTCGCCGATGCTCCAACACACGCGGGCCGCGGCCAAGCGGGCCCGGGCCAGCAAGACGGGGTCATCCACCTGCTGAGCCAGGCCCAAGGCGCTGGTGGCGTGGCTGGCGGCGCGGTCATGCTCGCCCCGGCGCTGGGCCACATGCGTGGTCCAGACATGGGCCAGAACCTGACTCTCCAGAGCCCCGGCGGCCCGCGATGCCGCCATCAGGCGCTGGGCGAAGTCCAGGCATAGCGACCAGTTCTCGGCGGAATAGGCTGCGCTGGCCCCGGTCTGAAGCTCCGTGAGCAAGGCGTGGGTGGCTGGGCCATCAAAAGGCGGGGGGCGCATCGACATGGCGGCGTCGATGATAGGGGGCGCAAAGGCGGCCACCCCCTCTCCCCAGCCTCAAAGCGGCTCAGGGTGTGTGATCTTTGGGCTTTGCGCAGCTTGGTTTGCAGACCAGTTCGGTACGTCCCAGCAGGCGCACCGATTGCAAGCTGCTGGGCGGCCGATGCCGTCCGCACTTGAAGCAGGAGCGTGTATGGCCGCTGCCCAGAAAGGGCGAACCGCCCAGCTTGCTCGAATAGCGCAGGCCGTCATCGCTCACGCTCGTGTGGGTATCTTTGCTCATTGGGATCCCTCCGTGAGCCATATTAGGCTGCGCAGATGACAGCGCGCCCCCTCGCTTGCACCGATGCCGGCGTATATGTGGCGCGAACAGCGCACAATCGCGGCCTGCGCTGAACGAATCCGATGGCAAAACTGTTTTTTCGCTATGCGGCAATGAATGCCGGCAAGTCCACCGCTCTGCTGCAGGTGGCCTACAACTACGAAGAGCGTGGCCACCAGGTGCGCATCTTTACCGCCCGCCTGGATGACCGGTATGGCAGTGGCTATGTGACCTCGCGCCTGGGCCCGCAGCGTGTGGCCGAGACCTTTGACGCCCAGACCGACTTCCTGGCGACCTTTCTGGAGGCCGGGCAGCTGCGTCCCGGCGTGGCCTGCGTGCTGGTGGACGAGGCACAGTTCCTCAGCGCGACCCAGGTGCGCGCCCTGCACGAGTTGGCGCATCTGCATGGCCTGCCGGCCATTTGCTACGGTTTGCGCACCGACTTTCGAGGCGAGCTCTTCCCCGGCTCGGCCATGCTGCTGGCGCTGGCGGATGAGATGGACGAGATGAAGACCATCTGCGAGTGCGGGCGCAAGGCCACGATGAATATGCGGCTGGACGCGTCCATGCGGCGCGTCACCGAGGGCGCGCAGGTGGACGTGGGGGGCAATGCCCGCTATCGCGCCGTGTGCGGGCGCTGCTTCCGTCAGGGCTGAGCTTGCCCCGAATCCCCTGCGCGAGCGCGCAGGGTGGTGGGTGGCTTACTTCTGGTTGAGCTGCTCTTCCAGCTCCTTGCAGCTGGGAGCGCAGACCGGCTGAGACTTGCCCAGCAGCTTGCGCGACTTCAGCATCGCGCGCGGACGGTGCTTGCCGCAGAGGAAGCACGACATGGTGGCCGCCCCGAAGGAGGAGGTCGCCGCAAAGGGCGAACCGGGAGCTTTAGAGCGGTAACGCAGGCCATCTGCTTCGATGGTCGTTTTGGTACTTTCCTTGGCCACGCTGGTCCTGGTGAGTGTGAGATGGAATGCTCGCGGCGAGCCGGGCTGCCGAGACAGCCGCTATTTTCGTCGATTCCGGCCGCCACGCCCCGAGGGCGGTATTTTCCACCATGTGGCCCCTTGTCGGCACAGGATCTCTACGGACGCCCCCTCTTGGGGGGGCTGGGGCTCAGCAACCCCGAAACCTGGGCGCCCGCTTTTCCTGCCAGGCCTGCACGCCTTCGCTCAGGTCCTGTGAGGCATTGGCGCGCGCGATGTCGGCCGCCAGAGCGGCGGCGTCCAGGCGACCGGCGGCAATCGCATTGAGGTGGCGCTTCATGCCCAGCAGGGCCAGCGGGGCTGCGGCCAGCAGCCGTTCGCACAGGGCGTCGCTGGCCTGCTGCAAGCCGGCTGCATCCTCCAGCAATTGGTCCAGAAAGCCACAGTCGCGCATGGCCTGTGCGTCTAGGGTCTGGCCGGCCAGCAGCACCTGCTTGGCCGCGGCCAGGCCCAGGCGGTTGACGTAGCGCTCCAGGCCGCCGCGGTAGAAGTGCAGGCCGAGTCGGGCCGCCGGCACGAACATCTCGCAGGCGCGGGTGCCCAGACGAAAGTCGCAGGCCAGGGCCAGATCGGTGGCACCCCCGTAAATCCCGCCCTGAATGGCCGCGATGGTGACGGGGCGAGCGTTCTCCCAGGCCTGGGCCAGGGCTTCGAACAGGGCACCGGCGTCCACGCCGGGAACGGCATCGATATGGAAGCCGCTACAAAAATGGCGCCCCTCGCCCTTCAAGAGCAGGACACGCACCGCTTGATCCGCTTCGACTTGAGCCAGATGGTGCTCCAGTGTCTGCAGATCGCCCAGCTCCAGGCGGTTGGCCTGACGGGGGCGACGCAGGGTGATGCAGGCCAGTGGGCCATCGATTTGCAGCGAGGGAGCGTGGGCATCGGGCATGGGCGGAGTCTAGAGGCTGCTTGCTTTGGCAATTTCGACCGACTGGTCGGACGAAAATTTGCGCTTTGTCAATGCGGCCTCGCACTAGGGGCATTCCCGGGGCATTTGTTTAGAGTGGTTTCAAACCCAGAGCGGGCCGCAGAGCCCGCATCCGTTCCTGGAGACAAGCGTTCATGGACTTCACGATAGCGAGCATCCTCGCGCTGGACGGCATCACCAACGGGGCGATCTATGCCCTGCTGGCGCTGAGTCTGGTGCTGGTTTTTGCGGTCACCCGCATCGTCTTCATCCCCCAGGGGGAGTACGTCGCCTTTGGCGCGCTGACGATGGCCGGGCTGCAGTTGGGTCAGACTCCGTTGACGATCTGGTTCTTGCTGGCGATGGCGGTGGCCGTGGCCGGCCTGGACCTCTGGGACGGCTGGCGCGCCGGCCGTCCGCAGCCTCTGAAGGTTCTGCGCGCCGCGCTGCTGCCGCTGGCCATCGGCCTGCTGGCGCTGTGGGCGGCACCGCAGAAGCTGCCCTTGTTCCTGCAGGCGCTGCTGACCCTGGCCATCGTCACGCCCATGGGGCCGCTGGTCTATCGCCTGGCCTATCAGTCGCTGGCGGACGCCTCGGTGCTGGTGTTGCTGATCGTCTCGGTGGGCGTGCATTTCGCGCTGACCGGCCTGGGCCTGGTGTTCTTCGGGGCAGAGGGCTCGCGCAACCCGAGCTTCTGGGATGCCAGCTTCAGCCTGGGGCCGCTGAGCCTGTCCGGCCAGACAGTCATCATCATCGGCACCTCGATCGCGCTGATCGTGATGCTGTGGCTGTTCTTCGAACACAGCGTCTACGGCAAGGCCTTGCGCGCCACCGCGGTGAACCGCTTGGGTGCGCGCCTGATGGGCATCTCCAGCACGGCCGCCGGCAAGCTCTCCTTCACGATGGCGGCCTTCATCGGTGCGCTGTCCGGCCTGCTGATCAGCACGACGACGACGATCAACTATGACAGCGGCTTCCTGATCGGCCTGAAGGGCTTTGTCGCGGCGGTGTTCGCCGGGCTGGCGAGCTACCCCGGCGCGGCGCTCGGTGCGCTGCTGGTGGGGCTGCTGGAGTCCTTCAGCTCCTTCTGGGCCAGTGCCTTCAAGGAGGTGATCGTGTTTACCTTCATCCTGCCGGTGCTGTTGTGGCGTTCCTTGCGCGATCCGCACAAAGACGAGGAGTGAGCTGAGATGCGCAAGTTGTTCCCTATGGTGGGCGCCGCCCTGCTGTTCGTCCTGCCCCTGCTGCCGGTGCCGGAGTTCTGGATCACCCAGCTCAACTACATTGGTCTGTTCGCCCTCGTGGCGCTGGGTCTGGTGCTGCTGACCGGCGTCGGCGGCCTGACCTCCTTCGGCCAGGCGGCCTTCGTGGGCCTCGGCGCCTACACCACCGCGGTGCTGAGTACCGCCCATGCGGTCTCGCCCTGGCTAGCTCTGCTGGTGGGGCTTGTGATCACCGCCGTCGTGGCCCTGGTGCTGGCCCTGCTGACCCTGCGCATGTCCGGGCACTACCTGCCGCTGGCCACCATCGCCTGGGCGCTGAGCCTGTACTACCTGATGGGGAATATGGAGTTCCTCGGCAAGTACGACGGCATCCAGGGCCTGCCGGCGCTACAGCTCCTGGGCATCAGCCTGCAGGACGGTCGCGCCATCTACTACCTGATCTGGGTCATCGCCATCCTGGCGGCGCTCGGCGTGCGCAATCTGCTGGACTCACGCCCCGGTCGCGCGATTCGTGCGCTCAACGGCGCGACGACGATGGCTGAAGCCATGGGCGTCTCCACCTTTCGCTACAAGGTGGTGATCTTCGTGATCGCGGCCCTGCTGGCCTCGGTCTCGGGCTGGCTGTTTGCGCATTTCCAGCGCACGGTGAACCCCAGCCCCTTCGCGCTCAAGATGGGCATCGAATACCTGTTCATGGCCGTGGTGGGCGGCGTGGGCACGGTCTGGGGCGCCTTCATCGGCGCTGGCGTGGTGAAGATCATCGAGGACCAGCTCAAGGAGCTGCTGCCGGCCCTGCTGGGCAGCAATGGCAACTTCGAGATCATCGTGCTGGGCGTGGTCCTGGTGCTGATGCTCAAGTACGCACCCAAGGGCCTGTGGCCCTATCTGAGCGGCTTCTTCGCCCGCTGGGTGCCGGAGGCGCGGCGCGAGCGCAACTGGGCCGATGCCGCGCCCCTGGCCGCACGCGACAAGCCCCAGCCCGGCGAGCTGCTGCTGGATGTGGACAAGGTGCGCAAGCAGTTCGGTGGTCTGGTGGCCGTCAACGACGTGAGCTTCCAGATCCGTGCCGGCGAGATCATCGGCCTGATCGGGCCTAACGGTGCGGGCAAGAGCACCACCTTCAACCTGATCTCGGGCGTTCTGCCCCTGAGCAGCGGGGCGGTGAGCTTTCGCGGTAAGGCGGTGGGCGGCCTGGCCTCGCGCGAGATTGCGCGCCGTGGCATGTCGCGCACCTTCCAGCACGTCAAGATGATTGCCGACATGACGGTGCTGGAGAACGTGGCCCTGGGCGGCTATCTGCGCTCACAGAGCAGCACCGCGCGCGCCATGCTGCGCCTGGACCGCGAGGAGGAGAAGCGACTCTTCGCCGAAGCCGAGCGCCAGCTGCAGCGCATCGGCATGGGCGACAAGATGTTCGAGCTGGCCGGCAATCTGGCCCTGGGCCCGCAGCGCCTGATGGAGATCGCGCGTGCCCTGTGTACCGACCCGGCCCTGCTGCTGCTCGACGAGCCCGCCGCCGGCCTGCGCCACAAGGAGAAGCAGGCCCTGGCAGAGGTGTTGCGCCAGCTGAAAAGCGAGGGCATGAGCATCCTGCTGGTGGAGCACGATATGGAGTTCGTGATGGGGCTGACCGACCGCATCGTGGTGATGGAGTTCGGCACCAAGCTGATCGAGGGGACGCCTGCCGAGGTGCAGGCCAGCCCGGCCGTGCGCGCGGCCTATCTGGGAACGGAGCACTGAGATGGCGGATCTGCTGAACGTCAAGGACCTGCGCGCCGGCTATGGCCGGGCCGAGGTGCTGTCTGGCCTGAACCTGCGCCTGCCCGAGGGCGCCGTGGTCACCGTGATCGGCCCCAATGGCGCGGGCAAGAGCACCACGCTCAATGCCCTGATGGGCGTGCTGCCCAGCCGCGGTCAGGTGCAGTTTGCGGGCGAGGACATCGGCGCGCTGAGCCTGGAAGAGCGCGTGATGAAGGGCCTGGCCCTGGTGCCCGAGAAGCGCGAACTCTTCACCACCATGAGCGTGGAGGACAACCTGGTGCTGGGCGGCTTCCGGCCCATGAAGCTGGGCCAGCGCGACTGGAAGGAGGGCCTGGAGCAGGTCTACCAGCTCTTCCCCCGCCTCAAGGAGCGGCGCGAGCAGTTGGCCGGTACGCTCTCGGGCGGCGAGCGCCAGATGCTGGCCGTGGGCCGCGCCTTGATGGCACAGCCCAAGGTGCTGATGCTGGACGAGCCCAGCCTGGGCCTGGCGCCGCTCATCGTCAAGGAGATCTTCCGCATCGTCTCGCGCCTGCGCGAGACCGGCGTGTCCATCCTGCTGATCGAGCAGAACGCACGCGCCGCGCTGGAGGTGGCCGACTACGGCTATGTGCTGGAGACCGGCGAGATCGGCCTGGAAGGACCTGCCGCCGAGCTGGCGCGCGACCCGCGCGTGATCGAGACCTATCTGGGCGCCGCCCGCAAGGCGGCCTGAACTCAGGCTTTGGCGGGCAGGCCCCAGGCAAAGGGGTCCTCGGGGTCAAAGATCAGGGTGGCGTCCAGGTTGACATAGGCGCGGCCCCGTAGGGTGGGCAAGACCTGCCCCTGCTCGCCCGGCTGATAGCTGGCCTCGAACACGCTGCCGATCACGCTTTCCTGGCGCCAGAGCTGGCCCGGGGCCAGCTTGCCTTCGGCGGCCAGGCAGGCCAGTTTGGCACTGGTGCCGGTGCCGCAGGGGCTGCGGTCATAGGCCTTGCCGGGGCAGAGCACGAAGTTGCGCCCTTGGTTGCCGAGGTCCTGCGGTGGACCGATGAGTTCGATGTGATCGATCTCGGCGCCTTCTGCGCCCGTGATGCCCTGCTCGCGCAGAGCCTGGCGCAGCGACCAGCTCAGCGCCGTGAGGGCCTCAACGCGTTCGGGCAGCAGAGCCTCGCCATGGTCCTCGCAAAGAAAGAACCAGTTGCCACCCCAGGCCACATCGCCATGCAGCACGCGCGAGCCCAGGCGCACCGGCACCCGCCGAGCCAGGCGGTAGGCCGGCACATTGGCGATGCTGACGCTGCCATCCGCATGCAGCTCGGCGCTGATGGGGCCCACCGGCGTGTCGAGGCGGTGGATGCCGGGCTGGATGCGGCCCAGATGGGCCAAGGTGGCGATCAGGCCGATGCTGCCGTGACCGCACATGCCCAGATAGCCGACGTTGTTGAAGAAGATCACGCCGGCCACGCTCTCGGGCGATTCGGGCTCGCAGAGCAGGGCGCCCACGATGACATCGGAACCGCGTGGCTCATTGACCACGGCACGGCGCCAGCCGTCGTGCCGCTCGCGCAGGCGCTGCAGCCGCTGGGCCATCGAGCCAGCGCCCAAGTCCGGGCCGCCCGAGACGATGATGCGCGTGGGCTCGCCCCCGGTGTGGGAGTCGATGATGCGGGTGCTCATGTCAGCCCCTCGTCAAATGGTTACGTTTGCCGATCCCCCAGGGGGATGCGGCCCGGCTTGGGGCGTCCCGGCGCTCGGTCCGGGACTTCACTCGATCACCGCCTGGGCAAATTTACGGAGGTAGTCCATCAGCGCATCACTGGCGGCCGCGGCGCGCTCGCCATCCCCGGCGGCGATGGCCTGCGCCAGCGCCAGATGGCATTGGGCGCCTTGGCGCGTGTCACCCTGGTGCCGGTAGGCGTACCAGAAGCGTCGGCACTGAATCACCATGGGCACGATGGCAGCCACGGCGAAGGGGCTGCGGCAGGCAGCGTGATTGATCCGGTCCAGCGCCTGGTCGGCCTCCATATAGCCGCTCAGATCGTCGTGCTCGCTGGCCTGCACCATGGCCTGGGCCTGCTGCAGCAGCGCTTCTCGCTGGTCCGGGGTGGCGCGGCGGGCGGAGGTGCAGGCGATCAGGCGCTCCAGAACGCGCCGGGCCTCGATCAGATCCAGATGCTCGGCCAGCATCAGATCGCCCACCCGCAGGCCACGGCGTGGCAGCTGGACAATCAGGCCATTGGAGACTAGGCGCATCAGGGCCTCTCGGGTCGGCGTTCGCCCCAGACCGATGCGCTCTATCAGCTCGGACTCGACAATCGGCGCCCCCGGCTTGAGCTGAAGGGTGGCGATCATGCTTTCCAGCAGGTCATAGGCTTGGTCGGCCACCCGCCGTTTGGTCTCGCTGCTCACAGTCGTGCGCGTGTGCGCATCTGCTGCGCCGCGGTTGTTAATATATTTTCAGAATATTTTTTGAAGTTCGGCTTGTCAACCCCATCTTGCCCGCGGTGGCCGCTGAACGACCTGGGTGTCCGCCTGGGGGTGGGTCCACACCGATGGTTTGCCGGGTGATGCCTGGTTCGGGCCACATACAATCGAAGGTTCTTCCGTCCGCAGAGACGGCATTTTCCAAAGCAAAGGATAGCGACGTGTTTATTTCCAACGCTTTTGCCCAGGCCGCACCGGCGGCGGGCAGCACCGAATCCAGCCTGCTGAGCCTGCTGCCTCTGGTGCTGATGTTCGTGGTGCTGTACTTCGTCATGATCCGGCCCCAGATGAAGCGCCAGAAGGAGCACAAGGCCATGATCGAGGCCCTGGCCAAGGGCGATGAGGTCGTGACTGCCGGTGGCCTGCTGGGCAAGGTGGCCAAGCTGGGCGAGAGCTTTGTGCACCTGGAAGTCAGCACGGGCGTGGAGATCCAGATCCAGCGTTCGGCCGTGGTCCAGGTGCTGCCCAAGGGCACGGTCGGCAAGTAATTCGCCGCCCAGCACTTCCAGCACTTTGACCAGGATGGGACGCGGCTGCGCCCCATCCGCCCAGCCCGGCGCCGTGAGTTCATGGTGCCGGGCTTGTTTCAGGCGCAGGCCTCAGAGGATGTCCTCATGAACCGTTACCCGCTGTGGAAGTACGCGATGCTGATCGTCGCGCTGCTGATCGGCACCATCTACACGCTGCCCAATTTCTTTGGCGAGGCGCCGGCCGTTCAGGTCTCCAGCGCCAAGGTGACCGTCAAGGTTGACAGCGCCATGGTGGGCCGGATTGAAGAGGCGCTCAAGAGCGCTGGCATCGAGGCCGACTTTGTGCAGCTTGATGGCACCTCGATCAAGGCGCGCTTTGCCGATACCGATACGCAGATCAAGGCCAAGGATGTGATCGCCAAGGCGATCAATCCCGATGCGGCCGATGCAAGCTACATCGTCGCGCTCAACCTGCTTTCCCGCTCGCCGCAATGGCTGGCCAAGCTGCATGCCTTCCCCATGTACCTGGGTCTGGATCTGCGCGGTGGCGTGCACTTCCTGATGCAGGTGGACATGAAGGCCGCCCTCACCAAGAAGGCCGATGCCCTGACCGGTGATGTGCGCAGCCAGCTGCGCGAAAAGAACATCCGCCATGCCGGCATCAGCCGGGATGGCAATAGCGTGGTGGTCGCATTCCGCGACGCCCAGACGCTGGAGTCGGCCCGCCGTCTGCTGACGGACTCGCTGCCCGATGTGCAGTGGGAGTCCACTGGCTCGGCCGCCGAACCGGCGCTGACCGGCAGTCTCAAGCCGCAGGCCCTGGTCGCGGTGCAGGACGCGGCGCTCAAGCAGAACATCACCACCCTGCACAACCGCGTCAACGAGCTGGGCACCACCGAGCCGGTGATCCAGCAATCGGGCCTGGACCGCATCGTGGTGCAGCTGCCCGGCGTGCAGGACACGGCCCGCGCCAAGGACATCATCGGCCGCACCGCCACGCTGCAGTTCCGCCTGGTGGACCAGGCCGGCACGGGCAGCGAAACCGTACCGGTGCGCCTGTCTCC
>NZ_JBKCLH010000161.1:0-21781 GCF_046300915.1 Roseateles sp. | reverse complement strand
GCGGGCCGCGCACCGCGGCATCGCCATGGGCAATGCGATCGAGGCGGTCAAGCAGGCGGCGCGCCAGGTGATAGGCCCCAACCACGAGGACAGCGTGCTGCGCTTTCTGGAGAGCGACTGGCGCCGGGGCGCCTGAGCCCGGGTCTGGCCTGGGCCCTCAGTCCTGCAGGCTCTCGCCGGCCTCGGCCGAGCCCTCGTGCGCGCGCAGCTGCGCGAAGATGAAGGCCGCCAGCACGGCCATCACGCCAATCGCCAGATAGGTGCCGCGAAAGGCCGGCATCAGGGCCGCGCCCGCCTGGTGCCCCGGCCCCACCCCGGCCCCGCCCGAGAACAGCAGCAGCAGGGCGCTGGACGTGGCCACGCCGAGACTCATGGAGAGCTGCATCACCACCGAGAGCAGGCTGTTGCCGCTGCTGGCGGTGCGCGCGTCCAGATCACCCAGGGTCAGGGTGTTCATGGCGGTGAACTGCAGGCTGTTGACCATACCGAACAAGGCCAGGTGCAGGGCCAGGGCCCAGACCGGACCGCCGACCGGCACCAGGGCAAAGCTGGCGATCAAGGCGCCCAGCAGCACGGTGTTGAGCACGAGCACGCGGCGGTAGCCCCAGGCACGTATCAGGCGTATGGCCACGGTCTTGCTGGCCATGGCCCCGACCACCGTGGGCACCATCATCAGGCCCGCGGCACTGGGCGTGTAGCCCAGACCCAGCTGCAGAAGGAGCGGCGTGAGAAAGGGCGTGGCCCCGCTGCCCAGGCGGGCGAAGACATTGCCAATCAGACCGATGCGGTAGGTGGGGATGCTGAACAGCGCACGCTCGAACAGGGGCTCGGGCGCGCGCGCTGCATGCAGCCAGTAGGCCATCATGCATGCCAGACCCGCCACCAGCAGCACCAGGCCGATGGCGGTGCCGATCACATGCTCGCCCAGGCCCTGCAAGGCCAGGGACAGCAGCACCAAGCCGGCGCTGAAAAGCACAAAACCGCTGCCATCAAAGCGCCGCGGCGCGCTGGCGCGCAGCTGGGGCATGTAGCGCAGGCTGGCCAGCAAACCCAGCAGGCCTACCGGCAGATTGATCAAAAAAATCCAGTGCCAGCTGGCGTACTCGGTCAGAAAACCACCCAGAGCTGGCCCCAGCAGAGGCCCCAGCAAGCCCGGCAGAGCAATGAAGGTCATGACCGGCAGGAACTCATCCTTGGGAAAGGCGCGCAGCACCGTGAGCCGCCCCACCGGCACCAGCAGAGCCCCGCCCACGCCCTGCAGCACCCGGGCCGCCACCAGGGCAGGCAGCGAGGGCGAGAGCGCGCAGGCCAGGGAGCCGCCGCTGAACAGGGCGATGGCCCACAGAAAGACGGTGCGCGTGCCGAAGCGGTCGGCCAGCCAGCCCGAGGCCGGAATCAGCATGGCCACCGTCAGCAAATAGGCCACGATGGCAGACTGCATGCGCAGCGGGTCTACCCCCAGATCACGCGCCATGCCCGGCAAGGCGGTGTTCAGGATGGTGACATCCAGGGTCTGCATGAAGAAGGCCAGGGCCACCACCCAGGGCAGGTAGCGGCGCGTGGCAGCGTCGAGCTCGGGGCGCTCGGAGTCGGTCTGGGACATGGCGCAAGTATCGCGTTCGCCCCTGGGCTCGCCCACAAAAAAGCCCGCCGGGCCGGGGCCGGGCGGGCGCTATGCGCAGGCTCCAGATAGGCTCAGGGCTTGCGCAGCTCCTCGAAGAAGGCCTTGGAGTTGCTGTCGCGCTGCAGGAACTCACGCACCAGCTCGGGCGCAGGCTTCTGGCCGCCATTGCCCAGCACGATATCGCGATAGCGCTTGCCCACCTCGGGGTTCAGCTTGTTGCCATTCTGAAAGGCCGTGCGCAGATCCATGGCCAGCACCAAGCTCCAGAGATAGCCGTAGTAGCCCGCGCCATAGCCGCCCGCAATATGCGCGAAGCCCGCCGGGAACATGGTGCCCGGCACATAGCCCAGGGGCGTGGCGCCTTCCATGCGGACCCACAGCGGCAAGGCCTGCTGCAGCTCGCTGCCGTAGAGCGCCAGGTCGTAGCTGGCATACAGGTGCTGACGGCCATAGAAGCTGCCCTTGGCAAAGCCCTTGGCGGCCACGGCCTGGTCGATCAGGGCGTCAGGTACCGGCTTGCAGCTGGGGCAGACCTCCTGCATCAGCTTGAGCACCTGCTTGTCATAGACCCAGTCTTCCAGCATCTGCGAGGGTGCCTCGACAAAGTCATGCATCACCGAGGTGCCGCCCTGTGCCGCGTAACGGGTGGCCGAGAGGTTGTTGTGCACCGCATGGCCCAGCTCGTGCAGCAGGGTTTCCATCTCGTCCAGGGTCAGGCCTTGACGGTCGAAGTTGACCACCAGGGCCGCCGTGGGCGTTCGCTGGATGCGGGTGGCGCTGCTGCGCAGTGGCCAGACCGCGGCATGGTTGTACTTGCCCTCGCGCGGGTACAGATCCACATAGAGCAGGCCCAGGCTCGTGCCGCTGGCAGCATCGCTCACGGCATAGCTCAGCACCTCGGGGTGCCAGGTCTGCACCTTCACCGGGGTGTAGCGCACGCCCATCATCTTCTCGATCACGCGCAGGGTGAAGGCCAGGCTTTCCTGCGGCGGAAAGTACTGGCGGAAGGCCTCCTGATCCACGCTGAAACGCTGCTTGCGGATGCGCTCGGTGTAGAAGCTCGCATCCCAGCGCTGCACCGTGACCGCCTCGGGCGCCAGCCCCAGATGCTCGGCCTTGGCCTGGCGCAGGGCTCGCACATCGCTGCGCTCGCCCTCCACCACCGCACTCTTCACATCGTCCAGGAAGCGTAGGGCGGTGGCGCCGTCCTTGGCCATGCGGCGACGCAGATTGAAGTCAGCGTAGTTGCTGAAGCCGAACAGGCCGGCGTACTCGCGCCGCTTGGCGGCGATCTGGTCCAGCAGTTGCAGATTGGCCTCGCCCCCCTCGTTCACCTTGGCGCGCCACATGCGCTCGCGCGTGGCCTCCAGCTCCGCGCTCTGCATCACGGGCACATAGCTGGGATAGTCCACACCCAGCACCACACGCCCTTGCTCATCGCGCGGCGCCTTCTCCCATACCGCAGCGGGCACACCCTTGAGTTCCGCCTCGGCAAATGCCAGCTTGATGCCGGCATCTTGGATGTTCTTGTCGAACTGCTGGTTCAGCTCGCTCAGCTGATCCGACAGCTGTTTGGCGCGCTGGCGCTGGCTCGGCGGCAAGGCCACACCCCCATCCTCGAAGGCGGCCCGGGCGGCAATCACCAGTTCGCGGTCGATGGCGTCGGCTGTTGGCGCCCGCTTGAGCGCCTTGTAGAGCTTCTCGTTCTGGCTGAAGCTGGACGAGAAATCTGCCCAGCGCAAGGAGCAGGCCTGCGCGGCCTCGCGAACCGCCTTGTTCGGATGCACATGCAGCATGAAGTCCAGGGGGTACTGGGTGTCTTCCTGGAAGGCATAGAAGTCATCGAAGGCCGCCAACCAGGAGGCATCGACCTTGCGCCGCTCCAGCACCTTCAAGCGCTGCTGCGCGGCCAGCAAGCCCTTGTCGCAGGCGGCCTTGATGGCGGGGGCGCTCTGGTAGATGGGGAGGGCTGCCGGGGCCGGCCCACCTGCCAGGGCTTGCGACGCGCCCAGCGCCACCAGGCCGCCCAGCAGCAAGCGGCCATGCATCTTCATCTTCATGCTCTTATGCTCCTTGCCGCGAGGCTGCGGCACGCGCGGCGATTGTGGCGCCGGGCCTATCGCAGGCACGCCCGCCTTGCGACGGACGGCCAAAGCAAGGGAGCGAAGTGCGACAAGGCCTCAGTTCGCCACCAGTTCGCGGATCTGCTGCAGGGCGCTGGGGTCCTCGATGGTGGTCAGGTCGCCCGGATCGCGGCCCTCGCACACGGCCTGGATGGCCCGGCGCAAGAGCTTGCCCGAGCGGGTCTTGGGCAGCACGTTCACGAAGCGCACCCGCGCCGGCCGCGCCACGGCGCCCAGCTGCTGGTCCACCTGCTTCATGATGGCGCCCTCTTCCTGCAGCGCGTCCACGGCCGGATTCTTGAGCACGGCAAAAGCCATGGCCACCTGGCCCTTGAGCGCATCAGCCACGCCGACCACGGCCACCTCGGCCACATTGGGATGGCTGGCAATGCTCTCCTCGATCTCCCGCGTGCCCAGGCGGTGACCGGCCACATTGATCACATCATCGGTACGGCCCAGGATGAAGTAGTAGCCGTCCGCATCGCGCAGACCCCAGTCAAAGGTGGAATAGACCTGCTGGCCCGGGATGCTGGACCAGTAGGTCTTCACATAGCGCTCGTCGTCGCCCCACACGGTCTGCAGGCAGCCGGGCGGGAGGGGGTAGGCAATGGTCAGCACGCCCTTCGTGTTGGGCTCGCGCAGCTCCTCGCCGGTGTTCTCGTCCAGCAGGCGCACGTCATAGCCGTACATGGCCCGGCCCGGCGAGCCAAAGCGCGTGGGCGTGGGCGCCACGCCATGGGCCACGGTCAGGATCGGCCAGCCGGTCTCGGTCTGCCAGTAGTTGTCGATCACCGGCTTGCCCAGACCCTCGCAGATCCAGCGCGAGGTGGGCTCATCCAGCGGCTCACCGGCCAGGAAGAGCGCGCGCAGCGAGGACAGGTCGTACTTCGTCAAATAGGCCGGATCCTGCTTCTTGAGCACGCGCACCGCTGTGGGCGCGCTGAACATCACCGTGACCCGGTACTTCTCCACCAGCTGCCACCAGATGCCGGCATCGGGCCGGGTGGGCAGACCCTCGAACATCAGCGTGGCCATGCCGGCCAGCAGAGGACCGTAGATGATGTAGCTGTGGCCCACCACCCAGCCGATATCGCTGGTGCTGAAATAGGTCTCACCGGGCCGGCCGCAGAAGATGTGCTGCATGCTGGCCGCCAGGGCCACGGCATAGCCGCCGGTGTCGCGCTGCACGCCCTTGGGCTTGCCCGTGGTGCCACTGGTGTAGAGCGTGTAGCTGGGGTGTTCGGCCGGCAGCCAGGCGCAGGGCACCTGGGCGTCCCGATACTGCTCGCGCAGGGCCGCGTAGTCCAGGTCCCGTCCGGCCACCCGGCTCATGGGCGCCAGGCCGCGGTCCACCATCAGCACGGCCGCGGGCTTGTGCGCCGCAATCGAGATGGCCTCGTCCAGCAGATGCTTGTAGGGCACGACCTTGCCACCGCGGCTGCCGGCATCGGCGCTGACGATGAGCTTAGGGCTGGCATCCTCGATGCGGCTGGCCAGGGACACGCTGGCAAAGCCGCCGAACACCACCGAGTGGATGGCGCCTATGCGTGCGCAGGCCAGCATGGCGAAGGCGGCCTCGGGAATCATGGGCATATAGATCAGCACCCGGTCGCCCTGCCCCACGCCTTGAGCCTGCAGGATGGCCGCCATGCGCTCCACCTCGCGCTGCAACTGGGCAAAGCTGTAGACGCGCTCCTGCTCCACCTCGGTGGAGACCCAGATCAGGGCCCTATCCTCGGGGCGGCTGGCCGCATGACGGTCCACCGCGTTGTGGCACAGATTGGTGCGCCCGCCCACGAACCAGCGCGCAAAAGGCGGGCGACTGGTGTCGCAGACCTGCTCGAAAGGCTGCTGCCAGTCGATCAGCGCGGCCTGCTCGGTCCAGAAGGCATCGCGATCGCGCAGCGAACGCTCATGAAAGTCTTGATAGGGGTCCCGAACCTGATTCGTCATCGCGCCGTCTCCTGGGTTTTGTAGTTACAGCCCGGTTTCATATTTCAGGCAGTTGCACTGACGGCAGCCTGACCCAAACGAGATCTACATCACGATCCGTGGCCATCACGGCTGATGTTTGCGCCAGCTCAAGCCCCTGCACAGGGGGTTTTCAGGCAGTTCTGTGTTCCAATCGGGTTTGTACCTAAACCTCGCCAGAGGCCTGGGGACTTACCCGCAAGGCCCGACCATATCGCTTGACCGTCCGCTTAGCTCCCGCCTAAGCTGCGCGCCGACCACCATGTTCGACGCCAGCCGCGCCGCCCCTTCTGCCGCCCCCCGACACCGACTGCAAGGCCTGACTCTGGCCTGGGGTCTGCTGCTGTCGTGCGCGCTGGCCGCAGGTTCGGCCCGGGCTCAGCAGCTGCCGACGGCCGCCCTGCCCGCCCAGGCGGCAGCCTCCCAAAGTAGTGCCCAGCCCGCCAGTGATGTGGTCAGCCGCTTCCTGATCGAGCGCGGCATCCTGGGACAGGCAGCCAACGAGGGCCTGCTGGGCCAGGTGCGGGACAAGGCCTCGGAGCTCGTGCTCTCGTCCATGAACTTCCTGGGCGTCCCCTACAAGCGGGGTGGCAACTCCGCCGAAAGCGGCTTCGATTGCTCGGGCTTCACCCGCCATATCTTCGAGATGAGCGTGGGGCTGGTGCTGCCGCGCCGCGCCGATGAACAGGCCAAGCTCTCCAGCCTGCTGCCCATCAAGAAGGACGAGCTCAAGCCGGGCGATCTGGTGTTCTTCAACACCATGCGCCGCACCTTCTCCCATGTGGGCATCTACGTGGGCGACGGCAAGTTCATCCACTCTCCGCGGGCCGGTGGCAAGGTGCGCGTGGAAGACATGCGCGATGCCTACTGGGCCAAGCGCTTCACCGGCGCGCGCCGCGCCGACCTCAGCGCCGACAAGGGTGTGAGCGCCACGGCGCTGAACTGAAAGCCCGCGCGACCACGGTCGCGGCGCCGCTACAGTGATGTCTCTCCTGCCGCATCGCCATGAGCCGACTGACCGCCGAATTCTCCCGCCTGTATCTGCACGACGTTGACAGCCTGCTGAGCCCCCAAGGGTGCAGCCGGGCCCTGGTGCTGGCCCTGCACGCCCCGGCTGACTGGAGCCGGCTGGGCCAGGTCTGGAACGACGTACAGCAAGACCTGGACCTGCCCGCGCCCGCCATCGCCGTCTCGGGGCGCGATGCCATCCAACTCTGGTTCTCACTGGCCCAGGCGGTGGACCTGGATCAGGCTCAGCGCTTTTTGCAAGGTCTGCAGCGCCGCTATCTGGCCGATCTGAGCGCTCAACGCCTGGAGCTGCTGCCCCAGGCCGAAGCTGCAGGCCCGCACCACGCGGCCCGGGTGCCGGCGGAGCAAGTCGGCGGTGAAGGCCATTGGTCGGCCTTTGTGGCGGCGGACCTGGCCCCGGTGTTCGCCGACACGCCCTGGCTGGACATGCCGCCCAGCGACGATGGCCAGGCCGATCTGCTCAAGCCCCTGGTCTCGATCAAGCCCGAGGCCTTTGCCGCAGCCCTGGCCCAGCTGGCGCCAGCGGCGGCATCGGATACACCGGCCTCAGCGGCGGCGTCGGCCCCAGCGGCCACTAGCGCCGGCGCTGCCAGCACGGGCCGCATCGAAGACCCCCGGCAGTTCCTGCTGCAGGTGATGAATGACGCCAGCGCGCCCCTGGCCCAGCGCATCGAGGCGGCCAAGATCCTGGTGAACGCTCCGGCGGCGCGCTAAAGCGGCCGCCGGCCCGGACCGCCCCGCTCGCGCTCAGAAAGCGGCGATGCCGGTCTGCGCACGGCCCAGGATCAGGGCATGGATGTCGTGCGTGCCCTCGTAGGTGTTGACCACCTCCAGGTTCACCAGATGGCGGGCAATGCCGAACTCGTCGCTGATGCCATTGCCGCCCAGCATGTCGCGCGCCATGCGGGCAATGTCCAGGGCCTTGCCGCAGCTGTTGCGCTTCATGATGGAGGTGATCTCCACCGCGGCCGTGCCCTCGTCCTTCATGCGACCCAGGCGCAGACAGCCCTGCAGGCCCAGGGTGATCTCGGTCTGCATATCGGCCAGCTTCTTCTGGATCAGCTGGTTGGCAGCCAGGGGCTTGCCGAACTGCTGGCGGTCCATGGTGTACTGACGCGCGGTGTGCCAGCAGAACTCGGCCGCGCCCAGGGCGCCCCAGGCAATGCCGTAGCGGGCGCTGTTCAGGCAGGTGAAGGGGCCTTTCAGGCCGCGCACCTCGGGGAAGGCGTTCTCCTCGGGGCAGAAGACCTTGTCCATCACGATCTCGCCGGTGATGGAGGCGCGCAGACCCACCTTGCCATGGATGGCCGGGGCGGACAGGCCCTTCCAGCCCTTCTCCAGCACAAAGCCGCGGATCTGGCCGCCGTCATCCTTGGCCCAGACCACGAAGACATCGGCGATGGGGCTGTTGGTGATCCACATCTTGGCGCCGCTGAGCTCGTAACCGCCGTCCACCTTGCGGGCGCGGGTGATCATGGAGCCGGGGTCGGAGCCGTGGTTGGGCTCGGTCAGGCCGAAGCAGCCAATCCACTCGCCGCTGGCCAGCTTGGGCAGGTACTTCTGCTTGGTGGCCTCGCTGCCGAACTCATTGATGGGCACCATCACCAGGGAGCTCTGCACGCTCATCATGGAGCGGTAGCCCGAGTCCACGCGCTCCACCTCGCGGGCGATCAGGCCGTAGCACACATAGTTCAGGCCGGCGCCGCCGTACTGCTCGGGAATGGTCGGGCCCAGCAGGCCCAGCTCGCCCATCTCGCGAAAGATGGCGGCATCGGTCTTCTCATGACGGAAGGCCTCCAGCACACGCGGGGCCAGGCGGTCCTGGCAATAGGCGCGGGCCGCATCGCGCACCGCACGCTCGTCCTCGCTGAGCTGCTGCTCCAGCAGCAGCGGATCGTCCCATTGAAATCGTGCCTTGTTGCTGGCCATGGTGAAAGTCTCCTGCGTGAATGTCATGCGCCGGGCGCGAGCGGACTCCGGCTTGATGAGCGCCAGTATTCCGCGTGCAGCCATTCGTGTCCAATACGAATAAGCCATTCAACAATAGGCACAGAGTATGACCCTCTCCACCCCTGCCGCCGTGGATCTCAAGCGCGTGGAACTGCGCCATCTGCGCTACTTCCTGGCCCTGGCCGAGGAGCTGCACTTCGGCCGCGCCGCCCAGCGGCTGGCCATGTCTCAGCCACCGCTCTCGGTCGCCCTGCAGCAGCTGGAGTCGGCCGTGGGTGCACGCCTGCTGGACCGCGACAGCAAGGGCGTGCGCCTCACGCCAGCGGGGCTGGCCTTTCAAGCCAGCGCCCAGTCGCTCCTGGGACGTTTCGAGGAGGCCTGCTCCCAGGCCCGTGAGGTAGAGGCCGGCGAGATCGGCCGGCTGCGCCTGGGCTTTGTGGGGTCCACCCTGTTTCATGGGCTGCCGGATTGGCTGACGGCCTTCCAAGCCTCACACCCGAGGGTGGAGGTGGTCGTCGTGGAGCTCAACTCCCAGGACCAGATCCAGGCCTTGCTGCAGGAAGAGCTGGACCTGGCCCTGCTGCACAGCGATCGACTGCCGCCCAGCCTGGCCAGTTGCCCCCTCTACGACGAGCCCTTCATGGCCTGCCTGCCTGCCAGCCATGCGGCCGCGCAGAAGCGGCGGCTCACCCTGTCCAGCCTGAGCGACCAGCCCTTCATCCTGTTCTCGCGCCGCGGCTCACCGGACTATCACGCCCGCATCCTGGAGATGTGCCGCCAGCAGGGCTTCTACCCCCGTCTGCAGCATGAGGGACGGCACTGGCTCTCGGTCGTGTCCCTGGTGGCGCGAGGCCTCGGCGTGTCCATCGTGCCCGCGGCCTTTCGTGAGGCCGGCATCCAGGGCGCGGTGTTCAAGCCCCTGGCCGAAACCATGGACCGCAGCCATGTGTTCGCGGCCTGGCGGCGCGACTCCGCTGCGGGTCTTCGGGAGGCCTTTCTGGCGGCTCGCCGCCGTGACTGAGGAGCGTCGGCACACACCGAGGCGGCAAGTCCCGAAACGCGCTCAGGCAGCGCGGCTCGAAAAGCCCGACGGCTTTGCGACAATCCACGCCCATGCTCGACGTCGTTGTCCTCTTTTTTGCCCTTGGGGTTTTCGCGCGCGTGGTCAAGAGTGATCTGCGCCTGCCGGAAGCCCTGTACGAAACCCTCACCATCTATCTGCTGCTGGCCATAGGCCTCAAAGGCGGGTTGGAGCTGAGCCGGCAACCCCTGATGGACCTGCTGCCCCAGGTGCTGGGCGTGATGATTCTGGGCGCCCTGGTCCCTCTGGCCGTCACGCCGCTGCTGCGCCTGGCCGGGCTCAAGCCCGTGGATGCCGCCGGCCTGGCTGCGCACTACGGCTCGGTCCGCGTCGTGACCTTCGCCGTGGCCCTGACCGCGGTGCAGCGCGCCGGCCTGCCTTATGAATCACACGCCGCCCTGTGGGTGGCAGTGATGGAGGCGCCGGGTCTGGTGGTGGGCATCGTGCTGGCCCGCCTGGCACTCAAGCGCGCGGATACCGGCAGTGGCCGCATCCGCTGGGATCTGCTGGCCCACGAGGTGCTGCTGGGCAAGAGTGTCTTGCTGCTGATGGGCGGCTTGCTCATCGGTGCGGTGGCGGGAGACGCGGGCGTGGCGCCCATCAAGGCGGTGTTCATCGACCCCTTCAAAGGCGTGCTGGCCCTGTTCCTGCTGGAGCTGGGCCTGGTGGCGGGCGGCCAGCTCGGGGCGCTCAAGCGCCATGGCATCAAGCTCGTGCTCCTTGGCTGCGCCCTACCACCGCTGCTGGCCCTGGCCGGGGCGACCTTGGGCATGCTGCTGGGACTGCAAGTCGGCGGCGTGGCCCTGCTCGCCACACTGGCGGCCAGTGCCAGCTATATCGCGGCGCCGGCCGCGCTGCGCGTGGCGGTCCCCCAGGCCAATACCGGGCTGGCCATCGCCTGCGCCCTGGGCGTCACCTTCCCCTTCAATCTGCTGGTGGGCATTCCGCTGTACCTGCACCTCGCTCCGCACTTCACGCGATGAACAACAAGCACCACCCCAAGACCAAGCTGACCCTGGTGGCCGAGGCCGCGCTGGAGCCGCGTCTGCTGGCCGAGCTCAAGCGCCACCAGGCCCATGTCTGGACCATCAGCGAGGTGCGAGGCGCTTTTCCGGAAGGGGAGCGCGACGGCGACTGGGAGGCCAACCGCACCATCGAGATCAAGGTGATCTGCGAGCCGTCCGTCGCCGATGCGATCGCCGACGCGGTACTGGCCAAGTACGCGGAGGATTACAGCGTGGTGATGTACTTCAGCAATGTGAGCGTGCTACGCGCAGAGCGCTACTAAACGGGCCAAAGCCGTGCCGGTTCAGGGCAGCACGGCGGTCACTTCGATCTCCACCTTGGCCCGATCTTCCATCAGGCCGCCCACCTGCACCGCGCTCATCGCAATGCCGTACTCGGTACCCAGCACCTCGCGATAAGCCGCGCCCACCTCGCGGCCGCGGGCGATGTACTCGCGCTTGTCGATCAGGTACCAGGTCATGCGCGTGATGTGCTCGGGGCCGGCACCGGCTTCGGCCAGCACGGCCTTGATGTTCAGCAGGGTCTGGCGTACCTGATCGACAAAATCGTCGCTCTCGAACTGGCACTGCGCATTCCAGCCGATCTGACCGGCCACATAGATCTGGCGCCCGCTGGCGGCCACGCCATTGGCATAGCCGCGCGGCGGCGCCCAGCCGGCGGGCTGAAGAATCTGCTTGTTGGTGTTCATGGCTCGTCTCCTACAGCGCGTTCCAGGGCGGCGCGCAAATCATCGGGAAAGGGCTGGGCCTTGTGGGTCTCCAGCGAGGTGCAGACCAGCACCTGGGCAAAGCGCACCCGCGGGCCGTCACTGCCCTCGAACACCACCCGCAGCGCCAGGGAGCTGCGTCCCAGCTTCTCGATGGCGATGGTCTGGCGCAGCACATCGCCCATGCGGCTGATGGCCTTGAACTCGCTCTTCAGCTCCACCGTGGGCAGACCCACACGGCGCGGACCCAGCAGCTGCGCATAGTCCACGCTCAGCCCATGGGTGAGCCAGTCCTCGATCAGCGCATTGAGCATCTCGAAATAGCGCGGATAGAAAACAATGCCCGCCGGGTCGCAGTGGCCGAAGCGAACCAGCTCCTGGCGTTCGAAAACAATCCTGTCCTTGCTCATGGGCTCAGACCCCCAGATAGCGATGCCAGAGGCCATGGTCGGCATCCAGGGCCGCCGAATCGCCCTGCCAGACCACGCGGCCACGTTCCAGGATGCTGTGCTGGTCGGCCAGGCGTATCAGGCGCTTCACATACTTGTCCACAACCAGAATGGTCTGGCCCGCGGCGCGCAGGGTGGCCAGGCAGCACCAGATCTCCTCGCGGATCAGCGGGGCCAGGCCCTCGGTGGCCTCGTCCAGAATCATCAGACGCGGATTGGTCACCAAGGCCCGGCCTATGGCCAGCATCTGCTGCTCACCGCCCGAGAGCTGGTTGCCCATATTGCTGCTGCGCTCCCGCAGGCGTGGGAAGAGCACGAAGACGCGCTCCACATCCCAGGGCTCGCGCGAGCCGCTGCGGTTGGCGGCAAAGGCCTCCAGATGCTCGCGCACCGAGAGATTGGGGAAGACCTGGCGCCCCTCGGGCACGATGGCCAGACCCAGGCGCGCGATGCGATCGGCACCCCAGCCCGTCACGTCCTCGCCGGCAAAGCGGATGCGGCCGCCGCTGGGGGCCATCCAGCCCGTCAGGCATTTGAGCGTGCTGCTCTTGCCCATGCCATTGCGGCCCAGCAGGGTCACGACCTGACCCTGTTCCACCCGCAGGTCCAGGCCGAACAGCACCTGGCTGCGGCCGTAGCAGGCTTCCAGCCCCGATACCTCGAGCAGACTCACAGTGCGGCCTCCAGTTCCTCGTCCTCGCCCAGATAGGCCTTGCGCACCTCGGGGTGCTCGCGGATGGCCTGGGGCGTGTCGCTGGCGATCACGCGGCCGAAGACCAGGGTGGAGATGCGATCGGCCAGGCGGAAGACCGCGTCCATATCGTGCTCCACCAGCAAGAGGGTCAAGCCCTCGGCCTTGAGCGAGTGCAGCAGGGCCACCATGCGCTCCGACTCATCGGGCCCCATGCCCGCCATGGGTTCGTCCAGCAGCAGCAGGCGAGGCTGGGCGGCCAGGGCCAGTCCCACCTCCAGCTGGCGCTGCTCGCCATGGGCCAGGCTGCCGGCCACGCGATCCGCCTGGCTGGCCAGGCCGATGCGCGCCAGCAACGCCTGGGCCTGGGCGTAGACGGCCTCATCACGCAGGGCGCTGCGCCAACAGGAGGGCCGGCCGGGCCGGCGCGCCTGCAGGGCCAGGGCGAGGTTGTCGAGCACCGAGAAGCGCTTGAAGATGCTGGTGATCTGGTAGCTGCGCACCAGACCCGCCTGCACGCGCCGGGCCATGGGCTGACGGGTCAGGTCTTGCCCCTCAAAGACAATCTGGCCCGCATCCGGCGCCAGGGCGCCCGAGATCTGGTGGATCAGCGTGGTCTTGCCTGCACCATTGGGGCCGATCAGGGCATGGACCTCGCCGCGCGCCACCTCGAAGCTGGCGTCGTCCGTGGCGGCCAGGGCGCCGAAGCGTTTGACCAGATGCTGCACCCGCAGCAGGGCTTGAGACTCAGCCATGGTGCTTGACTCCGCGCTTGAAGCTCAGGCCGGCCAGGCCGCGCGGCGCGAACAGCACCACGCCCAGCAGCAGCACGCCCAGGGCCAGCTGCCAGTGCAGGGTGTAGCCGGCCAGCAGCTCCTCCAGCAGCAAGAAGGTGGCGGCACCCAGTGCACCGCCCCACAGCGAGCCCGCTCCGCCGATGATGACCATCACCATCAGCTGGCCCGACTGCGACCAATGCATGATGTGCGGCGTCACCAGCCCATTCAGATTGGCCAGCAAGGCGCCCGCGAGGCCGGCGATGGCGCCCGCCAGCACGAAAGCCTGCCACTGCAGCTCAAAGACTCGCCCGCCCACGGCCCCGATGCGGGTCTCGTTCTCCTTGGCCCCCTGCAGCAGCCAGCCGAAAGGCGAGTTCAAGAGGCGCTGCATGCCCAGCAGGACCGCGGCAAAGAGCAGCAGCACCACCCAGTAGAAGCTGGCGTCATCGGCCAGATTCAGGCCCGCAAGGCTCGAACGTGCAGCCAGGGGCAGGCCATCCTCGCCCCCATAGGCCTTGAGCGAGACCATGAGGTAGTAAAACATCTGCGCAAAGGCCAGGGTGATCATGATGAAGTACACCCCCCGCGTGCGCAGGCTGATGGCGCCGATCAGCGCCGCCGCAAGACCTGCCACCAGCATGGCTGCCGGCCAGGCAATCCAGGCGGAAGTGACACCGGCGTCCATCAGGATGCCCACGGTGTAGGCGCCCAGGCCCACAAAGGCCGCATGGCCAAAGCTCACCAGGCCGCCGAAGCCCAGGATCAGATTCAGGCTGGAGGCGGCAATGGCAAAGATCAGCACCCGCGTGGCCACGCCCACATAGAACTCCAGGCCGAAGGCGCCCAGCAGAGGCGGCAGGGCCGCCAGCAGGGACAGCAGGGGCCAGATCCAGCGTCCGGCGCCGTGGTGATGCAGAAGGCTTGTACGCATGGTCCTCATCCTCGGGCGGGGAACAGGCCCTGGGGCTTCCAGAAGAGCACGGCCGCCATCAGCACATAGATCAGGATGGAGGCCAGGGCCGGCCCCAGATTGGAGGCCACCTCGGGCGAGGCCAGCTGGCGCAGCAAAGCCGGCAGCAGGGTGCGGCTGCTGGTGTCCACCAGGCCCACCAGCAGCGCGCCGACCAGGGCGCCACGGATGGAACCGATGCCGCCGATCACGATCACCACAACGGCCAGGATCAGGATGCTCTCCCCCATGCCCACCTGCACCGCCAGCAACGGCCCCAGCAGGGAGCCGGCCAGGGCGCACAGGGCGGCGCCAAAGCCGAACACCGCCGTGAACAGCCAGCGGATGTTCACACCCATGGCCGTGGCCATGGCGCGGTTGGAGGCCCCGGCGCGCACCCACATGCCCCAGCGGGTGCGGGTCACCAGCAGGTAGAGCAGCAAGGCCACGGCCAGCCCTACGCCGATGATCAGCAGGCGGTAGGCCGGGTAGTAGAGACCCGGCACCAGTTCCACCGGACCGGACAGGGCGGCGGGCAGGTTCAGCATCACCGGCTGCGAGCCCCAGATCATGCGCGTGCCCTCATTGATCATCAGGATCAGGGCGAAGGTGGCCAGCACCTGGCTCAGGTGGTCACGCTGATAGAGCCGGCGCAGCAGGGCCACCTCCAGCAGCATGCCGAAAGCCGCCGTGCCCACCAGGGCCGCCAGCACCGCCAGCAGGAAGGAGCCGCTGGCCGCGGCCACCGCCGCCGCCAGATAGGCCCCCACCATATAGAGCGAGCCATGGGCCAGATTGATCATGTCCATGATGCCGAACACCAGGGTCAGCCCGGCGGCCAGCAAGAAGAGCATGAGCCCGAACTGCAGGCCGTTGAGGGCCTGCTCGGCCACCAGAATCCAGTCCATGGCTTAAGACTCAGCTCTTCATCTTGCACGAGGCTGCGTAGGCATCCGCGTGATTGCTGAAGATCTTGCCCAGGGTCTTGTTGGTGACACGGCCCTGGCTGTCCTTGGTGATGACGCGCAGGTAGTAGTCCTGCACCGGGTACTGGTTGTTGTTGTACTTGAAGGGGCCGCGCACCGAATCGAACTTGGCGGCCTTCAGGGCCTTGAGTACCGCGGCGCGATCATCGACATTGCCCTTCACGTCTCGCACCGCGGCCGCGATCGACTGCGCCGCGTCATAGCCCTGGGAGGCGTAGAGCGAGGGCAGGCGGCCGTATTCCTTCTGGAAGTCCGCCACGAACTTCTTGTTCGCGGCATTGTCCATATCGTGCGCCCAGTGCGAGCTGTTGAACATGCCCAGCATGGGCTCGCCCACGGCCTTGATCACGTCCTCATCGGCCGAGAAGCCGGGGCCGAAGAGCGTGATGTCCTTGGAGAGGCCGGCGCCCACGAACTGCTTGATGAAGTTGATGCCCATGCCCCCGGGCAGGAAGATGTACATGGCATCCGGCTTGGCGGCGCGGGCCTGGGCCAGCTCGGCCGAGTAGTCCAGCTGGCCGAGCTTGGTGTAGATCTCGTCCGCCACCGCGCCCTTGTAGAAGCGCTTGAAGCCGTTGATGGCGTCCTTGCCGGCGGGATAGTTGGGCGCCAGCAGCACCACCTTCTTGAAGCCCTTGTCCATCACGGTCTTGCCAACCGCCTCGTGCAGGTTGTCGTTTTGCCAGGCCACATTGAAAAAGTAGGGGTTGCACTGCTCCCCGGCGTACTGCGAGGGGCCGGCGTTGGCCGACACATAGGGCACCTGGGCCGCGAACACGCTGGGCCCCACGGCCAGCATGATGTTGGAGAACACGATGCCGCTCATGACGTCGACCTTGTCGCGCTTGAGCAGGCGATCGGCCGTCTGCTTGGCGACGTCGGGATTCTGTTGATCGTCGGCCACGATCAACTCGACCGGCAGGCCGCCAAACTTGCCACCCGCATGCTTGAGCGCGAGATTGAAGCCATCGCGGATGTCCACGCCCAGGCCGGCGCCGGGGCCGGAGAGGGTGGACAGCAGACCGATCTTGACCTTGTCGGCCGCCCAAGCCGTGCTGGCCCCGGCACCCAGACCCAGCAGCAGGGCCGCACACAGCACAGCATTCGTCGTCTTCTTGCTCATCGTCGTTCTCTCCGGTTATAGGGCTTCTTGACGCAGACGGAAACGTTGCAGCTTGCCGGTTTCGGTGCGCGGCAGGCTGGCGCGGAACTCTATCGCACGCGGGTACTTGTAGGGCGCAATGCTGGCCTTGACGAAGTCCTGCAACTCTTTGATCAGGGCCGGGTCTTGCCCCACCCCCTCGCGCAGCACCACAACGGCCTTGACGATCTCGCCGCGCTCCGGGTCGCGGGCGCCGACCACCGCACATTCAGCCACCTTGGGATGCAGCAGCAGGGCGCTCTCCACCTCGGGGCCGGCGATGTTGTAGCCGCCGGAGATGATCATGTCGTCGGTGCGAGCCTGGTAGACGAAGTAGCCCTGCTCGTCCATCAGATAGGCGTCGCCCGTCAGGTTCCAGCCGCCCTGCACATAGCGGCCCTGGCGCTCATCGGCCAGGTAGCGACAGCCGGTGGGGCCCTTCACCGCCAGGCGTCCCACCTGGCCGGGTGGCAAGACCCGGCCCTCGTCGTCCAGGATGCAGGCCCGGTAGCCGGGCACGGGACGGCCGGTGGCACCGGGGCGGGCCTCGGCCTCGGTGTGGGAGATGAAGATATGCAGCAGCTCGGTGGCGCCGATGCCGTCGATCAGCTCGATGCCCGTGGCCTCCTTCCAGAGCGCGCGGGTGGCGGCCGGCAGGGCCTCGCCGGCGCTCACGCATTGGCGCAGGCTGGACAGATCATGGCTGCCCACCTGGGCCGCCATGGCGCGGTAGGCCGTGGGGGCGGTAAAGCAGATGGTGGCGCGGTACTGGGCGATGGCCGGCAGCAAGGCCTCGGGCGAGGCCTTCTCCAGCAGCACGGTGGAGGCGCCAATGCTCATGGGAAAGAGCACCAGACCACCCAGGCCGAAGGTGAAGGCGAGGGGCGGGCTGCCGATGAACTTGTCCTCGGGCCGCGCGCGCAGGCAGTGCACCGGCCAGCACTGGCAGATGGCCAGCACATCGCGGTGGAAATGCATGGTGCCCTTGGGCTGGCCCGTGGTGCCCGAGGTGAAGGCGATGATGCAGCAGTCCTCGGCCGCGGTATCCACATTGGTGAAGTCCGTCGGCTTGGCCGCTGCCCGCGCCTCCAGCGCGCCCGCGCCACCGTAGTGCAGCACCTGCTTCAGCGTGGAGCACTGGGCCTGGGCCAGCTGCAGCTCCTCGGCCAGGCGCTCGTCGCACAGGGCATGGCTGACCTCGGCCTTCTGGACCACCTGCACCAGCTCCTTGGCCCGCAGCAGAGGCATGGTGGCCACGGCAATCGCGCCCACCTTCATGATGGCGAACCAGCAGGCCGCCATCATGGGCGTGTTGGCACCGCGCAGCAGCACCCGGTTGCCGCTGACCACGCCCAGATCCTCCACCAGCACCCGGGCGATGCGGTTGGCCTGGGCCTGCAGATCGGCATAGCTCCAGCGCAGGCCGCCCGCGCCCTCCATGCACAGACGCTCGCCCTGCCCTTCACGCACCCAGCGGTCCAGCAAGGCCTCGGCGCAGTTCAGGCGCTCGGGAAACTGCAGGCTGGTCAGCTCGAACAGCAGCTCCGGCCACTGGTCTTTGGGAGGGAGGCGATCTCTTGCAAAGGTATCCAGGTGGGCGGTGGTGCTCATAGCGCTTTAGCCGTTCTTCAAAAGGTCTCGACCGATGATCAACTGCTGGACTTCACTGGCGCCCTCGTAGATCCGCAGCGCGCGGATCTCCCGGTAGAGCGACTCCACCACCTCGCCGCGCCGCACGCCGCGTCCGCCGTGCAGCTGCACCGCGGCGTCGATCACGCGCTGTGCGTTCTCGGTGGCCATCAGCTTGGCCATGGCGGCCTCGCGGGTGATGGTCTGGCCCTGGTCGCGCTGCCAGGCCGCGCGATAGACGAGCAGGGCCGAGCTGTCCACGCCACAGGCCATATCGGCCAGCTTGGCCTGGGTCAGGGGCAGATCAGCAAGAGTCGCGCCAAACATGGCGCGCTCGCGCGATTGGCGCAGCCCCTCCTCCAGGGCCCGGCGCGCAAAACCCAGGGCCGCGGCGGCCACCGAGGTGCGGAACACATCCAGGGTGCGCATGGCCACCTTGAAGCCCTCGCCCGGCGCGCCGATCATCTGGCTGCGCGGCACGCGGCAGTTGCTGAACTTCAGGCGCGCCAGCGGGTGCGGCGCGATCACCTCGATGCGCTCGGCAATCTCGAAGCCGGGCAGGCCGGCATCCACAATGAAGGCGCTGATACCTCTGGCTCCCGGCGCTTCGCCAGTGCGCGCAAACAGCACATAGAAGTCCGCGATGCCCCCGTTGGAGATCCAGGTCTTCTCGCCGTTGAGGATGTAGTCGTCGCCATCGACGACCGCGCTGCACTGCATGGCCGCCACGTCCGACCCCGCCTCGGGCTCGGACAGGGCAAAGGCCGCCAGAGCCTCGCCGCGCGCCACACGCGGCAGATAGCGCGCCCGCTGGGCCGGCGTGCCCTGCAGGGAGATGGCGCCCGAGCCCAGGCCTTGCATGGCAAAGGCGAAATCGGCCAGGCCGTTGTAGCGCGCCAGGGTTTCGCGCAGCAGGCAGATGGCGCGGGTGTCGATGGCCTGGCCCTCGCCCGCGGCCACCGCATGCTGCAGCCAGCCGCCCTCCCCCAGCGCCCTGACCAGGCTGCGGCATTCGGCATCCACATCCTCGCCATGCGCAGGCCCCAGATAAGCTGCGCACCAAGCGTCCAGCGAAGCCGCCAGCTCGCGGTGCCGCGGCTCGAAGAAGGGCCAGTCCAGGTGCTTGAGATGCATCTCAGTCTCCCTTGAACTCGGGCCGCTGCTTGGCCACGAAGGCGTGGTAGGCGCGGTGGAAGTCCTGGGTCATCATGCAGATGGCCTGGGCCTGGGCCTCGGACTCGATGGCCTCGTCCACGCCCATGGCCCATTCCTGGTGCAGCATCTTCTTGGTCATGGCGTGACCGAAGCTGGGGCCGCTGGCAATCTCGCCGGCCCAGCTCAGGGCGTTTTCCAGCAGCTGCTCGGGCTCCAGCAGGCGGTTCAAAAAGCCCCACTGATAGCCCTCTTCGCCGCCCAGGCTGCGGCCGCTGTAAAGCAGGTCCGAGGCGCGCCCCTGGCCCACGATGCGCGGCAGGATGGCGCAGGCGCCCATATCGCAGCCGGCCAGGCCCACGCGGGTGAAGAGAAAGGCCGTCTTGCTGCGGGCCGTGCCCACGCGCAGGTCCGAGGCCATGGCCATGATGGCACCGGCGCCGGCGCAGACACCGTCCAGCGCCGCGATGATGGGCTGGGGGCAGGCGCGCATGGCCTTGACCAGATCACCGGTCATGCGGGTGAAGGCCAGCAGATCGGGCATGCTCATCTTGGTGAGCGGGCCGATGATCTCGTGCACATCGCCACCCGAGCAGAAGTTGCCGCCCGCACCCTGCAGCACGATGGCGCGCACCTCGTCCACATAGCTCAGAGTGCGGAATAGATCGCGCAGCTCGGCATAAGACTCAAAGGTCAGCGGGTTCTTGCGCTCCGGGCGGTTCAGGGTGATCAGGCCCACGGCGCCGCGCTGCTCCCACAGGAAATGCTGGGGCCGGTAGTCGGCCAGGCTTTGACGATTGCCCTTGATCAGATGTTGGTCCATGGCGCTCTTACTTCCTTGTGGTTTCGGCCAGATGCGTCTTCAAGCCGGCCAGCAGCTCGTAGACCTGGCTTTTCTGTTCCTTGTCCCAGCCGGCCATCAGCTCGACGATCCAGCCCTCGTGCGTGGCCGCCATGCGCTTGAACTGGCGCCGGCCGGCCGCCGTGAGCTTGACCGTGAAGCTGCGCCTGTCGCTGGGGTGCGGCTCGCGCTGCACCAGGCCTTCGGCCTCCAGCTGGTCGGTGATGCCGGTCACATTGCCGCCGGTCACCATCAGGCGCTGCGAGAGCTCGCGCATGCTCAGGCCATCGGGGTGGCGCTCCAGCTGGGCCAGCAGGTCAAAGCGCGGCAGAGTGGTGCCGAAGTCGGCGCGCAGGCGCTGGCGGAGCTGGTCCTCGATGCGCGTGGTGCAGGCCAGGAGGCGCAGCCAGAGCTTGAGGGCCTGGTGATCGCGGTCATTGACGCGCGATTCCAGATCGGGTTCGGGCAGGGCGTCGTCCAGCATGGCGGGCCTCACATCACCTCGCCACCGGCCACGGCAATCGCCTGGCCGGTGATGCTGGCACTGCCCTCGCCCACCAGCCAGGCCACGGTGGCGGCCACTTCCTCGGGCTGGATCAGGCGGCCCTGCGGATTGGCCGCGGCCAGCTCAGCGCGGGCGGCCTCGGCCGTGCGGCCGGTCTTGGCCATGATGGTCTGCACCGCCTGGGCCACGATCTCGGTCTCGGTATAGCCGGGGCAGACGGCATTGACCGTGATGCCCTTCTTCACCGTCTCCAGGGCCAGGGCGCGGGTCAGGCCCAGCACCCCATGCTTGGCCGCGCAATAGGCCGCCACATAGGCATAGCCCTTGAGTGCCGCGGTGCTGGCCACATTGACGATGCGGCCGAAGCCGCGTTCGCTCATGCCCGGCAGCACCGCGCGGCTGCACAAAAAGGTGCCGGTGAGGTTCACGTTCAGGAGGCGCTGCCAGGTCTCCAGCGAGGTCCTGGCCAGGGGCGCGGTCTCCACCTGGCCGGCGTTGTTGACCAGGATGTCCACCGGCCCCACGGCCGCAAAAGCCGTGGCCACGCTGGCCTCATCGCCCACATCGCAGGCCTGGATGCCCACCTCGCCTCCCAGTGCCTGCTGCTGCGCCCGCAGGCGCTCCAGGCTGCGACCCATCAACGTGACGCGCAGTCCCTGGTCCAGCAGCTGCCGCGCCACGGCCGCGCCGATGCGGCTGCCGCCGCCGGTGATCACCGCATGTCGCTGCTGGCTCATACGCCCCGGGCCTTGTTGGCAGCTTCAGCGGCGGCGGCACCGCCGCCCTGAGCGCGCTGGCGCTCAAACTCGCGCTCCAGCTGGGTCTTGCCGGAGAGGTACTGCTGCGGCCAGTCCAGACCCGGGCCGCCCAGATAGCCGATCTTTGCGGCCTCGCTCAGGGTCCAGGCCGGGTTGGCCAGGTGGGGGCGTGCCACGGCGCAGAGGTCGGCGCGGCCGGCCGCGATGATGGAGTTCACATGGTCGGCTTCGCTGATGGCGCCCACGGCGATGGTGGGAATGTCAGCCTCTTGGCGGATTCGGTCGGCAAACGGGGTTTGGAACATGCGTCCATAAACCGGCTTTTCCTGCTTGCTGACTTGGCCCGAAGAGCAGTCGATCAAATCTGCGCCGGCGGCCTTGAAGGCTTTGG
>NZ_JBKCLH010000160.1:0-40941 GCF_046300915.1 Roseateles sp. | reverse complement strand
CCAGATGGGCGGCAGCTCGGGCAGCCAGCGCTGCAGCTGGGCGCGCCCCGCGCCGGTGAGCAGCACGCGCGGGGGCTGCAGCGTGAGGCGGTAGTCGCGGTCGGCCTGCAGGCGGCGCGCCAGGGCGATGGCCTCGCGGTAGTAGGCGGCAGCGGCTTCGTCGCCGCGCTGGGCCGAGAGGATCAGGGGCGTGCGGGCCTCGTCGATGAAGACGCTGTCGGCCTCGTCCACGATGGCGAAATGCAGGCCGCGCAGGGTGCTGCCGCCCTGGTCGCGGCCCGCCAGCAGACGGTCCAGGCTCAGGGCCAGGGCCGGCATGCGCTCGGCCAGGGGGTGGCGGTCGCGCAGGTAGGCGAAGACCACGGTCTTGTTGCTGCAGTAGACGATGTCGGCGCGGTAGCGCTCGCGCCGGGTGCTCTCGTCATCGCCCTCCAGCACCACCGCCACCCGCAGGCCCAGGGCGCGGTACAGGGGTTCGAGCTTCTCGGCGTCGCGGGCGGCCAGGTAGTCGTTGACCGTGACCACATGCACGGCCAGTCCGGCCAGGCCCGCGGCGGCCGCGGCCAGGCCGGCGGTCAGGGTCTTGCCCTCGCCGGTGTCCATCTCCAGCACACGGGCCTGCAGCATCACATAGGCACCCTGCAGCTGGGTGTCGAAGGGCGTGAGGCCCAGGCTCAGGCGCGCCTGCTGGCGCACCAGGGCCAGGGCGCGGGCGCTGAGGGCTGGGGTGAAGCCCTCGCGACCCAGCTCGCGGCGCAGCGCGCCAGCTTCCGCCTGCAGGGCCGCGGCGGAGCTCAGCCCCGCCTCGGCTTGCTGCACCGCGCGCAGCAAGCGGGTCAGCGCCAAGCGGCCCAGGGCGCCACGGCGCAGCAGGCGGCGGCCACACCAGGCCAGGGCGCGGTCCAGCCAGGGCGCCTCGGTCCAGTCGCGGCGCTGGGCGTAGGGGTCGGCGTGGAAGCTCAGTGAGAAGCCGCTCATCTCAGCTCGCAAAGGTCTTCAGGAAGAGCTGGCGCAGCGGCCGGTACCACTGGCGGGCCAGGGGCTCGGGCTCGTGCACGAAGCGCACATAGACGCGCTGGCCCACGGCCTGGGGCAGGGCATCGCCCAGCAAGCGCAGCTCGAAGTGAAAGAGCGAGTCCAGGGCCTGAGGTTCCTGGCGCGCGTTGCTGCCGGGGTCCAGACCGATCTTGCCCCCGCCCTGAAGCGCCAGGGCCAGGCTGGGCAGCTGGGTGGTGGCGGCCGGCACCTCGCGCTCCAGGCGCGCGGCCAGCAGCTGGCCGATGCGGTCCACGCTGCGCAGCTCCACCCGGGTGGTGTGCTGGCGCACCCGGTCCACCTCGCCCTGGCCTACCACGGTGAGCAGGCTGAAATGGCGCGGCTCCAGCACATAGGCCAGGTGCTCGCCGCGCTCCAGATAGCGTCCCGGAAAGTCCTGCGGTGAGGGCATCACGAAGATGCCATCCACCGGCGCGGCGATGCTGAGCTGGGCGCGACGCTCGTCCAGATCGGCCAGGCGCTGGCTGGCGTGGCGCAGTTCGGCCTCCACCACCTGGGCTTGGACACGGTCCAGGGCCTGGGCATGGCGCAGGCGCGAGCCCAGCTCGCCGCGCTTGGCCTCGGCCTGGGCCTGCTGGGCATCGAGCTCGGGATCGGTGCAGGCCAGCAGCCGCTGGCCCGCGCGCACCGTGCTGCCCGGCGCCGACAGCACGGCCATGCCGAAGCAGGCGTGGTGGGCGCGCACGCGCGAGGCCTCGGGCATCCAGATCACGCCCTCGGCATTGGTCCAGGAGGGCAGGGGCACCAGGGCGATGAAGGCCGTGAGCGCCGTGGCAAAGCCCAGGCTCAGGCTCCAGGCCAGCGCGCGCCGTCCCTGCAGCACCGGGCTGAGGGCCAGGTACTTGAACTGGCTCAGCAGCGGCTTGCCCACGGTGCCCCAGGCCGACCAGATGGCCAGCAGCACGCCCAGGAAGAAGAAGCGCGGCGCCACCAGCAGCACGATGCCCACGGCCACCAGCATGCGGTAGCAAAAGGAGGCGATGCAGTAGCCCAGCAGCCAGGGTGCCTCGCGCGGCGTCAGCGGCGGGGGCTGCAGGCCCTCGCGCACGCGAAAGAGGTGGCGGTTGATCAGATGGCCCAGGTACTGATTGGACTTCTGGGCCAGATTGGGAATCTCCAGCCAGTCGGCCAGCACGTAGTAGCCGTCGAAACGCAGCAGGGGGTTGGCATTGAAGATCAGGGTGCTGACACCGGCGGCGATCAGCACCTGATGCAGAAAGGCCTTGCCCACACCGGGCGAGACCAGCACCCACAGCCACAGCGCGACGGCGGCCACCGCCAGCTCGGCCATCATGCCGGCCAGGCCCACCAGCATGCGCTGGTACTTGCTCTTGAGCGCGCTGGCCTGGCTGGCGTCCACATAGGGCACGGGCACCGCGACCAGGAACATCAGGCCCATCTCGTGGCAGCTCAGACCCAGCAGCTTGAGCGCCAGCCCGTGGCCCAGCTCGTGGATGGCCTTGAGCACCGGAAAGGCCAGGGCCAGCAGCAGCATGTTCTGCGCGGTGAAGACGCGCGAGGTGATGTCGGCGCTGAGTTCCTGCCAGTGCATGGCCGCACCCACGATGCCGGAGCCCACCAGGGCCAGCCAGGCCAGCAGCAGCCAGGGCAGCAGGGCGGGCGGCATCAGCCGCGCGATCAGGCCCAGCAGGCGGTCCGGGTCCACCAGGGGCAGCTTGAGCGAGAGCGGATTGCCCAGGTACTGCTTGATGCGGGCCCAGCCCAGCTTGCGGCGGCGCTGCTCCAGATCGTCCAGATCCGGGCGGCGGTCGCTGAGCAGCACATTGGCCTGGTGCAGCTGGGTCAGCAGCTGCAGGATCTCGTCCTGGGTGGGCGCCTCGTCGCCCAGGCCCAGACAGGCCTGCTCCCAGATCTGGGCCAGGCTGCGCTGGCCGTCCATCAGGCCGACGATGCGCCAGGCCTGTTCGTTCAGGCGCAGGAAGCGGCCGCTGGCCTGGTCTTGCAGCACATACCAGCGCTGCCCCCGGTAGCTGTGACGCACCAGGCGCGCATGGCCGCGCAGGGCCGGGCGCATCTGCTCGACGCGGTACCAGGAGGTGGAGAACAGGGCGGAACTCATGCAGCCGTCCTCACAGCCCCAGCCACTGCCAGGCCTGCAGGCGCAGCCAGTCGCCCATGCGGTGCGTCCAGATCCACAGCAGATGGCGCTCGCCCATCTCGACCTTGGCAATGCCCTCCATGCCCGGGCGCAGCTGGGCCGCGCGCTCGCCGACCGGGTCCAGCTCAGCCTCCACGCGGAAGAGATTGCGGCCGTCGCGGGCGCTGGCCACCGGCGTCAGCAGGCGCACGGAGAAGTTGAAGGTCTCGCCCGGCAGGGCGGTCAGCATCAGGCTGCCGCGCTGGCCCACGGCCAGGGTGTCGATATCGGTCTCCTCGACCTGCAGGATCAGCCGGTAGGCATCCAGCGGCGAGATTTCGAACAGGGTCTGGCCTTTCTTGAGGGCGGCACCCAGGCTTTGCGAGAGGTCGCCGCTGACCACCAGGCCGTCCAGCGGTGCGCGCACCGCGGTGCGGGCCAACATGGTCTCGGACAGGCGCCGCTGCGAGGCGGCCTGCCGGATCTGGGCCAGGGAGATCTGGATCTGGGCCAGGCTGTGCTGGGCCTGGGCCTCCTGGGCCTGCTTGGCGTACTGGGTCTGCTGGCTGGCCCATTTCTCGCTCTCCAGGCGCAGATCGCGGTCGTCCAGGGTGGCCAGCAGATCGCCCTGCTTGACCACCTGGCCGGCGCGCACCTGGGCGCTGGCCACAAAGCCGTCAAAGGGCGCGGCAATCACGCGCCGCACCCCGCCCTCCAGGGTGGCCTGGGCGCCGATGCGATAGGGGCCGGTGGCCGTGGCCAGATAGGCGGCCAGCAGCGCCAGGCCCAGCAGCATCAGCTTGCGCAGGGCGTGGCGCGGGCCGAAGACCTTGGCCGCCTGGGCCGCCAGGGCGTCGCGCAGGCGCAGGGGCCAGGCGCGCTGGGCGTGGCGCTTGTCCAGCAGCACACGCCCCAGCAGGGGCGGCAGACCGTGAGCCATCTGCAGGGCCAGGGCCGAGGGGGCCTGGTGCAGCGGCCATTCGAAGACCATCACCCCCTGGTTTTTCTCGTCCAGCATGAAGGGCACGGAGAGCACGCTGCCGGTGCCAAAGCCGCGCAGCAGTGCCTGCTGATCGCGCAGCACCAGGGTGGCAGGCAGCTCGGGCGCGGGCTGGCCGTCCAGCAGGCACAGGGCCTGGCCCTGGTCGCTGGCTTCCTCCATGGCGGCTTCCAGCGCATGGGCCAGGTCCAGGCGGCCCGAGAAGTCGGCCGCATTGGACAGGGACTGCAGGCGCAGACGCTTGCCGCGCAGCAGGCCCAGGCAGACGCGGTCACAGCCCAGCTTGTGGGCCGTCTCGGTCACCGCGTTGTTGCAGGCCGCGCGCCAGTCGGGCTCGGCCAGGGCCGTGGTCAGCAGCTCCAGGGTCAGCAGCATGCGCTCGCGCAGCGCGTCCTGCTCCACGCCCGCGCCCTGTGTCCCGGGCGAGCGCCGCCAGCCCAGGCCCCAGCGCAGCCAGTCCCGGCTGTGGCGCGGCGGCGCTGCCTCGGCAAAGCGCAGCCCCACCACGCCCTGCAGCGCACCGCGCTGGAGCAGGGGATAAGCCAGCAGGCTGGTCCCGGACTGGGCGCGCTGCAGGGCTGCGCCTTGGGCCAGGGCCTCCTCACAGATCAGCGCCAGCTCGGCCGAGCAAGGCTGGCCGCGCTGGGGCCAGTTGGCCACGGGGCGCAGATCCCCCGCCTGCCCCTGCTCGCCCAGCAGGCTGCCATCGAGCACCAGCACGGCCTCGCTGACCGCGCCGCCGCTCAGACCCAGGCCCTGGACCAGGGCCTGCAGCCAGCTGGCGTGCAGCAGCGCGGCGTCGCGATGCGGATCGGCGTCCAGCAAGGTCTGCCAGAGCGGCGCTGGAATGGGGGAGGCAGTGGACATCACGCAAGCTCGGGAGACGGTTTCAGAGCTTGAGTTCGCCGTAGCGGCTCTCGTACTCGCGCAAGCCCAGGTCCAGCAGGGCCTGCAGGCGCTTGGCCGCATAGGGGTTGAGCACGATGCGGTTGGACAGGCTCACCTTGACCTCGGACTGCTGGGTCTGCCAGGCCTGGTTGGCCCCGAACAGCAGCATGATTTCTTCGCGGGTGCCCAGCACATTGCAGACATTGGCGTAGCTGGTCTGCATCTGGCTGTCGTCCCAGACGATGCTAGGGGTGCTGGTGCCGGCTTGCGGCAGGGTCTTGTTGTCGTCCATGGTGCTCATGAGTTGGGTCGATGAAATGAATGAAATGAGCCGGTCTGGCCTTAGCGGCGCGGTCCGCCCAGAGGAGCGTCCCAGCGCACGCGTGGCGCCTTGCCGCTGCGCTGCAGGGGCAGGGCGGCGGCCAGCACGGCGGCGGCCATCAGGGGCTCGGTCTGAGCGGGTTCCTGGGCATCCGCCTGGGCGGTGTTGGCGGGCCTGGGCTGCGCGGGCTGAACCTCGGGCTGTTCGCTCGCGGCGCTGGTGGCGGGAACAAGCTCCGCGGCCTCGGCGCGCTGCGTCTGCAGCGGGCTGTCCGCCAGGGTGCTTTCCGAGGCCAGGACCTGATCGAGCAGGGCGGCCGCGCTGGACATCTCGCTGGCGCGCAAGGCATTCGTCTCGTAGCGGATCTCGCTCGGACGGCTCTTCTGGCTTTCCACGAAGACGCGCGCCCCCAGGGTGTAGGGCTGCGCACGCTCCAGCGGCTGCTCCACAAGTTCCACGCCCAGGGCGGCGGCGCTGGTCTCGGCACGCAGGGGGCTGTCCACCAGGCCCACGAGCAGGCTCTGCCCACCGCCCAGGGTCGGTTCGGCCTGGCCCTTGAAGGCCGGGGTCTGCAGGTCTTGCAGCGCTAGCAAGGCCTGGGCCGTGGGGCTGCTGGCCTGGCGCTGAGCCGACTCGGCGCTGCTGCCGGTGCCGCTTTGCTGGCCCAGCGCGGCGGCGTCGCCGGACAGCGCGGCGGTGGCCGCATCCACATCGACCTGGCGCGAGGTCAGGCCTTGCAGGCTCAGGCGCAGGGTGACGCGGCTGCCGTCGGCGCTGCGCAGCTGGAACTCCTCGGCCACCAGATCGCCTTCGCGCAGGGCTTGCAGGGCGGCCGAGCCGGCGTCCAGGCGATAGCTCCAGCGGCCATCGGTGTCCAGGCTCAGCACCCCGTAGGCGCTGCGCTGCTCGCCGGCCTGGAAGCGGCCCTGGCCGGCATCCGGGTCCTGGATGCGCAGCTGACCGTTCAGGGCCTCGATGCGGTCCTGACGCAGGGTGGCGGTCAGATCACCCGTGATGCGGGCAGCATCCTCGCTGCCGCTGATGGCGATGCGCAGCGTGGCGCGGGCGCTGCCGTCGGCGCTGAGCAGCTCGAAGCGGTCCTCCACCTGCTCCCCCTCCAGCAGGGCCTGCAGGGCGGCGGCACCGGTCTTGGCCTGATAGGTCCAGCGGCCATCCTCGGCCAGCTCCAGCACGCCGTAGGCGCTCTCGAAGCGGCCGGCCTGCAGGCGGGACTGGCCGGCGTCGGCGTCGCGCACCTGCACCTGACCGCGGGCGGTCTCGGCCTGGCCGGGCTTGATGCTGCCGGCCAGCTCGCCGCCGATCTCGGCCTGGTTGTTCAGGCCGCTGATGCGGATGAGCAACTGGCCCAGCGTGCCGTCCAGGGCGCGGAACTCCAGCCGTTCCTCGCCGACCTGGCCGGCCGCCAGGGCCTGCAGGGCGGCCGAGCCCAGATCCAGGCGATAGGTCCAGCGCCCGTCTTCCTCCAGGCTGAAGAAGCCGTACTGGCCACGGCGCTGCTGCTGGGCCAGCAGGCCCGCGGCGCTGGCGTCGCGGTCGCTGAGGCTGATGCGGCCAGCCAGGGTATCGCCCTGGTTTTCGCGCAGCGCGCCGCCCAGATCGCCGCCGAACTCGGTCGCGTCGTCGGCGCCGGCCACGGTGATGCTGACCACGGTATTGCTGCCGTCCACGGTGCGCAGCACAAAGGTCTCGAGGCGGCTCTCACCGCTGCGCAGACCCTGGACCGCGGCCGCGGCATTGTCCAGCTCATAACGCCAGCTGCCGTCGGCCGCCAGGCTCAGGCGGCCGTACTGGCCGGCCAGGGCCTGGGGCGCGAAGGTGGCCGCACCGCCGCTCAGAGCCGGCAGGCCCAGCTTGCCGCTGGCCACCAGGCTGCCATCCTCGGCCACGCGGCCCTCGCCGGTGGGGGTGCCAATGATCACGCCGGGGTCCACGGGATCGGGGCCGGGCTGGCGCTCGGGCTTGGTCAGCGGTGCGCCGAACAGGCCCAGTTCACCGTATTCACCCAGCAGGGTGACGCTGATCACCGGGTTCAGCGGGTCGCGCAGATCGATGCTGCCGGCGCCCGGCAGCTGCACATCGCGCTCAACGCTGCCACCGCTGCGCAGGTCCAGACCGCCGCCGCCCAGGATGATCTGGCTGCCGCGTGCCGGCAGATTGAAACGGTCCACGTTCTGACCGACCTCCGTGTCGTCCACACCGCTGCTCTGGATGAAGCTGGGCTGTCCGGCCGTGAAGTCGATCTGGGCGTTGTCGCCGATCAGGAAGCGGCGCTGCTCGTCGCTGGCATTGACCGTGATCACATCGCTGCCGCGGCCGCCCATCACATAGCTGCGTCCGCCGCCCACCGTGAGGCGGTCATTGCCGCCGATCAGGGGCTGGGTGGCCAGGATCTGGCTCAGGGCGCCGCTGCCGCGGGTGTCGAAGATCACCGAGCCGGCGTCGCCGAGGAGCACGTTCAGATCCTCATCGCCCTGGGTCAGGGTCTCGACCTGGTCTTGGCCCGCACCGCCCAGCACGATCTTGCGACCGGCACCGGTGCGGATCTCGTCGTCGCCGCCCACGCTGGCGTAAACGGCATCCGCAAACAGGTCCTGGTAGCGGCGCGCCGGGTCGGCGTTGCTGCCATCGGTGCGGTGGTACTCCAGATTGTCGCCGGCAATCACATCGCGGCTGCGCGTGGCGCCGACGATATTGATGCGGTCACTGCCCACGCCACCGGCCACCAGATTGAAGTCGGTCAGCGGATTGCCGGGCAGGGCCAGGCCGCTCATGATCAGGCTGATCTGGTCATTGCCGCCGGTGGCAGGGTCGGCATCCAGACTCAGGAAGTCGGTCATGCGGCCGGCCGCGTCGAGCTGGATGGCGGCGTTGTCGCCGGCCACCACGCGCTCGGGGTTGCTGGCCGCATCGGGACGCGCCTCGTCGAAGGGGCGTGTGCCGCGCGCCGACAGCAGCTGGATGGTGTCGGCGCCGCCGCCGCCGATGACGAGCTTGTCGCCATCGCGATCGGCACCGGCACTGCCCAGGGCGATATCGTCGTTGCCGCCCTGGGCCAGGCCCAGGCTGACGGCCTGGCGCAGCGCGCCGGAGCCACTGGCGTCGAAGACCAGGCGGCCGGAGTCGCCCAGCACGATGCTGTTGCCGCTGCCGGCGCGGATCAGGTCATTGCCCACGCCGCCGACCATCACCACATCGCCGGCCACCGTCGTCATGCTGTCGCCGCCGCCTTGGTCCAGGCCGAGGCTGGCCAGGGAGAGCAGCACGCCGCGGTTGTTGCGGCGCAGCTCGATATTGTCCCCGGCCATCACGACGCGAGCCGTCTTGCCGCTGACCGCCATCTGGTCCGCGCCCATGCCGCCCACGACCAGGGCCTCGCCCATATCGGCGTTCTCGGCGCCGACCAGGCCGAGCTGGATCTGGTCACCGTCGCCGGTGGAGATGCTGGCGTCGCTGCTGACGAAATCGGTCAGCACGCGCGCACCGGTGTCGGGATGCAGGCTGAACTGCAGGCCGGCGTTGTCGCCGCCCACCACGCGGAAGTTGCGGGTCTCGGATTCGATGGCGATGTTGTCGCGGCCGTAGCCGCCCAGCACCACCACCTCGCCGTCGCCAATGCGGATGCGGTCGTCGCCGCCGAAGCCCAGATCGCTGCTGTCCACGCGCTGCAGCTGGCCGGAGCCGGAGACCTCGTAGCTGAGGCGACCGCTGTCGCCCAGCACGATGGCGCCGTCGGCTGCGCCGCGCGTGGCCACGTCGATGCGGTCGCTGCCCATGCCGCCCAGCACGATCTTCTGACCGCGGCCGGTGCTGATGCGGTCGTCGCCGCCCTTGTCGGCATTGCTGCTGGCGATGCTCAGCAGGGCGTAGCTCAGGGCCTGACGGCGGTAGTCGCCGGCATCGCCAAAGATCACGTCCTCGCTGATCGCGCCGGGGCTGACCGTGATCTGGTCGGCGCCCATGCCGCCCAGCACCACCTGCAGGCCGAGGTCGGCCTGGGTGTTGCGCTGGCCCAGCGTGATCTGGTCGTCGCTGCCGGTGGCGGCGATCGCATCGGTGGACAGCAGATCGGTCAGGCCGCCCTTGTTGTCGAAGACCGCACGGGCGTTGTCGCCGGCCACGAAGCGACCGGTGCGACCGCGGTTTTCGGTCTGCGCCGTCTGCAGGGCGCTGCCGGACAGGCCGCTGGTGCTGACCAGGCCCATGATGCCGGTGAACAGCGCCATATCGGTAGGCAGGCCGTGGCCGCTGGCGCTGATGTCCACCGTGTCGCGGCCAAAGCCGCCGATCACGAGCTTGTAGCCCTCGGCCAGCTGGATGCGATCGTTGCCGCCAATGGCCTCGTCGCTGCTGCGCACCTGGCGCAGCACGCCGTTCTTGGCCAGCTGGTCGTAGAGCAGCTCACCGTTGTCGCCGATCGCGATGCTGGTGCCGTTGCCGCCGACGATCAGATCGGCGCCGAAGCCGCCGATCAGCACCTGGCCACCGTGGCCGGTGATGATGCGGTCGTCGCCGCCCTTGTCGATCACGGTGGAGGCGGCCTTGAGCATCTGGTTGCTCAGGGCGGTACGGCGGATCTCGCCGTTGTCGCCGATCACCAGATCCTCGGAGCTGCCGGTGCCGGCACTGATCTGGCCGGTGAGGGGGTCGACATGGCCGGCGATGAAGACATCGTCCGCGCCCATGCCGCCGATCACGATATTGCGGCCCAGGGCCGTCGTGCTGCCGCTGCGGCCGATCTTGATGATGTCGCGGCCACCGGTCTCGGAGCGGCTGTCGGTGGAAACCATATCGGTCATGCCACCGGCGCTGTCGAAGTCGATGCTGGCGTTGTCGCCGGCCACCAGGCGGGTGGCATGGGACTGGGGCGTGCCCGCGACCAGGTCCTCGCCATAGGCGGCCAGGATGATCTGGTCGGCACCGCTGCCGCCCAGCACCACCTTGTCGCCATTGCCGGCCACGATCAGGTCGTCGGCCGGGATGGCCGTGTCGTTGAAGTCGCTGCTGGCCACGCGCTTGAGCTGGTTGGGCACGCTGCCGGCCACCAGGCTGTCATGACGCTCGATGCGACCGTTGTCGCCCAGGATCACGTCCACGCTCTGCGCGCGGCCATGCGTGAGCTGGCCGCTGGTCTCGTCACGACCGGCGCTGATCAGCACCGTGTCCTGACCGACGCCGCCGATCACATAGTTGTTGCCCAGATGACGGTCGGACTGGTCACGCGGGTCACCCACCAGCACGCGGTCGTCGCCGCCGGTGCCGGCCGTGGTGTCCAGGCTGTAGAACTGGGTCATGCCGCCGCGGGCATCCGTCTCAACGCGGGCATGGTCACCGGCGATGAAGCGGAAGTTCTTGGCCGTGGAGTTGCCGGCCGCAAAGCCGATCTGGTCCGCACCGCCACCGCCGATCACCAGGGCCGAGCCGTTGGACAGGCTGATGCTGTCATTGCCCGCCTGGCTCTCGCCCACATAGGACAGGGCGTAGTCCAGCATGTGCTGGAAGCCGTCCTGCTCGGTGAAGGTCCACTTGCCCTTGGGATCCAGGGCGCGCTTGAAGCTGAACTCGCCGTGGTCGGCCAGGATCAGATTGGTGGCGTCGGCGGAGTCGGCGCCCATGATGGTGTCGCCGGCCGCGCCGGCCAGCACCACATTGCTGCCCGATCCCAGGAAGATCCGGTCGGCACCGCCGCCCAGATGGCCGAAGGTCTTGGCAAACAGCACCTGGCGGGTTTGGAAGTCCACCATCAGCTGGCCCAGGTCGGCCAGGATGGTGTCATTGCCTTCGCCGCTGCCGCCCTGATTGAAACTGTCCGAGCCCAGGGCGCCCATCAGGATGTCGTCGCCGCTGCCGCCCTTGAGCGTCTGGCTGGCGCCTTGCAGGTTCTGGTTCTCCAGGGTCTGGCCCTTCCAGATCCAGCTGCGGCCGATGGCATTGCCCTGGCCGCCAAAGCCCGCCAGTGCGCCAGCGGTCTGCAGGCTCAGGTAGTCGCTGACGCTGGCCAGGCCTGCCGGCTTGGCCACCTCGTTGCGGTAGCTGATGAAGGTGTCGGCCACCAGCAGGTCGGCGCCGGCCTGGCCTTCCAGCACATCGTTGCCGCCATTGCCCACGATCAGGTTGTTGCGGCCATCGCCGCTCAGGCGGTCCGCACCCTGACCGCCGAAGAGGTTGTGGAAGCCACGCACCTGGACCTGGCTGTTGTTGGCGCTGCCAAAGGCGCTGCTGCCTTCCAGATTGACGCTGACGCCGCGGCTGTACTCCGAGAAGTCCAGGGTGTTGCGCTGGTTCTCGCGGTCGCCCAGGGTGGACTCGCCCGTCAGGCTGCCGCTCACGCCGGCACCGTCGCGCACGCGCACCACATCGGAGCCGCGGCCGCCGATGATGTGCTCAAAGCCCTCGAACTTGTAGCCATAGCCGCGGTCGTCGCCCACCGCCTGCTGGGCCGCACCGGCGCTGAGGCCGGTCTGGGTCATGCCGCCGGCGGCATTGGTGACCCAGCCCTGGTTCATGCCGCTCAGGGTGATCAGCAGGTCGCCCTCGTCGCCCGAGAAGTCCAGCAGGTCGCCGCCGGAGCCACCGCGGATGCGGTCAATGGTGTCGTCCTTGGTCCACTGGACGGTGTTGCCGCCCTGCGAGGCCTTGAGCTGGGCATCGTTGACGGTGACGGCCTGGGTCTGGGCACCGAAGTCCAGCCAGTTGGCGCCGCTGACGTCGCTGAGGGTGGTCTGGCCCCAGTTGGCCAGGAAGCGGTAGCGGTCGTCGCCGCTGCCGCCCTGCATGGTGGTGCTGCCACCTCGCGCGATCAGGGTGTCGTTGCCGCCGCCGCCGATCAGCGTGGCCGTGCCGGAGTCGGAGCCGATCAGGGTGTCGTTGCCGGCACCGCCCTTGAGCACGTCCTTGCCGGCACCGGCGATGAAGAGCACCGAGATATTCGCCGAGAGCGCCGAGGCGTCGATCAGATCGTCCCCCGCGCCGGCAAAGGCCTTGACGCGGCTCACGCCGCTGAAGGTCTTGGTGTAGGTGTTGCCATTGGGCAGCTTGGCGCTGACCTTGAGGCCGCCTTCCTCGGTGAGGGTGAACTCCTCGTTGCCGTCGTTGGTGTCGCGGCGCTTGCGGTCGCTCGCACCCTTGTCCACCGCGGCCTGGCCGTCGATGCTGCCGATGCGCGAACCCATGTGCAGGGTCAGCTCGCTGCCGTCCATGGAGCCCAGCACGGGCTTCTTGGCCGAGGGGTCATGCTCCCACTCGAACAGGGTGACGTCGACAAAGGTGTACTCGAACACCCGCACGTAGTCGATCAGGGCGAAGAGCTCCAGATAGGCGGCGATATAGGCCGTGCCCTTGAGCTTCATGGAGACCACGTCCAGCGGGTCGTCCGAGACCGCGGCGATCAGCTCGTTGGCGCGGTACTTGTTGTCCAGGTTCTCGTCGTAGAGGTCCAGCGTGCCCAGCAGCTTGATGCCGCCCTCGACGCCGCCACGCACGATGCCTCCGTTCAATTCCGCTATCGCCACCAGCTTGGCGGACAGCGTCACCTCGGGACGGTCCACCCCGCCGATGATGTTGTCGCTGAGGTAGAAGCCGTTGAAGATGTCCGTGACACGCTTGCTGTCCAGGAACTGCGAGATGCCGTAGGTGTCAAAGCCCAGGGTCAATGCCGCCTGCAGCTTGATCTCGCCGGCCAGACCCACGAAGAGCGGACCAAAGACCGGGAACATTTGCCGGAAGCCCACCTTCACCTCCAGCTTGGGCGGGGTGAAGGTCATCAGGTCGGCCGGCTTGCCCGTGAGCAGCTTGAGCACGGTGCCCGTGGGGTCGGCAATGATGGGGAACTTCAGCGCGCTGCCGGGCTTCTTGAGCGCGGCCTTGAAGTCTTTCAGGCCCTGATCCAGACCGATGGTGGTCTGACCTGGCAGATTGAGATCGGGGATGCCGATGTCGATGCTCGGGATCCAGGAGGTGAGGTCGCCCAGGCTGAAGTCCAGCTTGGGGAAGATGTCGAACAGGCTCAGCGAGGGCAGGGTGATGTCGGGCAGGCGCACGGTCAGCGGCGCCTTGCTCATGTCGACAAAGCGGCTGTACTTGAGCTTGAAGGCCTCGACCTGCTGCGTCACCACCGTGACCGGCGGCGCCAGCTCATAGTCCTTGCCGGCCACCAGCCAGTGGATCTTGGGCGGGATGACTTCCAGCGGCGGCAGGAAGGGACGGATCTCCAGCACCTGGAAGTTCACGCCCAGGTCCAGCACGGCCGGCGCCTTGTTCGGGTCCACCAAGGCGGCCAGACCCGGGGGCCAGGCCACATTCAGATAGCCGTTGGCGTCCACGCCCGGGACGGTCCACTCGTAGTCGGTGCCCAGCACATGCGCGCTGAGCTTGGGCATCTTGATCTTGAGCTGGGGCAGCACGCGCAGATCGAAGTCCGGCGAGATGCAGCGCACATTCACATCGAAGGTCGGCAGCACATTGCCGGCCAGCACGTCGGAGATCTTCAGCTCCGGCCAGCCATAGCCGACCTCGAGGATGAAGCCCACCGGGCGGCCCTGCTTGTCCAGCACGCCGTCAATGGTGAAGTCCTTGCGCCAGGTCTCGTAGGGTGCGGGGATGGTCCCGTCCAGGGAGAGATCCAGGGTCAGCTCGGGCAACTGGCCCTTGAGCAGATCGGTGGAGGAGATCTCGCCGGCCTTCCAGCCCGCGCCCCACTTCACCTCCACATGGCCGGGCTTGCCGGCGCTTTCGTAGTCGACGCGGTAGCTTTCCTCGCGATAGGGCAGGGGCAGCTTGATCTCGGGCACCGGCAGCTTGGACAGGGCGCCCAGATTGAGGCTGCGGTCCTTCTTGCCCGCGATGATGATGACCTCGGACACCGGAATCAGCAGACCGTTGGCGGTCGGCAGATTGTTCAGGGTCTTGAGCATCTGCGCCATGGCAATGACGAAGTCCACCTTGGCATTGCCGCCAAAGAGCTTGGACATGTCCTGCGCCAGGTCCAGGGTCGAGTACTCACGGCCCATCAGCTCCGAGAGGCCGGGGATAGGCGTGGTCAGCGCATCGATCACCGGCATGATGGGGCCGGTGGCCTTGTTGACCGCATCGACGATGGGCGCCAGGAACTGGCTGAAGAAGCTGCCGGCGTCCAGGCGCAGATCCGTCATCCAGACGCTCATGCTCTCGTGGAAGAGCTTGTCGTAGCCGGTGGCCAGGAACTCGTCGAGCTTCTTGGCAATGGCGCTCTTGTTGTTGGCCTCCCAGGTCAGATGGAAGTCGCCCAGGATATTGGGCAGATAGCCTTCGCCGCCCAGCGAGGTGCCGAGCTTCATGTGCATATTGACCTGGGCCTGGGCCGACCACTCGACCTTGATCAGGTCGGCCAGCTTGGCCGCGCGCAGGTCGGCGAAGGTCAGGCGTCCGTTGGTCAGGCTGGACAGGGCCGAGACGCCGAAGAGGCCGCGGTCCTTGAGGTCCACGCTGAAGCTGCCATGGAACTGCGTGCGCGAGCCCTCGGCGCCGGTCTTGCCGCCAAAGAGCTGGTTCGTGCGGTTGTAGCCGGTGTTGACCTGGTCGCCGGTGATCCAGTCCTTGCCGGAACCCCAGACGCCGCCATCGTTGTCCTTGATCCAGCCATCCCAGTTGTCGGTCAGGGTGCCGTTGAGCACCAGGACTTCGGCGTTCAGGCTGGCCGGCTTGTTGCCAGCGCCGGGCTTGAGATAGGCGTCAACCGTGAACTGCAGCTCGGCGACCGCCGCCTCCTGGGTGGGCTTGCCCACCAGCCAGAGGTTGTTGATATGGCTGTCCTGCGGATTGCTCAGCCAGGGGCGGCTGGCATCCACCGTGCCATCGGGCCGAACATTGGTGGTCTGGCCGATGCCGGCATGGCCGGGCATATTGGTCACGACGTAGAAGCCGTCGTTGACGTCCACGCCAAAGCCCAGATAGAAGTTCCAGCCCAGGCGCAGATCCAGGCCACCGTCGAGCTTGAGGTTCAGACCCGGCACGCCGATGTCAAAGCCCAGGTCCAGTTCGGGCGAGTAGCTCTGGCCCAGCTTCATGCGGAACTGGATGGCGCTGGCCTGGCCCAGGGCCAGCTCGGTGGCCATGCTGGAGGCGCGCTTGTACAGGACTTCCTTGAACTCCTTGAGCAGGGTGGGCGGAATGTCGTACTGGCCCGCGGCGTAGTCCTTCTTGAGCTGCTCGGCGGCCTCCTGCTTGGCGGCGTCGCTGGGCTTGAAACCCTTGGCGGATTCCTTCATCGCGGCCAGGGCCACGCTGCCACCGAACACATCGCGCAGCAGGCTCTCGTAGCTGTAATTGCTCGTGCTGGCGTCCTGGTAGGCCTTCAGCACGAACTTGGCCATCTTCTCGATGGTGTCCGGGTAGCCGTTCTTCCTGACCTCGTCGTTGGCCGCCTTCATCTGCGTGAGCAGCGCCTGGATGGTCGAGGCCGAGCTGCCGATGGCGCCCACCACATCGTCCACGATCTTCTGCAGGCCCGAGTCCAGCACCACATTGCCAGCGCTCTGGGTGTACTCGGGGCTGCCGTCGGCCCGGAGCTTCTGGATGGGCTGGCCGTTCGCGTCCAGGCGCACCTGGCCATAGGCATCGAGCTCGTAAACCGGCGTGTTGACGCCCGAGGTGACCCAGGCCGTGCGCTGACCCGGCAGCACCGCCGGAATGAACAGCTTGGCGTTGCCTTGATTGACGTCCAGGTACTTGGCAATGCGCGGGTCCAACGCCCGCTGCGGGCCGGCAATGTACTCGACCACCACATCGTCGGCGGTGATCACGCCATCGTTGTTGTAGTCCTGCAGGAAGTTGCGGAAGGGATTCGCCGCCAGATCGATGGCGTTGATGAGCTTGTCGCCGTTGGTGTCCAGGGTCAGCTGCTTGAACAGGAACATGCGCAGCGCATTGTCCAGGCCGCCGTATTCCTGGACCGCCGAGCTCAGCGCTTCCTTCAAGGAATTGACCAGATTGCCGCGCAGATCGGCGATGAACTGCGTCGCGTCCTTGAGCTTGTCGCCGATGATGGGCAGGTCCAGCACCGAGCTGAAGGCGTCCAAGCCCTTTTGCACCGTGCCCAGCAGGGTGTCGACGGTGTTGACGATGATGGTGGGGTCGCGCAGCAGGAAGATCAGCGAGTAGTTGATCGGCTTCTCGGGCGTGCTCACGCCGCCGGTGGCCTTCTCGATCAGGCTGACCAGGTCCGTCTGCCACTGCTTGAGCTGCGGCAGGACCAGGCTGATGTCGAAACCGTTGCTGCTGGGGTTGCTGCCCGTGCCCCACAGCGGGGGCTGGCTGCCGCCGCTTCTGCCGCCGGGCAGGGCGCCGCCGGTGCTGGCACCGCTGCCGGCATTGCTGTTCTGGTAGGGGTTGAGGTTGGAGCCGGGCAGGGCCTTGTCGGCCGCATCGATGGGCGCGCCCTCGGGCGTGGTGGCGCCACTGCCGTTGCCCGTGCTGGGCGGGCGTGCCGGCTTGGCCGACTCGGCGATCTGAACCTGGAACTCCGGCAGGCCGGTGGCGCCGCCCAGCTTGGCGAAGCCCTGCGCCAGATTGGCGAAGCTGGCGTCCAAGGTGCCCAAAGGCATGGGGTTCACGAAACCGGCGATCTGCTGCAGGGCCAGCTGACCCAGGTCGTCGGAGAGCTTGAGCTGCAGGGGCAGGCTGGTCTTGGCAAAGCTGGCGGCGTCCACCAGCACGTCGAAGGCCTCCTTCTGCTGCTGCTTGCGCTGCTCCGCGTCCAGCGGGTTCACCGGACGCAGATAGAGATGCTCGGCACTGCTGGCCTTGTCGCCGCTATTGAGCAGCCAGGCGGCCTTTTCTTCCACCTGGGCCGAACCGCCGCGCACGCTCAGGGAGTAGATGCCCTGGGTGGAGTCGAAGGACATATTGGCGCCGCTGGCCGTCAGGCTGAAGCTGGCGAAAGTGCCCTCGTCATCGCTCAGGCCGTTGGCACCGGCACTGCGATGGTCATAGAGGAAGAGGCGCCCGCGATTGGCGCCCTTGGACAGATCCAGACCCAGGGCCAGATTCAGCTGCAGGCTGCCGAACACGCGCATCAGGGCCGTGCCATCCACATCGCTGAGCTGGCCCAGGTTGCCGGCCAGGGCTTCCAGCTGCTTGCGCTGATCGGCGCTGAGCAGATTCAGCAGATCGGGCTCGCGCAGCAGCAGCTTGAGCGGCATGCGCTTGTCAATGGCCAGGGACAGGGGCAGCTTGATGCTCAGGGCCTCGGCCCCCGGCGTCTGGTCCAGACCCAGCACCACGCTCTGCGGCGCCAGACCGAAGGCGGTGCCCAGCAGCTGCTGCAGCTCCAACAGGCTGCCGCTGCCCTGCTGGGCCAGCTTGGCCATCACGCCATCAAACAGGCTTTGCAGGCCGAAAACATCCTTGAGGTCGCTGCCCAGCAGGGGGATCAGGCGACCGAGCTCGCCGAAGCGGCCCATGCCGGCCAGGTCGCCCACCAGCTGGGGCAGGGCCTTGAGGTCGCCGGTCAGGCTGGACCAGTCCAGCTCGCCCAGGGCGCTGAGCACGCCCAGACCGTCGCTGGGCACCAGGCTCACACGCGAGGTCTGCTCGCGGCCGGCTAAGAGCTCGCCGACCTGCTCGACCTGCAGGTCCAGGCGCGTGCCCGGCGTCACCGGGCTGGCAATGCCGTTGGGCGTGCGCACTTCCAGGCCGCTGAGGGTGAGGGCGGCCTTGGGCGCGCTGCCGGGCGTGCCGGCAAAGTCAGCGAACACCGGCGTGCTCAGGGTCTCGTCCAGCTGCAGGCGACCGGCAATGCCGAAGCTGCTGAGCTGTATGGGCTTGACCGCCACCGCCAGACTGCCCGAACTGCTGATCTGCAGCTGGCCGTTCACGAGCTTGACGGGCAGGCCTTCGGTGGACTGGAGCAGGGCATCCAGCTTGGCCAGCTTGGCCACGTCGTTATTGGCCGGGTCGTTCTTGGCCGCGTTGACCGCGGTCCACAAGGCCGTCTTGAGGGCGCTCAGCAGCTGGTTCACGCTGCTGAAGCCCTGGCTCTGGGCCACGGTGAGGGTGAAGGGCACGGCCAGGCCGTCCTTGCGCACCACCATGTCCAGATCGCGCAGCAGGCGACCCTGGGCGTCGTAGATCTTGGCTGCGTCCTCGTTCAGGTCCAGGGGCTTGCCCTCGGCGTCCAGGGCCGAGCCCTGCACCTCGGTATCGCCCGACAGGCCCGCCACCAGCTTGCCATTCACCACGTCCAGTGGGAACAGCGCCGTGGCGATGATGGTGTTGAGGTCCTTGATGCGCTGGGCATCGCTGGGATCGCTGCGTCCCTTTTCGGCACTGGCGGCGTCCAGGATGGACTTGCGGATGGCGGCCGCCAGCTGCTCCAGCGAGGCAAAGCCCTCGGTGGCCTGGGCACGCAGATTGACGTCCAGCGCCGTTGCGCCCTGGCTGACGGTGAGCGGCAGGTCCACGAAGAGACGGCCGCTAGCGGCGTCATAGATCTGCGTTGGCGTCTGCGACAGGCTCAGCGTCGCGGCCTTGGCATTGAATTTCAGCACCTGGACCTTGGGCACCTTGGTCGGGTCGCTTTCCTTGGACAAGGGGTCCGGGATCAGGGCGGTGGTGACGAAGGCGTGGCCGGCATAGGGGTCGGTGCCGCCCAGCTTGGCCTGCAGGGCCGCGTGGATGGCGGCGTCCAGATCGGCGGCCAGATCGGCCACGCTCTGGTTGCTGGCGGTGTCGGCGGCGCGCAGCACCAGGTCCAGCTGCAGGGAGCCCACGTTCACGCGCAGACCCACATCGCGCAGCAGGCGGCCGTTGGCCTGCACCGGGGTGCCGGTGGCCTCCAGGCTGGCTTCGGTGCTGATGGCGCCGCCCAGACCCAGCTGGGCTTCCTGCGAAGAAACGGCGTCCCAGAGCGTGTTGAGGCTGACGCGCGCATCCGGCGCGGCATTGGGGGCGGCGCGCAGGCTGAAGCGCATGCTGCCCTCGTACTCGCTGCGCAGCTGGTTGAACTTGAGGTCCAGCAGGCCGTACTTGGCCTGGCCGGCCTGGTCCAGCGTGGCCGGCAGGCTGCCGTTCTGGCCATGGACCTCGGCCTTGTAGCGGCCGCCGATCTCCACGTTCTGCAGGAACAGCTCGGCGCCCTTGGTACGCGCCCATTGCCCGTTGCCAAAGCCCAGCTCGTTGGCGGCGCTGCTGTTGCCGCTGACGAAGAGCTGGAGGTTGGCCACCGAACGGCTGAGCGTGATGATCTCCAGCTGTCCGTTGTTCAGCACCACCTGCAGCAGCTGGCCCAGATTGCTGAAGCCCTTGCCGCCGCTGCCCAGATGGGCATGAGCGGCCACGCTGGTGGCGGCCAGGGCGGCGTTGAAGTCCGCCAGCAGGTCCTGGAGATTGGTGTTGCTGGGGTCGCGCGCCACGGTGATGGCGATGGGCGCGCTGTAGTCCAGGGACAGGGACAGGGTGGCGTCGCTGCTGATCTGGCCGTTCTCAGGCAGCTTCACCGCCTTGGCGCCGGGGTAGAGGGTCATGGGCTTGAAGCCCAGCTGTGCGGTGATCGGGTCGCTGGCACTGTCGATGCCCAGGCGGAAGCTCTCGGTGGCGGCGCGGCTGTTGAACTGCAGCCACTGGGTCTTGGCATCCAGCTGGGCCTTGACGGCCTGCCCCACATTGGCGAAACCCAGGCGGGCCAGCACGCCGCCGGCCGTCACGGCCTGGGCATCCAGCAAGGCCTGCACATCCGCACGCAAATCGGCCATGCCGGTGTTGCCGGCGGTATCGCTGGCCTTGAGCGTGAAGGCGTAGACCTCGCCATCAAAGACCAGACGGAACTTGGCTTCCGAACCCGAGGACAGGGTGAACGGGGGCGTGCCGCTGCCGCTGGCACCGATCACGGTGCTGGTCGCACCGCCGGCGCGCAGCGAGAAGGCGTTGACCTGGCGCATGTCCAGACCCAGGGTGGCGCTGAACCAGGCCTGGCTCTGCAGGTCCAGGCTGGCCTGGGAGGACAGGCCCGAGAGCGCACCCACCTTGTCCTGCAGCTGCAGGGCCACGCCCTGATGGCTGAGGGCCGGCGCGAAGCGGATGTCGAAGAGCAGGCTCTTGCTGGCCTGGTCGTAGCGTGGATTGAGCTCAAAGCTCTGGCCCGTGCCGCTGAGGCTGTCATTGACGGCCTGCTGCAGGCGCTCCATCAAATCGTCAAAGCTGACGAAGCTGGTGATGCGGTTGATCAGGCTGTCCTGGCCACCGATCTTGAAGCCCAGGCGGTCCAGGGGCCGCAGGGCCTGGTCGGCCGCGTGATCGCCCACCAGATTGCCCGCGCGCAACTCCAGCGCTGGCGCATCGGCGCCGGCCCAGGGGCCCTTGAATTCGATGTCCCAGCTGCTGGCGGCGCCGGCCACGGCGCGCACCTCGAGGCTGGCCTCGCTGAACTGGGCGTCCCACTGCTTGAACATGGCCACGAGCTGGGCCTTGATCGCAGCGGGGCTGAGCTGGCTCCATTGCAGGTCGGCCGACTCGTAATACTTGCCCCCCAGATTGACCGCAAAGCCGAGCTGACCGCTGGCCACATGGCCCAGGGCCAGGCGCTGCACCTCGTTGAGGCCGGCATGGGTGGCCGTGGGCAGGCGTGCCGCGTTCAGGGTGTAGAGGGCCGCGTCCGCCTCCAGGCGGCCACGCAGCTCCCGACCGTCCACATTGAGCGTGGCCACGGCCTTCTTGGCGAAGCTGGCACCACTGAACGTGATGTCGAAGTGCTGCACGCCCTGGGTGAAGCCGACCACATTGACGTCGGCGGTTTTCACCACCACGGCGCCCGCGCCCAGCACCCCGTTGAGCGCGCTTTCGATGGCGCTGCTCCAGGTGCCGCTGGAGGGCAGGGTGACGGTGCTGCTGAAGCTGCTGCCATCGGGGCGAGTGCCCGAGATCACGAAGCTGCTGCCCGCGGCCGCACGCACCAGGGACAGGCGCTGCACCGCGTCGGCGGTGGCCGAACCGGCCGTGATGGCGCTCACCGCCACACCTGCGCTGGCGGCGACGCGGATCTCGATGCCGCTGTCGGGGCGCGCTTGCACGATGCCGAGCTGGCCCCAGACGCGACCGTCCGCGCCACGGATCAGATTGCTGCTGGTGACGTCCAGCAGACCGCCCGCATTGGCGGCCCTGCTGTCGCTGAGCTGAGCCTGCAGCAAGGCCTGGGCCTGGCCGGCGCGCGCGCCCACAAAGCTCACCACCAGATGCTTGGCACTGCCGCTGACCAGCACATTGCCCTTGCCGATCTCGGGCAGGGACTCCAGGGCCTGCTGCACTTCGCTCAGGCTGCTCAGCAGCGAGAGCTCGGGCGTCCAGGCACCGTTGCCCAGGCGCAGGCGGAAGCCGCCCGAGGCGGCATGCAGATCGATGCGCTGCTCTTCATTGCTGCGCAGCGCGGCGCTCAATACCAGACCGCCCTGCACCAGGCGGGCCACCTCGGCCACGGCCGCGCCCTGGGGCTTCCAGCGCAGATTGCCATCCAGGGCCGCGGCCAGCTTTGTGTCGATCAGCTGGGCCAGCTGGTTGATATGCGTGAAGCCGGTGGTCTCGCTGGCCTTGACGACGATGCTGACCACGATGGGCCGCGCCTCGCCGGGGCGCTGGATCTGGACATCGAAGCTGCTGTCCTCGCTGAGCACGGGCGAGATCGGCTTGGCGGCGATGATGCCGGCACTCGTGGTCTGCTGCAGACGCTGGTCCACCACCTGGCTGACCAGCTTGCTGAAGTCCAGCACATCGCCCAGGCGCTGATTGGTGAAGGGCAGCAGGGCGTCAAACTTGCCGGCATCGCGCAGCTCGGCCAGATAGTTGCCCAGGTCCTGCAGCATGCGGGTCAGAGCCACCGCATCCATATTGGCGAAGCTGGCCAGGGCCTCGAAGCGGCTGGCACTGAAGTTCAGGGGCTTGCCGGCCACCTCGCTCCACAGCGCGCTCGCGCCGCCATTGAAGCTCAGCGACACATGGGGCTTGCCACCGGCCAGGCTCTCGAAGCTCAAGGCGCCGGCGCTGCCGGCCCCGATGCTGCCCAGCACATCGAAGTCCAGGCTGGCGCTGACCTGGGGGCTGTTCGCCGCGGCCACCCGGCTGTCCGTCAGGGCGGTATAGCCGGTGTCGAGCGGGCTCTTGATCTCCGAGGGCTTGAGCGCGGCGCCCGCCAAGACCTGGTCGGGCAGACCCGTCGGCGTGCCGACGTTCAAACTCAGGGTGCCGGTGTCAAAGCTCAGGCTGCCCAGGGCACGAGCCTCCAGCATGCCCAGGGCCATGGCCGCATCCAGCTGGCCCGTGCCGCTGTGCACGCGTGCCGTGAGGCTGCTGATGCTCAGGCTCTTGTCCACGGCCGTGTCGTAGCGCAGGCGCAGATTGACCTGGGCGGTGAGCGCGGCACCGGCGCCGCTCATGAAGTCCAAGCCCAGGGGCTTGAGCTGGTCCTTGACGCTCAGACGACGCAGGAAGTCGCGCGTGAGGCTCAGCTCCAGGTCCAGCACCGGCACGCCGCCGGCACCCGTGGTGCTGAGGATGTTCATGAACTCGCCAGCGCCCGGTGTGGCCAGCGCTTCCAGGTGAGCGTAGCGGCCCTGGCCGCCCAGGTACTCGCGCAGCCTTGCCAGCAGGCCGCTCAGGGTCTTGGCCGGCTCGCTGGTATCGGCCAGATAGTCGTCCAGCACCGTGCCGCCCTGGGGCGTGCGGAAGCTCAGCACATCGCCGAGGGTGCGGCCGTCGGCCGTCGTGAGCAGGCTGCCCAGACCCGCATCGACCAGGGGCAGTTTCTGGCCCATGACCTCGGCCAGATCGATCTGGGCGCCCAGCTTGCGGGCGCCCTCGAAGACGGACTTCAGGCCGTTGGCCGAGACGCTATCGAGCGCGGTGTCCGCGAAGGTCTGCAGCTGCAGGGCGCCGGCGACCATGCGGCCGTAGAAACCGGTGCCGGCGCTGTGGCCCTCGATGCGGGCATCTTCACCCTGCTTGAGCAGGGCGGCGATATTGCTGCCATTGCTGGTGCTGGCGGCGTAGTCGACCAGGCTGATGCGGCCCTGGCCGTCCAGATCGCTGGCATCCTGCAGGCGGCTGCTGACACCCGCGTGCAGGGTGAAGCGGTTGGCACTGGCGGCGTCGGGCGTCAGGTCCAGGCCGAGATCGAAACGGCGCAGGCTGAAGACGCTCTGGGCGTCGCTGGGGCGTGCCAGGGTCGGCAGATCCGTCGCCGCGCTGCTGGCGTTCAGGCCGGGCAGCAGCAGGCCGGCGTCCAGTTCCAGATCAAAGCGGCTGCGGGCCTGGCCGCTCCAGGCGCCGTTCTGGTTGAAGCTCTTGGCCTGGCTCTCGTCCAGGCTCAGGCTGATCTTGAAGCCCGCCTGCACCTCCTTGGCCGCCGGGTCGAACTGGGGCTTGACGCTGATGGTCCAGGCCGGCTTGTTGCCGGTGGCGGACTTCAGCGCGGTTTCCAGCGCCGTGCCCAGGCCCTGCAGGGTGGACGCCGTGCCGGCGCTGCTGAAGTAGCTGTTGGCCGCGTTCTGCAGGCCGAAGAGCTGGCCGGCACCGGTGGCAGCGCTGAGGCCCAGGGCAGCGTTGACGCTCTGGCCCAGGCCGGGCAGGGCGTTGTTGAGCAGGGGGTTCTTCAGGGCCTCGGCGCCGGCGGCGTCGATCTTGCCCAGCAGGCTCAGCATCTGGGCCTGCACATTGACATTCAGGCTCAGGCTGGCGGCATCGAGCTTGAGCAGGCCCTCATAGCGCTGCCCGGCCTGGAACAGGGCCAGGGCGTCGATGCTGCCGCTGGCGTACTCCAGCTGCCAGTCGGCACCGCGTTCGCGGGAACCGGTGAGGTTGCTGGAGGCCGCCACATCGGCCCCCGTCAGCGCCGCCAGGGCCTGCACAAAGTCCTGGCCCTGCTGGCTGGCCGCCACCTCGCAGCCGTAGAGCAGCAGATCGGCGTCCGCGCTGAGCGCAGCGCGCCAGCCTTGCAGCTGTTCGGCATGCGCCGCCAGATTGCCAGCATGGAGCTCGCCATTGCCCAGGGCCAGGCGGCCATCATCGCCATGCGAGATCAGGTGCAGGGCCTGCAGCTGCTGGCCCGGGCGCTGGCCCAGCCACTGGCTGATCTGGGCCACGCCATCACGGCTGGGGTCCAGCACCACCACCTCGACCGGGGCCGGGCGTTCGCCGCGCCGGGCCAGGGCCTCGCGCAGCAGGGATTGATGGCCCTGCACGCTGGGGTCCACGAAGACCACCTCCTGAGCGCGCGCGCTGTCGGCATCCGCTGCCGCCGAGTCAGCGAACCAGGCGCCGCCGTGCAGGGTGGGCATGCCGGCCAGCAGCTGGCGCTGCAAGGCTTCCTGGGGCTGTTGCAGGGCAGCTGCCGCCTCCAGCTCGCGGGCCGGGGGGGGAGGGATGAGCACCCCTTCCGCGGACAGCAGCTGGCGCGGCTCCAGGGCTTCGATATGCAGCCGGCGCTCGCGGCGCGGCTGTTGGGGCTCACCCAGCCCCAGGGCGCGACGCAGGCGCTGGGCGGCGTTCAGGGAACGGTGGGGCAGGGTGGGCGAGTTTTTCAAAGGGCGCTCCCGGAGGACGGGTCGGTTTCTCGTGCGCCGGCAGCCCTCGCGCGGGGCGGGGGCTGCGGGCGTTCATGCAGCAAAGGGCTTGTTGGTCGGGCGGCGGACTACAGGGGCTGCAGCAGCGCGCTCAGATCGTCGAGGTCGTGCTGGCTGAGGATGCCCACGGCCTGCTTGAGCTTGAGGCGGTTGAGCAGGTAGTCGTAGCGGGCCTGCAGGAAGTCGCGCTTGGCGGTGTAGAAGAGCCGGTAGGCATCCATCACCTGCACGGGCGTGAACAGGCCGGACTTCATGCCTTCCTCACGCGCTTCCAGGGCGCTTTGCTGCGCCATCACGGCCTTGCGCAGGGCGTCCACGGAGTCCAGGCTGGCCAGCACGCCATTGAAGGCGCCACGGGCCAGGCGTTCGCTGCGGCGCAGTTCCTGCTCCTGCTCGCTCTGGGCCTTGTCGCGACGCGCATTGGCCTCGCGCACCAGGGAGTTGGTCATGCCGCCCTCGAAGAGCGGAATGTTCACGCGCAGGCCCAGCTCGGCATTGTTGTAGCGCTGGCCACGGCCGAACAGGGAGCCGCCGGTCTCCTGGCGCGAGGTGCTGGCGACCAGATTGACATTGGGGGCATAGCCGGACTTCTGGCGCTTGATCTCCAGATCGGCGATCTGCACCGCCAGGCGCCGGGCCTGCAGGGCCAGGTTCTGGTCGATGGCGGCATTGACCCAGGGACCGACCTCGGCGGGCAGGGGCTCGGAGGGGTTGAAGTCCCCCTTGAAGCCGCCCAGGGGCGGCAGTTCCTCGCCAATGATTTCCTTGACCGCCAGGCGCGCGTCTTCCAGACGGTTGCTGGCCTCGCGCTCACGGGCGCGGGCCTGGCTGTGGCGGGCCTCGGCGTCGAAGAGCTGGGTCACATTGCCCAGGCCGCTGGACTTGCGGGCCTTGGCCAGCTCGTACTGGCGCTCGGTGGCGTCGCGCTCGGCACGGGCCAGGGCCAGGCCGTCGTGGCCGGCCATCACATTGAGCACGGCGCTGGCCACGCGCAGGATCAGGTCCTGCTCGGCCGCCAGCAGATTGAAGCGGGCCTGTTCCACGCTGATGCCGGCCTGGCTGTACTTGAAGACGGCCGAAGCGCGCAGGAGCGGCTGGGTGATGGTGAGGCCCAGATTGGCGCTGGGATAGCGGCTGGCGCCGGTCGGGAAGGTCGGGTTGGAGGCTTTGTCCACGTCCTGGCGGATGGCCGACTTCTGATAGTCCAGCGTGGCCGTGGGCAGCAGGCCCGCGCGGGCCTGGGGCAGGGCCTCGGGGGCGCTGTCGTAGTCGGCGCGAGCGGCCTGGTACTTGGGGTCGCGCGACAGGGCTTCGCGGTACACGGCCAGCAGGGCCGTGGCCTTTTCCGAGGCGGCCAGCGGCGGGGTCTCCGGGTCGCGCAGCAGCATCAGCGGGCGCACCACCAGCAGGGGCGCACGCGAGTCCAGACGCTCGCCACGCTGGCCCGGCGCGGCCGTGCTGCCGCGCGAAGCGCTCTGGGCGCCGCCGGCCAGCAAGGTGCCGGGCTCGGCGGGCAGGCGCAGGCTGAGGGCGTAAGCCGCATCGCCCGAGGGGCCACGCGACAGCAGGGGCGCACGTCCGGCCAGGTCGAAGATCAGGCGCGCCGAGCCCAGACGGGTGGACTCCAGGCGCACACCGGCCAGGCCGGGATGGGGCGCGCTGAAGCGCGAAGCCGCCTCGCGCACCTGCTCGGGACGCCAGCCCAGCACATCAACCACCAGACGCGAAGGCTCGTCCAGGGTGTAGGACTGCAGACGCGCGGCTCGCACGCCGGGCAGGGCGAGTTCAAGACGTCCCTTGTCCACGCGGGCTTCGATGGCGCTCAGACGGGGCTCGCTGGCGGCACCCACGCGGGCCTGGGCCACGGCGCGGTCTGCGGCCAGGCTCAGGCGGATGCGGCCTTGTCCGTCGCGCAGCTCGCCCGCGCTGTCGACCAGATCGACATCCTCCAGCAACTGGAACTCCAGGCGCGGCACGCCGCCCTGGGTGCTGGCAGAAACCCGCGCGAAGTAGGGCACCGGGCCGCTGCGGAAACCGGCGGCGAGCTTCTCGACCGAGGCCGGGGTGGCGCCAGGCAGCTCGACCAGCAGGCGCGCGGGCTGATCCAGCACCGAGACCTCGGCCATCAGCTCGGCGCTGCCGGCCAGATGGATGTCCAGCAGATCGTCGCGCGCCGCCAGGCGCAGCTCGCGCAGTTCCACCGCCGTGCTGCCGGCCTGATCCTTTTTGGCGTTGCCCAGCAGCAGCTCCCAGCGCGAGCGGCCCGGTGTGCCGGCCACGATGCTTTGATCCACCAGCTCGTAGGCGGCGTTCAGCTCCAGCCAGACATAGGCCTGCTCATTGGGCAGAAAGACCGCACGGGCGCTTTGCACCAACGGTCGCGCCTGCAGCAGATGCTGAACCAGGGCCTCGACATCGGCACGGCGCTGGCCGCGCAGATCGATGCGCATGGCCTGTCCCTGATTCGCCAGGCTGACCTGACTCAGGCCGCCCAGCGGCGCCTCCAGCAGCAGCCTCTGCACGCCGGCCGCGCCGGCGGCGCTCAGGCTGGCTTCCAGCGCAGCACCCTGAGGGGCGGCGCCCGCTGCGGTCTGGGCCAGACTCTGACTCCCCACGCACATCGCCAGCGCAATATGACCACCCAGCAGGGCGACGTCCCTCATTGTTCTCATTCGAAATTCCCAACCCAAAAACGCAACAGCTCTAGGCCTGCTCTTGTATGGCCCCGTGATGGGCTCGCAAAAAGGCCCAGCTTTATCCAGCGCGCGAGCTTAGTGGAGCTCCGGGCCTTGAATCTGAGCGTTTCTGAGCGTGGTGCGCAGGAGTCAGGTAGCCCAACAAAAGCTGTGACGCAACTCACAAGCTCAAGGGCCTTCGACGTCAGTCAGTTTACATAATACACATTGTGCGTATTCTGATGGGACTGCGACGACAACTCCGCCACACGCAATCGGGCCGCCTTAGCGGCCTTTTTTTTCGCCGCCGCGAGCCGATAGCTTCAACATGTTGAATCGCCTTCCGAGCGATACAGGGAGCTTCGAGGATCTGCTTGCGGACCTCGGTCTAGGACCGTCTGACACAGCGCGAATTGCTCGGGCGCTAGGAGTGTCAGAGTCCACGGTTTGGCGCTGGAAACGGTCCGGCGCACCCAAAACAGCGCGCCTGGCGCTGTGGTGGCTGTCGCGTGAAGGCCACAGCGTTTGGGATGCTGAGATGCACAACCGGACCCAATTGGCAGTAGCAACGAACGCAGCTCTATGGCGCCGGGTGGCTGGTCTTGATGGCGCGAAGCGGCAGCAGTCGCCCGCCAGGTCATCCAGCGCGGCCAACGACTGGGCGTTTTCGACGGCTGAGGCAACGCCCTAGCGGGCTCACTGGGGGCTAGCCCCCAGCCCCCAGGGCATGCTTGAGCCACCGTAGCGCCGGGAGCAAGACGGCCAGGGCAAGGACCGCCAGCACGACACGAGCCCAGAACCTCGTCCAAGGGCTGAGCATGTGGCGAATGCGCGGCGGCCTGGCTGGCGGTCTCGCGTTGCGTGCAGATCCGGGGGCGTGATGCTCCCTGTACCAGTCGCGATCTTGATAGCCCATTGGCCCTCCCCGTTTTTGTGGGTCAGAGCATACCGAACGGAGACGAGGCAGCGGCTGAAGCCATCGCAGGCTCAGGACGCTGCTGGCCGGGCTGGCGGGGTGGCTCGGCAGGCTTGCCGCAGGTCAGGACACGCTCACGCTTGCCATATCGCAAGAGCGCGGCACACGGGCCTAGCTCGGTGTATTCGTAGCCCATGCGCACCAGCTGGGCCAGCGTGACAGTGGACACGCGAGCGCCATCGATCAGGAGGCCGAAGTAGGCGTAAGGCTGGCCAGCCTGTATCCATTGGCCCTCGATCTGGAGGGCTCGCCCGTGGTACGGGTCCGGGTCTTGTGCCTGGTCGCGGCTTTCATAGACGGGCCATGCATGACGACCTGGTGCACTGTGATCGTCTTTAGCTTGCGGCCGCTGGGTTTGTTGACCTGGTGCATTAACACCGGCCTCAGCTTGGGGCTTGGCCTGGTCGACTGGCTCTGTGTTGCGGTTGATAACGCGGTAGACGAGCCACACCAATACGAGCGACAAAGCGACCAGGCCGACAGTAATGAGCGGCATCATGCTCTTGATTTTGGCGGGGTTTGTGTGCTGGCTGGCGCTTTTATAGAGGCCGAAAGCCTTAGCGGGTAGCTTGTACCGGCGCTTTACAGAGCAAGTTTTCCAAGCAAGGTTCTCGCTGCACTCGGGCCATTCATACATCCAGCGGCCAAGCCAGCCAGTATCGCGAATGTGGACATGCCGACCGACCAGGCCGCGCACGTTGGCATCTACGAGGTTTGGTTTCTGAGTGGTCAGAAATATATCGATCCCTCGATGCCTGTGCGTTTCCAGCGCCTGGACGGATGCGCTAGGTGCATGGCCAGGACCACGGGGGCGCCAGACTTGCTGGACTTCATCGATAACCAATATTGCGCCGTCTGGCAGTTCCTCATGCCATTTAGAGGCGTCAACAGGTATATGGTCAAGCGTCAAGCCATTAAGGCCGTGGACGTACAAAGGCCGGTCCTTATAAAGGGTCCGGAGCCATTCGACCAGCAACGCCGTTTTACCAGCGCCAGGCGCACCAGTAATTAGCGTAATCACAGGATACTAAAGCGCTTGAGGGCAATCATGGTGACGCGTGCCGTAATGCCGCCCGCAATGATGCCGAGGGCCGTATTGCCACCGGCCATAGCGACGAGCTGGGCGGCATCGCCCACCAGCCCGCCAGCCCATGCAGCCTTGGCCTGGCTGAGAACGCTACTCACCGCCAGGTCAACGCCTGTGAATGTGACGATGCCCAAGCCGAGAGAGGCAAGGACACGTTTAACGACAGGCCCAACAAGGGCCATGATGAAAGCTGCCCAGGTCATTCAATCCGCCCCAAGAAGATAAAGGCCGCAATCAGCCACGCCACGCCAATAACGGCAAACCGGATGCCGGCCATGTACTTGCAGAACAGGCCGAAGGGATCGACCGTTAGGCCGTTGGCGAGCTGGATCGGCGCAGGGCATGTGCCCGTGTCGGCGCCGAATCCGCTATCAGGGGTGATGGACACAGGGATGTCCTTTTTCTTGATGTCCTCGCCCTCCCCTGGCGTGCCGAGCTTGGCGCACCCTGCCCGATCTGGAGCCACAGAACAGGGGTCTTTCTCGTCGCCTTCCTTGGGCGGTGGCTTGGTTTCCGTCTTTGTTTCCGTGGCGTTGGCCGCGCTGCACGCGTTGGCACCGACGCAAGTTTGCGTGACGTTCACGGTTTCGTAAGTGATCGTGTCGCCCTCATATTTGTAGTGATATTCGGGCGTGGTCGTGGTAGTGGTCGTGCCTTGCCCGTTAGTCGTGGTCGTACTAGCAGGCGATCCAATTTGCTTGGCTGGGCCAGAAGTTTCAAAATCGGCTTCGACGGTTTGACCGCCCTTCAAGGCCTCCCTAAGCGCATCTTTTAGTGCATCACTGACAGCGGGAGGGGGCGCAGTCTTGAGCTTATCGGCTGCCTCATCAGCAGTAATAGGCTGATGAAATCCAGCAGGACATTTACCGTCAAAACCAACAACCTGCTGATAACCGTTTTGCGTCTGACCTCGACAGACCTTTTCGACAGTTTTTGAAGCCGTGCGGGACCAGTAGACGTTGCCGTAACTAGGCTCAAAATAAGTCCCATCACAAGAAACGCCTGTAGTATCAACATTTGGCACACCACAGGAAAAATTCTGAACAATGCGCTTGCCCGCTGACACGGTAGCAAAAAGAGGGCTACAAGCAGCCTCCGGCGTGATGCCTTTATTGCCAGCGGCACCGCATTGCCACACAAATGCATCGCTAGGGGAAGCGCCGGGATCAGCTTCCAGGCCACCAGCAGCGGCAGGGCGGACACGGTAGCGGCTATACAACTCACCAACAACAACAGCACCAGCCCCAGCCGCCGCAATACAGGCGGGGTTTCCGAGACATCGAGCAATGACGGAGGCGGCCTCGCTGACAGTAACCAATGACCTAGCAGTCACAGCCAATTCACCAGCCTTGCCGGCGAGGTGAACAACATCTTCAGCACCTACACGCCGAACGTCACCGTAGACACCATCAACCCAGGCACGCTGAGGCGGCGGGTCTGCCCACTTGTTGCCAGGCGTGAACTTCCAGCCGCCACCGGGCGCGACGCCGGGGTTTGGCGGGAAGTGGCTCAACTGGATGCGCTTCGCGGCATGGGCCGGGGCGGAGACAAGGACGAGAGCCGAAAAAAAAGCCGCTATCAGCGGCGAGTAATGAGCCATGCAGCCCCCACTACACATAGGAACATGACCACAAAGCCGGGCGTCATGAGTGCGCAGCCTCTCGAAGGTGAAGAACGACAGCGACGGCAACCCAGACCGCAGCAACGGCCCAGCCAAGGGCCAAGCCATCCGACCAGTCCAACAACATGCAAGGCGGCACGTGGACCGAGGCGGTTTTGACAATGGGAGCGCCGCCAGCAACAGGGGTGAGGGTGTACGTGATCGACGAGCCGTCAGGCCCAGGGAGTGCATCGACCACGTACACGCTAGAGCCAACCGGCACCACCTTGCCGACCTCAGCGGAGGCAATGGCGGCCACAGCGTGCTGCGTGCTGCTGTAGCAGGTACCGGCGACCTGTGCCATGGCTTACTTCGCCGAGCGCAGGAACTTGATGGCGGCAACAGCGATGGCAGCGACCACAAAGGCAGTGGCCACGGTCACGCCGTCAGCCTGCATGGTGCTGATCGCGGTGGTGATCTCAGCGGGCACAGCGGCGTGAGCGCCACCGACGAAGGCCAGGGGAGCGACGGCGACGAGGACGCCAGCAATCTTCTTGAACATGGAAATCTCCAGCGGTGCGGTTTGAAAGGGCCAGTAGCTGCACCAGTTCCAAAGGCCCAGGGACTTAGGCGGCCTTGGCGGTGGCCTTGGCCTGCTCGACCGGACGCAGATCAACAACGACCTGTTGCGTGGTCTTGCCATTCGACATTTCCTCTTCGGTCAGCTCGACGAGGAACGGGGGTTCCATGTGGGTGATGCGGCCCAGCAGCTGAGCGGGCACGCGCACTGCGGCGGCGGTGTGGCCCTTCAGGGCGCGGCCATTGCCGTTCTGGCGGCCGTCGAGGGCAACGCGGCGGTACAGCTCAGCCGTGACCCCCTTCTTGCCTTCCATTTCCCACTCGGCCAGCTTGAAGCCGACCACCTCGACAGTGCGTTTCGTTTGATCCATGAGTACCTCTTAGGCTGCGAGCTGATACCAAGCGGGCATTTGGGCGCGGACCAGCTCGACCACGCGCACCCGGGGTTGAAAGGGCCGCACATTGCGGACCGAGATATCAATGCCATACGCGAGCAGCTCGCGGCGGTGGCGGAAGAAGGTGGCGCGGCTGAGGCTGCGCGAGGTGTCCATGCCTGCCAGGTAATCGCGGGCCGTGGCGCGCAAGTGGCGCGGGAGTTCGTCCAGATCGTCGGTGGACTTCTCGGCACGGCTGAACACCGACGCCTTCTCTTCAAACAGTCGGACAAGTTGGGCCATAGCAAACCCTCTCTCGTAGTCGCCCAAATACGCTGCACCAAGGTCCGTCAGGGCGTTGCTTCGGACCGTGCCCTCATAGCGAACGAGGCCCACGCGCTCACAGTGCGCTATCACGCGCTCGTCCGTGCAGCCGTGCCGCCTCAGTTCCAAACTCTTGATGTAGGCCTTCCAGTACTGGCGCTTGCCACCACCGAAAGCCACGGTTTCACCCTGGCCGAGCACCCTGCCCTCTTGGCGGCCTGCGTGCTGTGTGCCGAGGTACTGCATCACCGCGTGCGCGCCGTCCATCGACCCGGCCTCAAAGTTGGCTGTCAGGTCGATACGGGACACACGGGCACCCGTCCAGGCGTAGCGCACATCACGGCCCCGGTCCTTGGCGTACTCGATACGCTGGCCAGCGGTGAACGGCGGAAGGCCGTAGTGCTTCAATACCTCGTTGGCACGGTCCAGGCACTCCCAGAAGGAGAAGCCGAACAGGTTTTCAGGCCGACCGAAGCGGGAAAGGTTGCCGGACAGGCTCACCCTGTGACCATCGCAACGCACCTGGATGCTGGTTTCGTAGCTGCCCTGATGGGTGACAGCCCGAACGGTTTTCCATTTCAGCTCCCCCACCTCATCGGTGGCGATCACGCAGCCCGCATCAACGACCGGCAAACCGCCCTCGGGGTGGTCTTGGCTCATGGACAGCCAGTCCACGAAAAACGGGGTTTGGCGGTCGCGAGGCCATGCCTCGACCTTGACCCAAACGGGGGGTTCAGTCTCACCGGTGAGACTTCCGGGACGTGTTACTAGACCGTCCCGGCCCCGGGGCCGCGCCTTGCCGTGCGCTCCTGCGTCGCGCCCGCCAATCCCCGGCCCCGGCGGAATGTGGGGCGCCAGGCGCTCCGAAGTGGTCAAACGGTGGACGCTCACGCCTGGCCCTCCGTGTTTGCATGTGACATGCAAACAGGCTCCTCACAGGTGCAGCGGCCATCGCCAGAGCACAGGCGGACGTTGCGGGACTCGACCCAGACTCTCCCGAGCTGGCAGTCAACCTTGAACCACTCGCGGCCCGACTGGTCGAACAGATCGACCATTTCCGCCACCGTGCCGCAGAGGACCACGCCGCGGCGGCGGATCTGCACATGCACAACAGGCGTGCGGCCGGTTTCCAGGGCCTGGCTGACGTAGTGGCCTGTGTAGGCCCTGTGCGTCAGCGGGCCAGGCTGGACCCTTTCCGTCGTGTTGTGTGCGCTTATCATGCGTCGCCGTACCCTTTCCGGGTGCGGACTATGTACTCAGATTGAGTACGGGGGCAACGACATGTTCTTACCGCTCTTAGAGGGATTGACGCCGGAGCAAAGAGCAGAGCTAGAAACTCTGGGCATCACTCGGGCAAAGCGCAGCGACTGGAAACACGGCCGGCGAAAGCCGACCGCAGCGCAGCTAATGGTGCTTGCGACCATCACAAAAACGGACCCTCTGCCGCTGCTGTATTGGCTGGCCGAGGAGGAGGCAAACCCCGCTCAGCGGGATCTGTTTCGACGCGTCAAAGAACGGGGATCTTGGGCCGCGTTGACTCTCGTTCTGACAGTGCTAGCTTTCGCGCCTGAAGCGACTTTCGCTAGTGTTCATCGGGGTTCTGACGCATCAGCGCAGGGGCACATACTACACATTGTGCAAATGACAATCGTCAGTCACAAACCTCAGGCGCCAGCGTCTTGATGGCTTGGTACTGGGTCAGAAACACCTGCCCGCTGAGTTCGCGCAGGAAGTCGGTGCGCTCCAGCCGGTCCATCACCGGGCCCTTGACCTCGCTCAGGTGGAGCTTGATACCCGCGTCTTGCAGGCGCTGAGTGATGGCTTCTAGGCTTTCGAGCGCGCTGGCGTCAATGGCGTTGATGGCCGAGCACTGCAGCAACACATGTTTGAGCGCCGGTCGGCTGGCCACGGCATCGTTGATCCGGTCTTCCAGGCTGCGTGCATTGGCGAAATACAGGCTCTCGTCAACCCGTAGGCTCAGCAGCTGAGGGCTGGTGCGAACTTCGTGGCGCAACACATTGCGAAAGTGCTCGGTGCCGGGCACCAGACCGACCTCGGCGATATGCGGTCGGCTGCTGCGTGCCAGGTAGAGCAGCAGTGAGAGCGCAACCCCCAGCACCAGCCCCCATTCCACGCCCAGCGCCAGGGTGCCGACCAAGGTGACGGCCACGGCCGCGAAATCGCTCCTGTCGTAGCGCCAGGTGCGCGCGAGCATGCCGAAGTCCACCAGAGACAGCACCGCCACCACAATGGTGGCGGCCAGCGTGGCCTGGGGCAGGTAGTACAGGGCCGGCGTCAGCAGCAGTGAGGCGGTCAGCAGCCCCAGCGCCGTGAACACGCCCGCTGCGGGCGTCTGGGCACCCGCATCAAAATTGACCACCGAGCGTGCAAAGCCGCCCGTGACCGGAAATCCCCCGGTAAATGCCGCCCCCAGATTGGCGCTGCCCAGGGCCACCAGTTCCTGGTCGGGCTCGATGCGCTGGCGTCGCTTGGCCGCCAGGGTCTGCCCCACCGACACCGACTCCACAAAGCCCACCACGCTGATCAAGAGTGCAGGCAGAGCCAGCTGCTGCCAGACCGCGGGATCCAGGCTGGGTAGGGTGAACGGGGGCAGTCCCTGGGGCACATGGCCCACGATCTTCAGGCCCTGCCCCGCCCAATCCAGCTGCCAGGACAGCCAGGTGCTCAGCGCGATGGCCGCCACCGGGCCGGCCTTGGCGCTGAGCTCGGCCGTGCGGGACTTGAGGCCCAGACGCATCAGCGCGGGCTTGAGCCCCTGGCGGGCCCAGAAGAGAAACACCGTGCAGGTCAGGCCCACGGCCAAGGTGGGCCCATGCACCTTGTGCAGCTGGCCGGCCAGGGAGCCCAGCAGCTGCAGCAGATTGTGGCCCTCGGCCTTCACGCCCAGCAGCACCTTGAGCTGGCTGGCCGCGATCAGCAGGCCCGAGGCGGTGATGAAACCCGAGATCACCGGATGGCTCAGAAAGTTCGCCAGAAAACCCAGGCGCAGCAGTCCCATGGCCAGCAGCATCAGGCCGCTGAGCGCGGCCAGGGTCAGGGCCAGGGTCCAGTACTGCGGGGAGCCGGCGGGCGCCAGCTGGCCTATGGCGGCTGCCGTCATCAGGGAGACCACGGCCACCGGCCCCACGGCCAGTACCCGGCTGCTACCGAACAGCGCATAGAGCAGCAAGGGCGCCACGCTGGCGTACAGCCCTACCTCGGGCGGCAGACCGGCCAGCAAGGCTTAGGCCTGGCTCTGCGGGATCAGCAAGATGGTGACGATGAGCGCGGCCACCCGTCGCTGATCAGGGTGCCGCGGTCATAGCGGCGCACCAGTCCAGCACGGGCAAGCTCGGCAGCCCCGCCACGACCCTTTCCCGCGTCTGCTTGGCGGGGCGTCCTGCTCTTCCGGCATTGCCCTCCCCTGCCCCGGTTCAGAGCGCATTGAGCGGAATCTTGATGTAGCGGGTGCCGTTGTCCTCGGGCGGCGGCAGCTCACCGGCACGCATATTCACCTGCACCGAGGGCAGGATCAGGGTGGGCATGGCCAGGGTGGCGTCGCGCGCCTGGCGCATGGTCACGAACTCGTCCTCGCTGATGCCATCGCGCACATGGATGTTCTGGGCCCGCTGCTCCGCCACCGTGGTCTTGTATTGCAGCTCGCGGCCGCCCGGCAGGTAGTCGTGGCACATATAGAGCGTGGTGTCTGCCGGCAGGCTCAGCACCTTGTTGATGGAGCGATAGAGCGTGCGCGCGTCACCGCCAGGGAAGTCGCAGCGGGCCGTGCCGTAGTCGGGCATGAAGAGCGTATCGCCCACGAAGGCGGCGCTTTCCTGGCCATCGCTCACCAAATAGCTCATGCAGGCCGGGGTGTGACCCGGCGTATGCAGGGCGCGGGCCTGCAGGCCGCCAATGTTAAACGTCTCGCCATCGTCCAGCAGGCGGTCAAACTGCCGTCCGTCGCGGGCAAATTCGAGCTCGGCATTGAAGAGCGTGCCAAACACCTTCTGCACCGTGGTGATCTGGCGCCCAATGGCCGTCTGGCCGCCCAGCTGCTGCTTCAGATACGGTGCGGCGCTAAGGTGATCGGCATGCACATGGGTCTCCAGAATCCACTGCACCGTGGCGCCCAAGGCCCGCACGCGTCCGATCAGCTTGTCGGCGCTGGCGTGGCTGGTTCGGCCCGACTTGGGGTCGTAGTCCAGCACGCTGTCCACCAAGGCACATTGGCGCGTGTCGCGGTCGAGCACGATGTAGCTCAGGGTCCAGGTATCCGGATCGAAGAAGGCCTCGACCTGCATGCGGCTGCCGCCGCCACTGCTGATGCTGCCGCTGCTGTTTGCCGTCGTCGTGTTCGTCATGCCAATCTCCTGCTCGTGGGGCCGCAGCCCAAGATGATGCGTGTCACCTATCAAGTTGCATGCCAAGTCCACGAAATGGGCTCAAGTGCATGATGCGCAACGGTTTTTTCACGTGCTGAGCCCGTGCGGTCTTCATGGTGGCAGCGCATTTGCTGCCAACTTGGCAGTCCTTGGCAGTGTTGGCAGAATGCCTGCCATGCACGATGACAGCGCCCCACCCCCGCCTGCCGCCGCCGACCCGACCACCGGCTTGGTCCTGACCTCGGGACCACAGGTGCAAGCCCTGGTGTCCTACTTGGAGCATGAGGCCCGCCCCATGATCGTGCTGGACACCGACTACCGCATCCTGGCCGCCAACACCGCCTACCGGCGCCAGTTTGGCGCGGTGCAGAAGCCCTATCTGGGCCGGCCTTGCTACCAGGTCTCTCATGGCTACAGCGTGCCCTGCGACCAGGCCGGCGAGCACTGCCCCATGGCTCGCGCCCGCGAAACCCGTGGACCGGACCGCGTGCTGCACATCCACCACACGCCACGCGGCCCCGAGCATGTGGACGTGGAGTTGCGCCCCATCCTCGACGCCTCGCGTGAGGTGGTGGCCTATGTGGAGCGGCTGTGCACCGTGCGCAGCGCCTCACCACGTCCCAGCGCCGAGGGCCTGGTGGGTCGCTCGCCGGCCTTCAACGCCGCCCTGGCCGCCGTGCAGCGCGTGGCCGCCTCCCCCCTGCCCGTGCTGCTGCTGGGCGAATCCGGCACCGGCAAGGAGCTCTTTGCCCGCGCCGTGCACGAGGCCTGCGGTGCCGAACGTGCGGGCGGGCCCTTTGTGGTAGTGGACTGCTCGGGCCTGCCCGAAACCCTGTTCGAGAGCGAACTCTTCGGCTACGAAAAAGGCGCCTTCACCGGCGCCCAGGGCCGCAAGAAGGGCCTGGTGGAAACCGCTCAGGGCGGCACCCTCTTCCTGGACGAGATCGGCGATGTGCCCCTGTCCATGCAGGTCAAGCTCTTGCGCCTGATCGAGTCGGGCACCTATCGCCGCGTGGGTGGTGTCGAAACCCTGCAGGCCGACTTCCGTCTGGTGGCCGCCACCCACAAACCCCTGGAGCAGATGGTGGCCCAGGGCCTGTTCCGGCAGGACCTGTACTACCGCATCGCCGCCTTTCCCATCGTGCTGCCGCCCCTGCGCGAGCGCCGTGAGGACATCCCCATGCTGGTGGATTCCTTTTTGCAGCGCGGTCGTGGTTTCAAGGAGCGGATTCAGGTCTCGCCCGAGGCGCTGGCGCGGCTGCAGGCCCACTCCTGGCCCGGCAATATCCGCGAGCTGCGCAATGTGCTGGAGCGGGCACGGCTGTTTGCCGACGATGGGGTGATCCGCCCCAAGGATCTGCCCGCAGGCTTGGGGGTGCCGGTGGCGGCGCGTGTCACGGGGGGCGGTGTCGCGACAGACCGGCAACTTCCAGCAGCCTACCCCGGCCCTGGGGGCTCCGGGCCTGCCGCTGATTCAGCCCGCCCGCCCTATGGCCGGCCCGCCCGGGAACTGGATGACACCGCCTTGCGGGTGTGGATCAGCCAGTTCGGCGGGACGCGGCGGGAGATGGCGTCAGCCTTGGGCTGGAGCGAGCGGACCTTGTATCGGCGCTTGAGGGAGCTGGCGAACGGCTGATCCGGCCGCTTGGCTGCGGCCCATGGACTCAGGGCGTTCCGATCAAAACGCTGTCATTGCTGCTGTCGGTGTCTGCGCTGGCTCGCACGCTGACGTTGAACAGCGTGGACTGCGTCACGCCCGGCGCAAAACTGTAGGGCAGGGTGAACACCAGCGCGCCATCCTTGGGCAGTCTCGGCAGACTCATGTCACCCACCTTCAACTCAGTGGGACATACCGCACCACCGGAAGCGCTGCAGCTGATGGTGCCCAAGGCGGGGGCCGTGGCGGCAGGGCTGCTCAGCAGGTCCATCCGCAATTGAGCATCAGAGGATGCATCAGGCCCCTTATTGCCCACCGTGACCACATAGTTGAAGCTGCCACCCGCCGGCACCTTGGCGCCAGGGCCCGTCGCTTGAACGGACAGGTCCACGCTGTAGACCTTGAAGCCCAGCGAGTTGTTGCTGCCGGACAGCTGCCCCCCATTGGTGCTGGTGGCCGAGGCGCTCAGATTGATCACCTTGCTGGTACCCAGCTTGACCACACCCGCCACATCAAAGGTCAGCGAAGAGCCGGGCTGCAGATTGCTGATGGACATGCGTGTCCCGATGGCGGGGCAGACGGATCCCGGGTTGTCCGACTTGCAGTTCAGCACCTTGATGTCTTGCAACTCAGCATCGGCCGTGATGATGAGGTCGGTCGTCCCCGCCACACCCTTGCCCACATTGCTCAGCTGGATGCTGGCCAATGTTTGGCTGCCATTGCTCGAAGGAACCGGGTTTCCGACGGGCTTGACCAACACTGACAGTTCCGCCGCATTGATGGGCGGCGGCGGGGTGACCTCGCTACCGCCACCACCGCCGCCGCCGCAGGCGCTGAGAAGCACCAGCGCAGACACATTGGCGAAAGCCAGTGCGGGACGAAGACGGGCTTGGGCTTTGATCCTGGCGGCTTGCTGGCTCATAGGGGTTCCTCGAAAGCTTGGAGAAGAAGGCGAAACAGGGCTGTCGATGAACTGATGAGGTCCAAAGTGTGTTTCGGTAGGAGGTGGATGAGAAGCCGAATTTTATGGGCCGGGCTCGCGGAATCACCCACAAGCGCCCGGCGAAACGCGGAGGTAGCGCGGCATGATCCCTCAGGTATCAAGCCCTCGGTCTTCGGGCAGCTCCGCGCTTGGATGGTGCCGTATGTGACAGCGTCACAGCTTGTTCACCAAGCCTGCCTAGACTGGCTGCGGCCGTCACTGCCGGGCTTTCGCGAGCTTTGGCGTGACCCCTGCGTCTTGCTCCTCCCTCGCTCCCCCGCATGAAGCTGCTGCCCCTTCGACTCCTCGTCCTGCTGCTGGCGGCCTCCCTGCTGAGCGCCTGCTCGCCGCGGCTGATGCTGGTGCGCAGCGTGGCGGATGAGCTGGCCAGCCAGGGCCAGGCTGAAGAGGAAGACCTGCTGCTGGCGCGCGAGGCCAGCGCCTTCTATCTGAAGCTGTCCGAGTCCCTGCTGCGCCAGACGCCGGGGCATCTGGCACTCGCGGAGTCGGTGGCGGGCGGCTTCACGCAATATGCCTATGCCTTTGTGGCCTTCGAGGCCGACCGCCTGGAGAGCCGCGATGCGCGCGCCGCGCAAGCGCTGCGCCAGCGTGCCGCGCGCCTGTATCTGCGCGCCCATCGGCACGCGATGGCGGCGTTGGAGCAGCACCACGGCGGCGCTTTCCTGCAGCGCTTGCAGCAGTCATCGGCTGCGCAGCCGCTGCCGCCCTTGCCGGCTGAACAGGTGGGCGTGGCCTATTGGGCGGCGGCTTCCTGGGCTGCCTACATCTCGCTATCGAAAGACAAGCCCGAGGCCGTGGCCGATCTGCCGCTGGTGCTGCGCCTGGCCGAGTGGGCCTGGGCCACGCAGCCCGCGCATGGCGAGGGTGCTCTGGCCGAGCTGCTGGCCACGCTGGAGGCTTCGCGCCCGGGCGGCAAAGCGCAACGTGCCGAGACCTTGTTCGATCAGGCGATTGCCGCCGCCGATGGCCGCAATGCCGGCGCACTGGTTGGCAAGGCCGAGACGCTGGCCCTGCCCGCCGGTGATCGCGCTGCGTTCGAGGCGCTGCTGCGCCAGGCGCTGGCCGTGCCGGGGCAGAGCCTGGGCACGCAGGTGATGCGCCAGCGCGCGCAATGGCTGCTCGACAGCGCGGACGATCTGTTCTGAGGCCGCGCGCTCGGCCCCTTCTCCTGTTCCATATCCTTCTCACGCCCCGCAGGCCCACGATGACCCAACTCCCCCGCCGCCACGCCGCCGCCTTGATGCTGCTGGCCTTGATGTCCGCCACCGGCAGCGCCTGGGCGCAGGCGCCGGTGCAGCTGCGCATCGGCAGCCTGGTGCCCA
>NZ_JBKCLH010000159.1:0-12468 GCF_046300915.1 Roseateles sp. | reverse complement strand
ATGGCGAGCTGCTGCCGTCCTCGCTCAGATCGGCGGCGCTGGCGCTGTTGAGCCAGAGCCCGGCGCCGTCAGGCAGGGTCCAGTGGCCGCGCTGGCCGAGCGCGGTGCGCAGATCGGCCAGCGGATGCTGGGCCTGGATCTGCCAGCCCAGCGTGGCCACAGCGCCCAGACCCAGCAGGGCCGTGCCGCTGCGCTGGAGCAGGCGGCGGCGCTGCAGCCCGGCGCGCGCCAGCGTTTCCTGGGCCAGGCCGGCCGGCAGCGCCTGCAGCGGGCTCAGATCGCCCCAGACCGCCTCCACCTCGCGCCAGGCCGCCGCATGCCGGGGCGAAGTCTGGTGCCAGGCCTGCCAGCGCCGGCGCTCCGGCTCGCTGAGGGCAGGGTCCTGCAGGCGTGCGAACCAGTCGGCCGCCTCCTTCAGCACCTGGCCATTGGTTCCGCTCATAGGTCGCCGCCCTGCTGGCGCAGCCGCAGGCAGTGCAGCATCACCTGGGCCATATAGTTTTTGACCATGCGCTCGGACACGCCCAGCTGCGCGGCGATCTCGGCATAGCCCAGGCCCTCCAGCCGGGCCAGCAGAAAGGCACGGCGCGGCCGCTCGGCCAGGCCCGCCAGCAGGCGCTGCACGGCCAGCAGCAGCTCTAGCGTCTGAGCCTGCTGCTCGGGCGAGGGATGGCTGTCCGGTGCCATCAGCGCCAGGGCTTCGAGATAGGCTCGCTCCAGGTCGCGACGCTGGCAGTGCTTGACCATCAGGCCATGGGCCACCGTGCTCAGAAAGGCGCGCGGCGCGTGCAGCTGGCTCAGCAACCCAGGCTGGCGCAGCAGACGCTCAAAGGTGTCCTGCGCCAACTCGGCCGCCGCCTCACGGCTTCCAAGGCGGCGGCGCAGCCAGGTCTGCAGCCAGCCGTGGTGCTGGCGGTAGAGCTGGGCAAGAGGGTCAAGGCCTACAAAGGGGGCGCTCATGATCGATGTTGCTAACGCGAATTATTCGCATTATCTCATCGACCTTTCAGAGCCGCGTCCAGCGCTTGACCTCGGGATGGAAGAAACCGGACTGCGTGTAGGCCTGGCGGATCAGGCCGCTGCGGCGCAGGTTCTGCAGGCCCGTGTCGAGCTGGCGCAGCAGGGCGGCCATGTCCGGGTGGCGGCGCGACAGGACGTAGTGCCGCGTGCCCCGCATGGAGATCTTGAGGCCGCGTATGGGCAGCAGGGTGATGCCGTCCACCTGCAGGGCCATGTCCGCGCCGGGCTGGAAGGGCGCCAGCAAGGCATCGGCGCGGCCGCCCTGCAGCATGCGCGGCATATTGCTCCAGTTGCTGACATGGTGCAGCCGCTCGCCCAGGCCCAGCTGCACCAGGGTCTCCCAATCCACCCGCCACTCGCGGTTGGAGAGCAGACGCAGGCGGCGCAGATCGTCCAGGCCACGCGCGCTCTGGGCCTGATGGTTGCCGGGCATGGTGTAGAGCCCCACCTCGAACTCGCCGTTCTCCAGCACCGGCTGGCTGAAGAGCAGGTCGGGATCCTCGTCTTCAAAGTCGCGACGCCAGTAGCTGGTGCCCGTGCAGGCCCCCACGCCAGCGCGCAGATCGGCCTTGAGGCGGGTGGAGGTGGGGCGTTCCAGCAGCTCGGTGCTGCGGGGGCCGCCGCCCTCGGCCAGGGCCTTGTGCAGCAGCACCAGCTCGGCCACATCGCGCCGCCCGTGCGGCCCGCCGAAGTCCTGGACCTCCAGCGGCTCGCGGCCAGCCAGAAAACGTCGGTAGTCGCGCAATACATCGTCCGAGACCACGATGGGCAGGCGCTCGGGCGTCGTTGCAGCCACAGGGCTGCCAACCAGCAAGCCCAAACCGGCACCCAGACCGGCCAGCAGCCGTCGACGCGAGCACGCGCGCGGCAGTCCGGTGGGCTCAGGGGAGATGAGGGGCATCATGCCATTGCAAACGGGCTGGCTTGCATCAAGCTGGCGCTCAGGGAAAGCTCGGGGGCGCCGCTCAGAGCGGCAGTTCGGTGTAGTAGCGGCCGCCGTGGAAGATCAGGGGCTGGCTGCCGGGGCGGGCCGCGCAGGACTCGACCTCGCCCACGAAGATGACGTGATCGCCTTCCTCGTACTGGCTGCGGTTGGCGCATTCAAACACCGCGGCCACGCCCTCCAGCACCGGCGCGCCGCCCGCGCCCTCGCGCCAGGCCACGCCGGCAAAGCGGTCGATATTGCGGGTGGCAAAGCGCTGGGCCAGCTCCTTCTGGTCGGCGGCCAGGATGTTGATGGCGTAGTGCGAGCCCTGGCTGAACACCGGCATGGAGCCGGCACTGCGGGCCAGGCTCCACAGCACCAGGGGCGGGCTCAGGGAGACGGAGTTGAAGGAGTTTGCCGTCAGGCCCACCAGGCTGCCGTCGGGCGCGCGGGCGGTGACGATGGTGACACCGGTGGCAAACATGCCCAGGGCGGCGCGAAACTGCTGGGCGTCGGGAGGAGACAGGGGCGGCATGACCATGGCCTCTATTGTCGGTCAGCCCGTTGATCTGGCTCAGAATACGGCCATCATGCAGCACGATGACGTTTTTCACTGCCCCGACACCCTGGATCTGAGCGCCGCACCGGACTACGGCTTCGGTCGCTGCGACTGCCATCGCCCGGCCGCGCGGCTCTCGCGCCGCCGCCTGTTCAGCGGCCTGGTGGGCGCGGGGGCCCTGGCGGCCACGCCGGCCTGGGCGCGCGAGGGCGTGGAGGTGGGCAACCAAAGCGGCATCGCCCGCCTGGTGCCTGCCGAGCAGGTGGAGCAGGCCGGCGCCCAGCAGTACCAGCAGATGCTGGCCCAGGCACGCCAGCAGGGCGCGCTGGCGCCCGACAGCAACCCGCAGCTGCGCCGCCTGCGCGCCATTGCCCAGCGCATCGTGCCGCATTCCTATGGCTGGAACCCGCGCGCCCGTCAGTGGCGCTGGGAGGTCAATCTGCTGGGCAGCCCCGAGCTCAATGCCTTCTGCATGCCGGGCGGCAAGATCGCCTTCTATTACGGCATCCTGGAAAAGCTCAAGCTCAATGACGACGAGGTGGCCACCATCATGGGCCATGAGGTGGCCCACGCGCTGCGGGAGCATGCCCGCGAGCGCATGGCCAAGACCACGGCCACCCGCATCGGTGCGGGCCTGGTGTCCAGCCTGCTGGGCCTGGGCAATGTGGGCGACGCGGTGCTGAACATGGGCGGCCAGCTGCTGACCCTCAAGTTCAGCCGCGAGGATGAGAGCGAGGCCGACCTGGTGGGCATGGAACTGGCCGCCCGTGCCGGCTATGACCCGGCCGCGGGCGTGAGCCTGTGGGAGAAGATGGGCGAGGCCAGCAAGGGCGCGCCGCCGCAGTGGCTGTCCACCCACCCGGCCGGTCCCAGCCGCATCCGCGACATCCAGGCCAATCTGCCCAAGGTCGAGAGCCTGTACGCCCGGGCCGAGAAGCCGGCCCAGCGCTTCGAGGTGGCGCAGCCCCTGCCCAAGCGCGCGGGCTGAGGCGCCGAGCTCCCGGCGGCCAGCGATCTACCAGCGCCCGGGCAGCGGGCGCAGCAGGGTGTAGCGCCCGGCGCCGTTGCGCGCCAGGTACTGGCCCTGCTCCAGGTCCTTGATCAGCTTGGACACCATCTCGCGCGAGCAGCCCAGGCGGCGGGCCATGGCCTGGTGGGTCAGGCGCTCGTCGGGCGTGCTCTCCAGCAGGGCCTTGAGCCGGCCGTACACATCGTTGAGCGCCAGCTGCTTGGTGGACAGGGTGGCGGCGCGCGCGCGGCGGATCACGCGGGTGAGCAGGTCCAGGGCGAACTCGGGATGCTGGGCGATATGGGCCAGGATGGACTCGCGGCTGAGCATCACGCAGCGGCTGGCGTCCTCGGTGATCACGCTGGCCAAGCGCGGGCCGCCGTCCAGGCTCATCTCGCCCACATAGTCGCCCGGCCCATAGCTGCCATAGGTGATCTCGCGGCCACGGGCATCGCAGCCGAAGGCGCGCAAGCGGCCCGAGAGCACCAGGTAGATGCTGTCGCCCTGGGCGCCTTCCTCGATCAGCAGGGTGCCCTTGCGATAGCTGCGGGGGTAGCCACGAACGGCCAGGGCGGCCAGCGAGGGTGGCAGGGCCACCAGGGCGGGCTCGGCCGAGCCCGTCAGCGGGCTGGCGATCAGGGCTTGTGCAAGAACCGGCGTATCCATGGACGCTCTCCCTTTGGGCGCATGGCGAACAGCCCGGCCCGAGCGTCGGATGTTAAGAGATGCAAACGCCGGCGTCAGTCACAACTTAGTTGTACAGGGCCGACATCAGCGGCGGCAGCACGGCCAGCTGGCGCAGCAGCTCGCGAATGCTGGGCGTGCCGGACTTGGCACGGATGCTCTGGATCTGAGTGCGCACCGTGGAGATGGCCACGCCCTGCTGCTGGGCCACGCTGGCGGGCTCATGGCCGTCACTCAGGGCCTTGAGCACCTCGGTCTCGGCCGGGGTGAGACCGTAGCGCAGCGCAAACCACTGCACGGCCAGGGCGCCGCAGAGCTGGCGGCGCTCCAGCACCAGCAGCACGGCGGCCTGCTCCACATCGCGGTTGAGCGGCACCACCACCACATTCGCCTGTTCGTCCCCTTCGCCCAGGCGCAGCAGGCAACGCCGGCCCTCGCCCTCGGCCTGGGCCAGGGCGTCGAACAGGGGCTTGCCGTCCTTGAGGCTGCGGGTGCGCACGAGATGACCCTGCAGCAGCAGCGGATGTCCCTGATTCATGGCCTGACGGGCGGCGCGGTTGCTGTACAGCACCTCGCCGCGCTGGTTGAGCAGCAGCACGCCATAGTCCAGCTCCTCCAGCACCAGGCCCAGCCAGTGGCTGCTGAGCGAGGCGGCGCTGCGGCGTTCGGGGCGGGCCTGCGGGCCGGGGCCGCGGGGCGGCGGCGAGGGGGCGATCATCTCCAGCATCTTGAACTCCCTGGTGAGCGGCCGTCACGGCGGCGCGGTTCTTGATGGGGCCAAGCTTAGAGAGGGATGCCCTGCGGCGGCGGTGAATCTTGCCGCCGCCTTTTGTGAAGAATTCACATCGGCACGGGTCGCGCCTCAGGCCTGGGGCTCAGCGATCGCGCACATAGGGATTGCTGCGCCGCTCGGCGCCGAAGCTGCTTTCCGGGCCGTGGCCGGGAATGAAGACCGTGTCATCGCCCATGGGCCACAGGCGCTGGGTGATGGAGGCGATCAGCTCCGCATGGTTGCCGCCCGGAAAGTCGGTGCGGCCTATGCTGCCGGCAAACAGCACATCGCCCACAAAGCAGCGCCGGGCCGCGGCCGAATGAAACACCACATGGCCCGGGGTATGGCCCGGGCAGTGGCGCACCGTCAGCGTCTCCCGGCCCAGGGTCAGGGTGTCGCCGTCCTCCAGCCAGCGCGTGGGCGTGAAGCCCTCGGCCGGCGGAAAGCCGAACATGGCGCTTTGCTGCGGCAGGCCGTCAATCCAGAACTGGTCGCCCCGATGCGGCCCGATGATGGGCAGGCCCTGCTCGCGCGCCAGCTGACCCGCGCCGCCCGCGTGGTCGATATGCGCGTGCGTGAGCCAGATGGCCTGCAGCTTGAGCCCGCGCTCGGCCACGGCCGCCAGCAGCCGGGGCAGCTCCCCGCCCGGATCGACCAGGGCGGCCTCCTGGGTCTGGTCGCACCACAGCAGGGAGCAGTTCTGGGCAAAGGGCGTGACGGGCAGGGTGAGGTAGCGCAGGCTCATGCGGGTCGTGTGTGGGGAAGAATGGGCCCCTCATTGTTCCAAATGAGATCCCGTCTGGCGGCGCCAAGTCTCAAGCGCTGTTGGGCACAGGGGACCGGGCCTGCTGAACCCCACCCGCTCTCAGCAGCTCCTGGGCCGCGCGCAGGCCCGATTGGTAGGCGCCGTGCACGGTCTGGGAGTGCTGCCTGTTGGTGGCTTCGCCGGCAAAGAACAGACGCCCGTTGACGCTCTTGGCCAGATCGTCGCGCTGCGCCGGATGCGATCCCAGCACATGGCAGGAGTAGGCGCCCAGGGCATGAGGGTCGCTGGCCCAGCGGCTGACCAGCACGTCCTGCGGCGCCGGGATCTGGCTGCCGAACATGCGCCTCAGCACCGCCATGGCGTCCTGCGCCAGTGCCGCATCGCTCATGGACTCGATGCGACGGCCATGGTCCGCCGCATTGAAACCCATCAGTACCGGGGCGCCGCTGGGGCGTGCCAGGCTCACCCACTCGGTCCATTGCCCCGCCCGACCCGTCGGCGGCAAATGGTTCAGCCAGTCCAGCTGCGTATCCCAGAAGGCGCGCTCAAACAACAGACAGCATTTGTTCAGCACACCCACGCCCAGATGCTCGATCGCAATCTGCTTGCGGCTGGGCAGCGCCGGGGTGAAGCGCACCTTGCCCGCCTTGAGCACGCCCAGCGGCAGAGTCACGATCAGCTGCGGCGCACTGAAGCTGCCGTGCTGGGTGCGCACCGTGACACCGGCCGCCCCTTGGTAGTCGATCTCCTGCACCTCGTGTTGCAGCCGGATGTCCAGCCCCGTCGAGAGATGATCGATCAGAACCTTGTAGCCGTCGGTGAAGAGCAGCTCCTCGCCCTCGTCGGCGCTGCCGGCATCGAACCAGCGGGCCGATAGCTGGCTGGTCGCAGCACCGTACTCATGCTCGAACTCGCTATTGAGCAGGAAGTCGATCAGGCGCTGATCCGGGGCCGGGCGCTCGGTGTAGTCCAGGGCCTCATAGACCAGGGCTTGCAGCGAGACATCGCGGGTCTCCAGCTCGCGCTCGGCCAGCAGCTCGCCGATCCGGCCGCGCAGATCGGCCAGGCGCCGCTGCTCCGCCGCGCGGAGTTCGCCGCCCAGGCCGTCATAGGCCTGGGAGTTGTCCATATCGGTGCTGAGGGTGCGCGCCCCAATCCGGCGCGCCAGCTGGGCCAGCGGATTGGCCGGGCCCGCCTCATGGATCCAGGAGGCGCCCAGGTCCGTGGCCGGTCCGCGCCAGGCCTGGCTCGTGAAGATGCGGCCACCGCTGCGCTCGCGCGCCTCCAGCACCAGCACGCGCTGTCCAGCGGCCCGCAAACGCTGGGCCGCCGCCAGGCCGGCGATGCCCGCGCCGACCACGATCACACGCGCCGCCTCGGCGGCGTGTGCGGGCTGGCGGTCACTGGCCCGCTTCATCTGCGCCAGGGCCGGCGGCATGCCCATGCTCAAGATCGATCCCAGCCCCAGTCCGGCGGCTCCCAAAGCCTGGCGTCGTTTCATGCGGAGGTCCTTCTTTGCGGTGCAGAGGGGCGGCGTTTTCAGCGGCACTGGCCACCCGCTTTCACCGCGGCTCAGCCAGCCTGATCTGCCAGCGCTGCACGCCGGCCTCGGCCACCGGCTCGGGCTCGAAGCCCGTGCGTGCCAGCAGCGTGACCATGCGCACATTGTCGGCGAGCACCTCGCAGGCCATGCGGCCCATGCCCGAGGCGGCGGCGGACCGCAGCAGGGCCTCCAGCAGCTGTCGGGCCAGGCCGCTGCCCTCCCAGAGTTGCGCCACCGAGATCGCGAATTCCGCGCTGCGCCCGCTGCGGTCGAGCTGGCAGCAGGCCTCGCCCACGATCAGCTCGCCCTCGCGGGCGGGCACCACCGCCACCAGCGCGAGTTGGGAGCGCCCATCCACCCGCGTCATCTGCGAGAGCAGGCGTTCGGACGGGTTCACGCCGCCGTGGAAGCGCAGCCGGCGCCGCTCTGCGCCCAGCTCCATCAGATAGCGGCCCATGGCCCGAAGATCCTGGGCGTCGACCGGGCGCAGCCGGGGCGCGGGCTCACTGCCGCCCGCACTCCAGACCTGGGCCAGACGGGCGGCATGGTGGCGCAGGGCCGCCAGCAGGCGCTGCCGCAAGGGCTGCCGGGCCCGGGCCCCAGCCTGTAGCGGCTGGCAGCGGCGTGCCGAGGCGATCAGCGGGCGGTCTGTACAGGCGTGCATGGACTGTGCTCCGAGGGAGGGGCCCGGTGGGGGCCGTCGTGGTCGATGGCTGAACTGTGTTCGCCATCCCCTCCCGCTGTCCTTCAGCCTTGCTAAGGCTGCGCCTAAGTCTTGCTAATCAGGCTCGCCCATCAGGCGCGAACTCAGCGCAGCGTCACGGCAAAGACGCCCGCGCGGCACAGCGCTGCGCCGGGCGCCGCGGCGGCCGGCAGGGGCGGCGCCCGTGTGGCCCCCCGGCCGAGCCGGGCGGCGGGGGTGGCCGCGTCCAGCCAGATCTGGTGCTCGTTCGCGTCCTCGGAGCCTTCCAGCCCGGCGGCATCGGCCTGCCAGCTCAGCGCCAGTGCGGCATCCAGCGCTGCGCCCATGCACCGCCCCTGCAAGGGCAGGCCGGCGCCGGCGGGCGCGAGCATCAGGGCGCCGCTGGCAATGCCCACGGCCAGGCCACCGCCCGTACGGCCCAGGGCCAGACGCTCGGCGTTGAAGAGGTCCTGCATCTCGGCCATGTCCAGCGCGGCGCGGGTGGCGGACAGGCGCGCCTGGGCCATGGTGGCGGCCTCCGACGCGCCGCTCGCGACGCCAAAGCGTGCCAGCAGGGTGCCTCCGAGCTCGCCGATGAGCACGCCGCCGTGGTTGGCCACGGCATCACGCCACAGGGTGTGGCATTCGTCCAGCCAGCGCATCGGGTCGGCGGCGGCCTGGTCGGCGCACATGGCCTGGGCGGCGCTGCGCAGCTTGACGGCAAGCACGGCCGCCTCGACACGCTCGGCCTGCTGCAGCACGCTGCTCTCGCTGGCGCGCGGGGCCTGTGCAGCAGCGGCCACGGTCAGCCGCTGGATCAGCTCCCGCTGCTGCTCGCGCAGGCGCGCCTTTTCAAGACTGGAGGCCACGCGCGCCTTCAGCAGGGTGGGATCCACGGGCTTGTGCAGATAGTCATCCGCACCCAGCTCGATGCAGCGTGCCACCCGGTCCACCGCCTCCACCGAACTCGTCACCACCACCGGCACATCGCGCAGCTCGGGGTCGCGGGCCATGGCTTCCAGCACCTCAAAGCCGCTCATATGCGGCATGGCCAGATCCAGCAGCAGCAGGTCGAAGCGCCGCGTGCGCAGGGCTTCGAGCGCCTGGCGGCCATCGAGCACGGCCGTGACCTGGTGCCCCAGCAGCTCCAGCGAGCGCACCAGCAGCAGGCGGTTCACCCGGTTGTCCTCGGCCACCAGCAGATGCCCCCGGGTGCCGTGAAGCGGCGGCGCCAGTGAGGCGGGCGCGGCGGGCGCGACGGGCGCCCTCGTGCCGTCCGGCCGTGCCGCGCTGGGCGGTGTGAACTGGTAGCCCCGCCCGGCCACGGTGGTGATGACGCTGGCGCCCAGCAGCTTGCGCAAGGCCGCCACCTGAACGCTCAGATTGTTCTCTTCCACCACCACGCCGGGCCAGGCCAGCTGCATCAGCTCGTCCTTGCTCACCACGCGCTCGCGCCGCTCCAGCAGGGCGCGCAGCACCTCGAAGGCGCGGCTGCCCAGCGCGGCCGGCTCGCCGTGGACCAGCACCTGGCGCTGATCGAGGCGCACACAGAAGTGGCCGAAGTCGTGACAGTCAGACATGGTGGTTCGGTCCGATGCAGGCGCGCAGCGCCGCGATCAGCGGCGCCAGGCCGGTGCTCAGCGTGTGCAGTGCGGCCGGGTCGGCGGGCAGGCCCTCGTGCTCCAGCACCCGCGCCGCCTCGCCCAGGCCCAGTGCCCCGAAGGTCAGCACATTGCTGCGCAGCGCATGGGCGGCGCTCATGAAGCGACCGGCCTCGCCGGCCGCCCGCGCGCGCTCCAGCTCCTGCAGCAGGCCCGGTGCATCCTCGGCAAAAGCCTGCACCAGCTCGGCCACAAAGTCTGGGCCGGCACTCTGGCGCAGCCGCGCCAGGATGGCGTGATCAATGAGTGCAGGCGCAGGCGCAGTCGTTTCAGCGGCCTCGGGCGCGCGGGCCGGCCGCCGCAGCGGGCTGGCCGCCAGCACGGTGGCCAGCCTGTCTTCCTCGATGGGCTTGACCACATGCCCGTCCATGCCTGCCTGCAGGCAGGCCTCGCGCTCGGCGGGCAGGACGCTGGCGGTCAGGGCCACGATGCGCGGCCTGTGCTCGCCCATGCGGCGCACGATCTCGCGCGTGGCGCTGAGCCCGTCCATCTCGGGCATGTGCAGGTCCATCAGCACCAGGTCGTAGGGCTGGCGGGCCAGGGCGTCCAGCACCTCCAGGCCGTTGGCCGCCACATCGGCCCGGTAGCCCATGCGCTGCAGCAGGCGCAGCGCCACCTTCTGGTTCACGGTGTTGTCCTCGGCCAGCAGGATGCGCAGCGGGTGGCGCGCGGCCAGGCCTTGGGCCTCGGGCCCGACGCGCCGCGCCGTCGCGGGCGCGGGGCCCGCGCGGCCGGGGGCGCTGCCCGCCGGCGTCGCAGTGCCGGCCGCCTCCTGCGCCGGCAGCTCGCAGGGCGCCGCTGTGAGGGTGAAGTGGAAGGTCGAGCCCATGCCGGGGCCGGCGCTCTCGGCCCACATGGCGCCGCCCATGGCCTCGGCCAGGCGTTTGCTGATGGCCAGCCCCAGGCCGGTGCCGCCGTAGCGCCGCGTGGTGCTGGAGTCGGCCTGGCTGAACTTCTCGAACAGGCGCGCGTGGTCGGCTGCGGACAGCCCGATACCCGTGTCGCGCACGGCGAAGTGCAGCCTGCCGGGCTCCGGCGCCAGGGCCACGCTCAGCAGCACCTCGCCCGCCTCGGTGAACTTCAGCGCATTGGCCAGCAGATTGAGCAGCACCTGCCGCGTGCGTGTCACATCGCCGGCCACGGCGCCGGGCACGGCCTGGTCCACCCGCACCCGCAGCGCCAGGCCTTTCTCGGCCGCGCGCGAGGCCACCAGATCCAGGGCGGAATCGATGCAGGCGCGCACATCGAAGGGCTGGCGCTCCACCTCCATGCGCCCGGCCTCGATCTTCGAGAAGTCCAGGATGTCGTTGATGATGTCCAGCAGCGCGTCGCCCGAGGACCGGATGGTGGCCACATAGTCCAGCTGCACCGCGTTCAGCGGCGTGTCCAGCAGCAGGCCGCTCAGGCCGATCACCGCATTCATGGGCGTGCGGATCTCGTGGCTCATGGTGGCCAGAAAGGCGGTCTTGGCCTCATTGGCCGCCTCGGCCTGGCGCTTGGCGCATTCCGCTTGTTCGCGGGCCTCCTGGGTCTCGTTGATCAGGCGCGCGTTCTTCATGGCCAGCTGGGCCTGGGCCGCAAAGGCCTGCACCACCGCGATCTGCCGGTCGCTGAAGGGGCGCACGGTGCGCCGGATCGCGCTCAGAATGCCCACCACCTGCCCGTCGTCCACCAGGGGCACCATCAGGCAGGTCCGCACGCCGCCACGGTCGGCAAAGCCCGTGGCCACCGCCAGGCCGGCCTTGTAGGCGGGTGTGTCCATCAGATCGCTCAGATGCACATAGGCGCGCTTGAGCGGCTCGGGGCCCAGCAGATGTTCCAGCGGGAACTCTCTTTGCATATCGAGCACGGCCTCGGGCCAGTTGCCCAGATCGCCCCAGCCCCCGGCCGGCCGGGCCAGGCTGCCCCGCACCAGCCACAGCCCGCCGTCATCGGCCTCGCACAGGCGCGCGACCTTGCCTGCAATCGCATGGAACACCGGCTGCAGATTGCCCGGCGAGGAGGTGATGACCTGCAGCACCTCCGAGCTGGCGGCCTGCTGCTCCAGCGCCTCCTGGGTCTCGCGGTGCAGACGCGCCTGCTGCATGGCGATGACCGCCTGGTCCGCAAAGGCCTGGGCCAGCGCAATCTCGCTGCTTGTGTACCGCGGCCAGGCCCGCTGCGCGAACAGCCGCGCGATCACCAAGGCCCCGATGACGCGGCCCTGCACGAGCATGGGCAGCACCAGGCCCGAGAAATTGCCCAAGGCCGCGGCCACGCGGCGAAGGCTGCGGGGCACGTCCGCGCCGTTCAGCGCGTCCGGGTAATGCATGATGCGACGCTTTTTCACCGCCTCGCCGATGATGCTGCGGCCCACCGGCTGCGGCGGGTAGTTGCGGGCCATCAGGCGCCCGTGGGGCCCGTGCACGCGGCCTATGCGCATGCAGCCCTCGTCGTCCACCACCAGCAGGCCCAGGTCGGAGCAGGGGATGACGCGCTTGCAGTTCTGCAGGATCTTGTCGAACACCGGCTGGCTGTCGGCCGCCGCGCCCTGAATGACCTTGAGCACCTCGGCGCTGGCCTTCAGCGCGGCCGCGGCTTCCTGGGCTGCGGTCTGGCGCTGCACCAGCGCCTGCTGCAGCGCCGCCATCTCCCGCCGCTGCGCCAGCGCCAGGGCGGCCTGCGTCGCCAGGGCGGACAGCAGCGCGCCGTGCGCCTCTTCAAAGCGCCCGTGTGGCCCTTCGATATCGGCATACAGGCAGCCCAGCGGCCCCTCGGGTGCGATCAGGGGCGCCACCAGGCAGCTGCGCTGCTGTTCCGGCTTGGCGCCGGGCGGGCCGTGACGCAGCCGGCTGGCGCCGCTGTCCA
>NZ_JBKCLH010000158.1:0-2608 GCF_046300915.1 Roseateles sp. | reverse complement strand
GCACCAGCAGGGCGGTCTTCATGGCGCGGTTGGCCACCAGGGCGCCGAGCAGGCTGCAGATCAGGATGGCGCCAAAGATGTAGATCAGTTTCATGGTGGCCGCGATGCTAGGGGCTCCCGCGCCCCGCGCCGGCAAGCCGCCGTGCTTTCTTCACGCTGGCCCACGCTTCTGCGGTCCAATACCGCCATGAATACCGCCATGAGCACGAACGAGAACCACGAGCCCCCGGCGCTGGCACAGCTGGAGCAGCGCGTCACCGAGCTGGAGATCAAGGCCAGCTTTGCCGAAGACCTGGTGGACCATCTCAACGAGATCGTGGCCCGCCAGCAGCAGCACATCGAGCTGCTGGCCCGCCAGCTGCAGGAGCTCAAGCAGCAGCAGGGCTCGGGCGATGGCGGCGGGGCCACGGTGCGCAGCCTGCGCGAGGAGCTGCCGCCGCATTACTAGCCCGGGCCTCAGGCAACATCAGGCGGCAGGCAGGATGAGTTGCACGCGCAGACCGCCCAGGGGGCTCTCGCCCAGGGCCAGCTCGCCGCCATAAAGCTCGGCCAGCTCCTGCACGATGGCCAGGCCCAGGCCGCTGCCCGGCCCGACCTCGTCCAATCGGCGTCCGCGCTGCAAGGCCGCGGCCCTGAGAGTGGGCGGAATGCCCGGCCCGTCGTCATCCACGCTCAGCCGCAGACGCCGTCCGGGCTGAAGGGCCGCCTGCACCATCACCCGGCGGCCTGCCGCCTTGCAGGCGTTGTCCAGCAGATTGCCCAGCATCTCCTGCAGGTCCTGCGCCTCGCCGGCAAAGGCCAGCGCCGGGGCCAGCGCGTGTTCAAGGCTCAGGCCCTTGTCGGCATGGACCTTGCCCATCAGCCGCAGCAGGCCCTCCAGCACCGGCGCCAGCGGCGCGCGCAAACCGGCAGCCCCCTGGACGGCCGCGGCCGCCGCGGCGCGGGAGCGGGCCAGATGCCAGTCGATATGCCGCCGCGCCAGCTGCACCTGGTCCTGCACCAGAGCCGGCAGCTCTTGCAGGGCCTCCGGGCTCTGCCGGGCCGCGGCCCCGCCCTGGGACAGTATGGTCAGCGGCGTCTTGAGCGCATGGGCCAGGTTGCCTGCCTGCGCGCGGGCGCGCTCCAAAAGCTGTGCCTGGCGCTCCAGCACCCCGTTCAAGTCCTCCACCAGGGGCTGCACCTCGTCCGGGTAGCGCCCGCCCTCCAGGCGGGCCGTCTGCCCCTCGCGCAAGGCGGCCAGGGCCTGGCGCAGCCGGCCCAGCGGGGCCAGGCCCAGCGTGATCTGCAGGAGTGCTCCGCCCAGCAGCAGGACCAGCAGCAGCAGCAGGGACCAGGCCAGCGCGGCATCGAAACGTTGCGCGCCCCGCTCCAGCGAGCGCATGTCTGCCGCCACCATCACGCGCCAGGGCTGGGCCGCGGCCTGTGCCTGCAGCCAGCGCTCGATCAGCAGCAGCCGCTCGCCCCGCTGCGTCAGCAGCTCATGCACATGCAGCTCGCCGTCGCGCGGCTGGTCGGGCGGGGCCACCAGCTCCTCGTCCCAGAGCGAGCGCGAGCGCAGCAGGCCGGCTCGGCCCGGACTGCCCGCCCCGTCCACCTGCCAGTACAGACCCGACTGCGGCCGGCTCCAGCGCGGATCGGAGAGCTGGCGCTCATCCACGCTGGGCTGCCCCTGGGCATCCACCTCCAGACGCGCCATCAGCTGGTCCAGATCCGCGCTCAGGCGCTCCACAAGCTGCTGCCGCACCTGCTCGCGAAACAGGGCCGAGAGGCCCAGGCCCGCGGCCACCAGGGTCAAGCCCGCAGTCAGCAGGGTGAGCAGCAGCAGCCGCTGCCTGAGCGAGGGCAGAAAACGCATGCTCAAGGCGGCGCCGCCTCGGTGCCCGCCAGGCGGTAGCCCAGGCCGCGCACCGTCTCGATGAGGTCCGCCCCCAGCTTGCGGCGCAGCCGCGCCACAAAAACCTCCACGGTGTTGGAGTCGCGCTCGAAGTCCTGCGCGTACAGATGCTCGACCAGCTCGCTGCGCGACACCACCTGCCCCGCCCGGTGCATCAGATAGGCCAGCAGCCGGTACTCCTGGGCCGTCAGGCTGACCGGCAGCCCCTGTTGCGTCACCGTACCGCTGCGTGTGTCCAGCGTGATATCGCGCTGCTGCAGCAAGGGCGATGCCAGGCCATGGGCTCGGCGCAGCAAGGCCCGCAGGCGGGCCAGCAGCTCCTCGCCGTGAAAGGGCTTGCTGAGGTAGTCATCGGCTCCCGCATCGATGCCGGCAACTTTCTCGTGCCAGCCATCTCGGGCGGTCAGGATCAGCACCGGCATGCGCCGGCCCTGGCTGCGCCAGCGCTGCAGCACCGTCAGGCCGTCCAGCAGGGGCAGGCCCAGATCCAGCACCACGACGTCATACGGCTCGGTCGCGCCCAGATGTAGGGCGGTCTGCCCCTCGGCCGCTTCGTCAACCACATAGCCCGCCTGTTCCAGCATCTGCCGCAGCTGGCCGCGCAGCAGGGCCTCGTCCTCCACCAGCAACAGCCTCATGGCTTGCGGCCTCCAGACGCCGTGGGCGCCGGGCTTGCCGCCGCGCGCGGGCGCGCCCGCAGCACCGCGGCGCTGC
>NZ_JBKCLH010000157.1:0-6921 GCF_046300915.1 Roseateles sp. | reverse complement strand
CGACATGGCTATGGCCAACAGGCGATCGCCGCCCGCCTGGTGGTGGATCAGCCGCATCAGGGCGTGGCCCGCCAGTGGTTCCGTGCCCCCGATGTGCTGGCCTTGCTGCCCTTTGAGCGGCCGCAGGCCGAGCGCTCCTACGGTCTGGTCTGGTCCCTGCCCAGCGAGCGCGCCCAGGAGCTGCTGGCCGCCGGCCCGGCGGAATTCGAATCGGCCCTGCTGGAAGCCACCGAAGGGGTCGTGGGCCCGCTGCGCCTGGCCGGCGGCCGCGCCGCCTGGCCGCTGAGCCTGGGCCGGGCCGACCGCGTCAGCGGCCCCGGCTGGGCCCTGCTGGGTGATGCCGCCCATGTGGTCCATCCCCTGGCCGGCCAGGGCCTGAACCTGGGCCTGGCCGATGTGGCCGCCCTGGCGCGGGTGCTGCGCGAGCGCGAGGCCTGGCGAGCGCTGGGCGACGAGCGCCTGCTGCGCCGCTATGAGCGTGCGCGCCTGGCGCCCACCCTGGCCATGGGTGAGCTCACCGATGGCCTGCTGCGCCTGTTTGCCAGCGAGACTCCGGGTCTGCGCGAGCTGCGCAACCGTGGCATGGGCCTGCTGAACCAACTCCCGCCCCTGAAGCGCTGGCTGACGGCGCGGGCCCTGGGCGCCTGAGGCGACCAGCCCCCTACGTTCCTCTCCCGACCGAGCACAAGACATGAAGCTGTTGACACACACGGGCCTGGCCCTGGGCCTCCTGGCGGCCGCCCCCCTGGTCTTGGCCAGCGAGGCCCAGATCCGCAAGAGCATTGCTGAGCGCATGCCCAACTGGCCCAAGCTCGACGAGGTGCGCCAGTCGGCCATGCCGGGGCTGTGGGAGATCCGGGCCGGCAACGAGATCCGCTATACCGATGTCAGCGGCAGCTTCCTGATCGAGGGCGAGTTGATCGACCTGAAGGGGCGCCGCAATCTCACCGAGGAGCGTCTGGCCAAGCTCAACCAGATCGACTTCGCCACGCTGCCGCTCAAGGACGCCCTGGTTTGGAAAAACGGCAAGGGCACGCGTCGCATCGCAGTCTTTGCCGACCCGAATTGCGGCTACTGCAAGCGTTTCGAGCGCAGTCTGCAGGAGGTCAAGGACATCACGGTCTACACCTTCCTGATCCCCATTCTGGGCGGTGATTCGGCCGAGAAGTCGCGCAATATCTGGTGCGCCAAGGATTCGCAGGCCACCTGGCTGTCCTGGATGCTGGACAACAAGTTGCCGCCCAAGGCGGCGGCGAGCTGCGACGACGCCACCGTGGAGCGCAATCTGGCCCTGGCGCGCAAGCACATGGTCAATGGCACGCCGGCCGTGATCTTCGAAGATGGCAGCCGCGTGCCGGGCGCCATCAGCGCCGAGCAGCTGGAGCGTCGTCTGGCCGCCCTGAAGGCCGCCTCCGGCTCCTGAGGCCCACCTCTTTTTCTTCTTTTCCACCCACACGCCGCAAGCCATGCCCTCCGCCCTGGCCGCCGAATCCGGCTTCCCGTCCTCCATCAACCCGGTGGCCTCGCGCCTGGCCTATGCGGGCCTGATCCCCTTTGTGCTGGGGGCGCTGCTGATCTGGCTGCTGGCCGGCTACAGCCTGGAGGCCCATGCCTTCGTGGCCCTGGGCTTGTCGGCCTATGCCGCCCTGGTCCTGAGCTTTCTGGGCGGCATCCACTGGGGACTGGCCATGCGCCAGCAGATCCCCTCGCCCATGCCTTTTGTCTGGGGCGTGGTGCCCTCCTTGCTGGCCTGGGTGGCGGTGGTGATGCCGGCTTATGCCGGCCTGGTCCTGCACGGTGTGATGCTGGTGGTCTGCTACCTCGTGGATCGGCGGCTGTACCCCGGCCTGGGGGTCTCGGCCTGGCTGACCCTGCGCTTTCGCCTCAGCGCGGTGGCTGCGCTGTGCTGTTTCCTGGGGGCCGCGGGTAGCTGACGATGATCGTCTATCGCGTCGAGATTGCCGATGCCCATGCGCATCTGTTCCAGGTCACCCTCACGATTCCCGCCCCGTCCGAGCGGCTGACCCTGAGCCTGCCGGTCTGGATTCCCGGCAGCTATCTGGTGCGCGAGTTCTCGCGCCATCTGCAAGGCCTGAGCGCCCGCCAGGGCCAGCGCGAGCTGCCCCTGCATCAGCTGCGCAAGAACGCCTGGCAGGTGGACTGTCAGGGCCGGGCGGCCCTGGTGCTGAGCTACCAGGTCTATGCCTTCGACTCCTCGGTGCGGGCGGCCTTTCTGGACGCACAGCGCGGTTTCTTCAACCCCAGCAGCCTGTGCCTGCGGGTGCAGGGGCGTGAGCAGGAACCCCATGCCATCGAGCTGGGCCCCTTGCCCACGGGCTGGCAGGTGGCCACGGCCATGGCGGTCGAGCAGGGGCGTTATCAGGCGGCCGACTACGACGAGCTGCTGGATCATCCCTTTGAGCTGGGTCGCTTCTGGCGCGGCGAGTTCATGGCCGGCGGCGTGCCCCATGAGCTGGTGGTGGCGGGCGCTCTGCCGGTGTTCGATGCCGACCGTCTGTTGGCCGACACTCAGCGCCTGTGCGAGGCCCAGATCGCCTTCTGGCATGGGCGACGCGGCGCGGGTGCAGCGGCCGCTGGCAAGCCGCCCTTTGAGCGCTATGTGTTTCTGCTCAACGCCGTGGACGAGGGCTATGGCGGCCTGGAGCATCGGGCCAGCACGGCCCTGATCGCATCACGCCGGGACCTGCCCGTGCTCGGGCAGTCGGAGCTCAGCGACGGCTATGTGCGCCTGCTGGGCCTCGTCAGCCACGAGTATTTCCACACCTGGAACGTCAAGCGTTTGCGCCCGGCCGAGTTCGAGCGCTACGACTACGAGCAGGAGAACTATACGGAGCTGCTCTGGTTCTTCGAGGGCTTCACTTCCTACTACGACGATCTCTTCCTGCTGCGCTGCGGCCTGATCGACGAGGCCCGCTATCTCAAGCTGATGAGCTGCACGCTCAATGCCGTGTTGGCCGCACCCGGGCGACGCCAGCAGAGCCTGGCCCAGGCCAGCTTCGATGCCTGGGTGCGCTACTACCGCCCCGACGAGAACACGCCCAACAGCACGGTGAGCTACTACGCCAAGGGCGCCCTGCTGGCCTGGGCGCTGGATCTGAGCCTGCGCAGCAGTGAGGCACAGGCCAGCAGCCTGGACGACCTGATGCGCCTGCTCTGGCAGCGCAGCGCTGGTGGCCCGGTGAGTGAGGCGCAGATCCTGCAAGCCGCGGCCGAGCTCGGAGGCCCGGCCCGTGCCGATGAGCTGCGCCAATGGGTCCATGGCACCGACGATCTGCCCCTGCCTGTGCTGCTGGAGCGCCTGGGCCTGCGCTGGGGAAGCGACAAGATCTGCCTGTCCCGCCGCCTGGGGCTGCGCCTGGACAAGGGCGGAGAGGGGCTGGGCGTCAAGCAGGTCTTGCAGGGCTCCGCGGCCCAGCGTGCCGGTCTGGCCGCGGGCGACGAAATCCTGGCCTGCAATGGCTGGCGCCTGCGCAAGTTGGAGGAGGCCCTGCTGACCCTGCGCCCCGAGGCGCCCCAGCGCCTGGCCCTGCTGCTGGCGCGGGATCAGCGCCTCCTGGAGCTGGCGCTTGACCTGCCCCTGGATGGGCAGGCGGAGGCTCCGGTGCGCCTGAGCCTGGCCGACAAACCCTCGGCGCGGGCGCTGAGCCTGCGTCGTGCATGGCTGAGCGGCTGAACCCCTCAGCGAGCCGCGGGCTCTGGCCTCGCAGAACCGGACTGGCGCTCCTGGTGGCGGGGCTGGTGCTGGCCCTGCACGCGGGTCTGGGCCAGTTCTTGTGGCATCTGGAGACGGGTGGAGATCGCCACCACTTCCCTGAGCGGCTGGCCGTGGTCTTCTTGCAGGAGCTGCGTCCCCAGGCTGTTGCATCGCTGCCCGATGGTGCTCGCGCAGGCAAGTCCGTGCGGCCGCAGCCCGAGCCCGCCATCCAGGTGCCGGGGCCGGCCATGGCGGCCAGCGAAGCGCCCGTGGCGGAGCCGGCCGAGCCGGCTGCATCGGCGGCCGACACGGTGGCCACCCTGGAGAGCCGCGGCGACGCAGCGCCCGAGCCGGCGGCCGAGCCCTTGCCTGCAGCGGCCCTGGCGGCGTCGGCCGGCGCAGCGGAGTCCTTGGCCGAGCCCGGCCCGGAGTGGCCGCTCTCCACCCAGCTGCGCTATCGCCTGAGCGGCAACTACCGTGGCGATGTCACGGGCGAAGCCGAGGTGCAGTGGCTGCGGCAGGGTGCGCGCTATCAGGTGCATCTCGAGGTTCTGGTCGGGGCCCGCTTTGCGCCCCTGATCCAGCGCCGCATGAGCAGCGATGGCTTGCTGGGCGCGGCCGGCATCAGCCCCCATCGCTACGAGGAAGACACCCGCATGCTGATGCGCGAGCGTCGCCGTGTGGCACTCAGCTTTGACCGCCAAGCCAGGCAGCTGCAACTGGCCGATGGCAGCCAGCATCCCCTGCCCGAGGGCGTGCAGGACGCGGCCAGCCAGTTCGTTCAACTGACCTGGCTCTTCCTGACCGGGCGCGAGCAGCTGGCGCCCGGGCGGGTGCTGTCCATGCCTCTGGCCCTGCCGCGCCGGCTCTACGCCTGGCGCTACGAGGTGGTGGGCGAGGAACTGCTGGACACGCCCATGGGGCCGGTGCCGGCCTGGCATCTGCGGCCGCTGCCGGACCGGGAGCTTCGCCCCCACGACCTCAAGGCCGAGGTCTGGCTGGCCCCCAGCCTGCAGTACCTGCCGCTGCGCCTGCGCATTGCCCAGGACGAACAGACCTATCTTGACCTGATGCTCAAGGCGCCGCCGCTGCAGGCGGCACAATGAGCGCCGAATTTCCACAGCAAGACATCACGAGGAGACCCCATGAGCTATGAGTGCATCCTGACCGAGCTGCGTGGCAGCGGCGAGCGCAAGACCGGCCTGATCACCCTGAACCGGCCCAAGCAGCTCAATGCCCTGAACGATCAGCTGATGGACGAGCTGGGCCAGGCGCTGCTGGCCTTTGATGCTGATGATGGCGTCGGCTGCATCGTGCTGACCGGCTCCGAGCGAGCCTTCGCTGCAGGCGCCGACATCCCGACCATGGCGCCTCACGACTTCATGAGCGCCTTCAAGACCGGCCTGATCTCCAAGAATTGGGAAACCATTCTGCAGGTGCGCAAGCCGGTGATCGCCGCGGTGGGCGGCTTCGCCCTGGGCGGCGGCTGCGAGCTGGCCATGATGTGCGACTTCATCATCGCCGCCGACAGTGCCAAGTTCGGCCAGCCCGAGATCAAGCTGGGCATCATCCCCGGCGCCGGCGGCACCCAGCGCCTGCCCCGCGCCGTGGGCAAGAGCAAGGCCATGGACCTGCTGCTCACCGCCCGCATGATGGACGCGGCCGAGGCCGAGAGCGCCGGCCTGGTCGCGCGCGTGGTGCCGGCCGACAAGCTGCTGGAGGAGGCCTTGGCCGCCGCCGAGGCCATCAACGGATTCAGCGCGCCCTCGGTGGCTCTGATCAAGGAGCTGGTGCATCAGGCCTTCCAGGGGCCGCTCAGTGATGGGGTGAAGATCGAACGTCGCTACTTCCATGCCCTGTTCGGTACGGCGGATCAGCGCGAAGGCATGGATGCCTTCATGAACAAGCGCAAGCCAGAGTTCAAGCATCGCTGAAGCGCCTGAGCGAGGGCGCAGCTTGATGTGAGTCAAGCCGCGCCCCAGGCCCGGCCGCTATGGTCGCGGGTTCGCTGAGCCCGCCCATGAGTCCGTCCATCCCTTTCATCGCCCGCCTGGGGCGCCGCTCCCGCCAATGGCTGGGCTTGCTCGCCCTGCTGGGTTTAGCCTGGGGTGGGGCCATCTGGTGGCTTCAGTTCGAGCGGGATGCCCTGCACAGGCACGAGAGCGAGAAGCTCGAGGGCCTGGTCAAGTCCCTGGAGGGCGTGGTGGCCCAGCAGCTCATCGGCATCAACACCGCCCTGCTGACCATCGATGGGCAGCGCGCCCAGCGCAGCGGGGATGCCTTGGCGCAGCTGCAGCCCCTGTTGCACACGCTGGCGGAAGCCATGCCCGGGGTGCATGCCCTGAGCATCATGGATGCGCAGGGGCGCGTGCAGGCCAGTTCCGCAAGCGCCTTGCCCGGCCTGGTGGAGGTCTTGCGGCCGGGCTATGAGCTGGCCCGTGCCCAGCGCCCGCAGGCCGGTCGTCTGCATATCGCAGCGCCGCAGATCAGGCCCGATGGCGGAGCGCAGACGCTGGCGCTGACGCGTGGTCTGCGTGATGCCCAGGGGCGCTGGCAGGGCGCGGTGAGCGCGCTGCTCGACCCCAGCTATTTCGATGCGGTGCTGCGCACCGCGCAGCCCTCGGCCGAAACCTGGAGCGTCCTGGTGCATGAGCAAGGGCGCCTGTTCGCCCTGCTACCCGAGCAGCCCCGCTGGCTGGGCGAAGACTTCAGCGCGCGCCAGGACAGCGTGCTGTATCGCCATCTGCTGGAAGGGCGCGATGTCAGCCTGCAGCGCATGCGCGCCGTGGTCAGCGGCGATCTGCGACTGATGTCGGTGCGCAGCGTGCGGCCCGCGGGCCTGGATCCTCGCCCCTCCCTGGTGGTGGCCGTGGGGCGTTCCGTGGACGCGCTGGAGGCGCCCTGGCGGCGCCAGCGCGCTGCGGTGCTGGCCGTGGGGCTGTCCATCAGCCTGCTCTCGGTGCTGGCCCTGATGCTGTGGCAGCGTCGCCAGCGCCTGATCCGGGATCTGCAAACGCGCCAGAAGCAGCAGGAACAGGAGGCGGCGGAGTGGGTGTCTCTGGCGCTGGAGGGCGGCGCCCTGGGCGTATGGGACTGGGACTTGGCCAGCGGCCGCGGGCGGGGTGTGGCGCGCGACTGCGGCCAGCCGGGGGCGACGGCGCGGGAGCCCCCCGTGGAGGGCGGGGCCCCGGCCCCGCCCCCCGACC
>NZ_JBKCLH010000156.1:0-2502 GCF_046300915.1 Roseateles sp. | reverse complement strand
GTGGAGCGGTCGGTGCTGATCGAGCACACGCGCATCGGTGAAGGCCAGGCGGTGCGCGAGATGATCATCTCGCCGCAGTACTGCGTGGACCGGGCGGGTGAGGTGAGCTATGTGGGCGACGAGCTGCGCCCCTTGCGCTGGGGGGACGCGCGGGCCTGATCGAGGAGCTGGCTGTGTTGGGCTGGCTCACGCGCAGTCTTCGGTGACCCAGGCTGGCGAGTCCTCAGTAGCGCAGCTGCGGAGCCGGTATGGCGAGCAGCTGCGCCTCCGTGATGCGCTTGCTTCGCGCTACAAACGTCGAGTACCGCCAGCCGCTTGTGGCCTGGATGAAGCGGCCGACGCCGGCGCCGGGGAGATACTGCCCCGCGCCGAGATCGGCCACCCTGGCGCCTACCCAGGGGTAATAGTCCACGCCGGCCTGTACTCCCAATCGCGAGATTTGCCTGTCGTCGGGGCCAGCGGGGTCCTTCAGCACTAGGCGGTGTTTGACGACGGCATACAGGGCGTCAATGTCAGCCGTGTCAGGCCGGCTGGTCCAGGGCGTGGTGGCTTGCCCCAGGCCACCGTGGACAATGTTTTTGCTGGAGGGGGCGAAGCTTGCTTCGGCTTGATTCACTCTCTTGAAAACCCGATCGTGGCTGATGTCGATTGCATTCTCGGCATAGGCATCGGTCCATACCGGCGTTGTGTTTGCCTGGACCAGGCGCCATGTCTTGGTGGTTGTCGACAGGTACCAGAGCTCGATCCCGTTGATCTCGACGGCGGTGTTCTTTGCAGGGTTGCCCCCCTCCGCTGCGTAAATGACAAACCAAGTCAGGATGCCGCGCCAGTACGGGTAGCGCGTGCCTTTCCACCACGACCCGATGGCGTGGCCGTAGGGTTCGGTGTTCATCGCGACGGTGGGCTTGAATTTCCAGCCGACATGCTGGGCGACCCCGGCGGGAACAACCTCGTGGGGCGTGTTCATGTCTGCTATCGCTTGCTGCAGCCTTGCCCGGCCAGTCTCCGCGGTTCCTGTAGCTGAGCCCGTCGCGCCTGGTGCCTGCGCACTTGCTGCCGCAGCTACACCAGTGGTGGCGGACGAGGCGGTAGTTGCGTTCGGGCTTGCCAGCCCGGCATTGGCTGCTATCAGGGCTGCCGCCGCAATGCTGACCAGCGGCGGGCTGCCGGTGGCGGTGGCGGGCAGGGTGAGCGAGCGGCGATCGAACAGCAAGGCGTCTTTTCCGTTGATGAGTAGGTTGATCTGGCTGCCGCTCTGGCTGACCTGCAGCGGCACATTGCGGCAGCCTTCGCGCAGCACGGTCAGGTGCGCGAACTCGGTGCTGCGGCTCAGGGTGCTGAAGCGCCCGCGCGAGGGCGGGGCCTGGGGCAGCTCGGGGGCCACTTCCCAGGCCGCAGTCTGGCTGAACTGTGTGGCCGGGCCGTGGCGGTCCAGGCAGACGGAGGCGGGGCCGTTGACGCTGCGCACGGTGGCCGCATCGCTGATGAAGGGCTGAGGGGCGTGGAAGTTCAGCTCCCACTGGCGCGGCCTGGCGCTGGTGGCCCAGTCGTAGACCAGGGTCAGGCCATTGGCCTTGTCCACCACCACGCTGCGCACGGCATTGCTGAGTAGCGGGGTCCAGGTGTTGCGCGTGGTGTCCACCGCGCGGTAGGCCGAGGTGGCGTCGCCGGTGACGGCAGCGTACTGGCCGGCGCTCAGCGTGTGGATGAGGCTGCCGCCGGGGTCCATATTGAACAGCGGGTCGCCGGGGCGGGTGGCGGTGGCATGGGCCTCGGCCTGGCCGATGCCGCCGTCGAATGTGAGCGCGTTCTTGAAGCGCGTGGCGCGGGTGTTGCGGTGGTGGGGGCTGCCCACATAGGGCGTGCTGCCGGCATTGATCAGCAGGGGGCGGCCCTGAGAGACATAGGCCAGCGTGTTGTGCTCGGCCTGCGTCGCGCCATAGGCCCCGTGGCGGCTGCTGATGAAAAAGACCGAGCTTCGGTTCGGGCTGCGGATGTCGCTGTGCATGGCGGCCAGCCCGGCCTGGGTGGAGAACCAGTCATTGGCCAGGGTGCCGCTGCCGGTGGGCAGGGCCTGTGGGTTGGTACCCAGCAGCAGGAGCTGCCAGACGCTGGCGTCGGACGGGCTGCTGATATTGGCGGGCCTGGCCTGCCAGTACCAGATGGCCGAGACCTCGCGGCTTTGCTGGGCGTGCAGGCGCAGGGCGGCGGCATGGCGGGGGTAGAGATCGCGGGTCTCGGCCGCATCGCCGAAGGTGGCGGCCTGCTCTGCGCCCGGTGGGGTGAAGGCCATGAGCTGCTCGGCACTGCGGCGCAGCACCGGGAGTTCGTAAAGATCCACGCCCGCAATGCTGCGCACCGCGGCGGCAAACAGGGTGCCGGCGGCGAACTGCTGCCAGGCCTGGGCGATGGCGGGGCCCTGGTTGCCGTCCGTGCCCCAGTGCTGCAGGCTGTGGCGGTTCAGTTCGCAGGCGCGGGCCAGCAGGGTCTGGGACTCAGGGA
>NZ_JBKCLH010000155.1:0-24440 GCF_046300915.1 Roseateles sp. | reverse complement strand
TCCCAGCAGCAGTCATAGCGAGGGCCTGCGGGCCCGCCATGAACTGGAGCGCGCGCGCCGCGCCGCGCGGCAAGCCATCGGTGCGGCCACCGGTCGCTGCATCTTCACCAGCGGCGCCACCGCGGCCATTCACACGGCCGTGTTCAGCGCCCTGCTGAGCCTGCGCCAGCGTCGCGAGGCAGGTCAGGCCGTCGCCCCCCTGCTCCTGGTCGGCGCCACCGAGCACAAGGCCGTGCTGCAAGCGGTCTCGCACTGGAACGAGGCCCTGGGCCTGAACCTGGAAGTGCGCCTGCTGCCGGTGGACGCCCAGGGCCGGCATGAGCTGGCCCGGCTGCGTGACTGGCTGCCCCAGACCGCCCTGCTGTGCACCATGGCCGCTAACAACGAGACCGGGGTGATCAGCGATATCGCCGGCATCGAGGCCCTGCTGCAGGCGGAGCAGAGCCCCGCCCTGTGGCTGGTGGACAGCGTGCAGGCCCTGGGCAAGCTGGACTTGAAGCTGGACAGCACCCGCATCGACTACGCCAGCTTCTCCGGTCACAAGCTCTACGCCCCCAAGGGCGTGGGCCTGCTCTATGTGCGCGAGGGTAGCCCGTATCAAGCGCTGATGGTGGGCGGCGGTCAGGAGGCCGAGCAGCGCTCGGGCACCGAGAACCTGCCGGGCATTGCCGGCTTCGGCGCCGTGTTCGAGGCCCTGAACGAGGGCCGACTCTTCCCCGATGCCGCCACCCTGGAACGCCATCGGCAGGCCCTGGTCGCGGCCCTGCGGCAGGCCTTTCCCGGCCTGGCGTTCAACGCCCCCCTGGAGCACTGCCTGCCCACCACGCTGAACTTCGCCGTGCCAGGCGCCAGCAGCCGGCAGCTGATGAATCTGCTGGACGCCGCCGGCATCCAGGTCAGCGCGGGCAGCGCCTGCTCGGCCGGCAAGGCCGCCGGCAGCCATGTGCTGGACGCCATGGGCCGCCCGGCCTGGGCCAGCCAGGGGGCCATACGCCTGTCCTGCGGGCCGCTGGCCAGCGCCGAATTCATCGCCCGCTGCTGCGAGGCCCTGCGCCGCGCGGGCGAGGTCTGGGCGCGTCAGCAGCACAGCGGCGCGGCCGAGGCTGCGGCGCCGAACTTGCTGAAGCCCAGCCAGGATCCGGGTGCCGAGATCGACCTGGCCTGGCAGGGCCTGGCCCAGCATCTGGGCCAGCAGCCCGAGACCCTGCTGATCGATGTGCGCGAGCCCTATGAGCAGGTGGCGGGCGAGCTGCCCGCCGCCCTGCAGAGCTGCCAGCGCCTGGGCCTGCCCCTGAAAGGCTTTGCCCAGGCCCTGTCACAGCGGCCCGAGCTGATGCAACAACCCCTGCTGCTGCTGTGCCGCAGCGGCCAGCGCAGCCGTGAGGCCACTCTGCACCTGCGGGCACTCGGCCATGCGCGGGCCTGGCAGCTGGCCGGCGGTCTGGCCCTGGCTCCGCGCGACGGCGGGCACTGAGGCTCAGACGCGCGTATCAGGCCGCGCGCAGACAGTCCACGATCTTGAGCCGGGCCGCCCGCCAGGCGGGAATGAAGCCGCCCACAAAGCCCATGAAGAGGGCGAAGAGCAGGGTCTGCCAGACGATGGTGGGCGTGAGTCGGAACTGGAAGGCAAGCTCGGCAAAGGTCTGGAAGTTGGTGGTGCTGATGTTCACCGTCTGCATCAGGGCGGCGGCGGCCAGGCCGATCAGCCCGCCCACCAGGGACAGCAGCATGGACTCGCCCAGAAAGGCCAGCAGCACCGCGCCGCGCCGGAAACCCAGGGCGCGCAGCGTGCCGATCTCGCCGATGCGCTGGGCCACGGCGGCGAACATGGTGATCATGGCGCCCACGATGGCGCCGATGGAAAAGATGACCGACAGCGAGGTGCCCAGAATGCTGATGAAGGTGGCCAGGGCCTCGCTCTGCTCGGCATAGAAGCGCCGCTCGGGCTTGGCCTCCAGCTGCAGGCGCGGATCAGCCTCGATGGCCGCCTTGATGGCCTCGAACTGCGCCGGCTCCTGCAGCCGGAACACCACGGTCGAGAATGCATCGCGCCGGAAGGCCTGCAGCATCTGCTCCGCATCGCCCCAGATCTCGGAATCGAAGCCGCTGCCACCGGCATCGAACACCCCAACCACGGTCCAGTCGCGGCCGGCAAAGCGCAGGGTCTCGCCCAGGGCCGCGCCCTGAAAACCCTGGGCCACGGCGCGGCCGGTGACGATCTCGGAGCTGCCGGGGCGGAACATGCGCCCCTCCAGCATCTGCACAGACGGCCGCAGCTGCAGGCCCTGGGCCGAGGTGCCGCGCACCGTGACATTGCTGGGCTTGCCGCTTCCCCGCTTGGGCAGGTTGTTGAGCACCACGGGCTCCTTGCTCAGCAGGGGTCGGCCCAGGGTGTCGGTGGCAATGCCGGGCAGGCTCTCGACGATGGCGGCCTGGCTGCGTGCGATGCCGCTGTTGATCTCGGCGCCAGCACCCTTGCGCAGCACGATCACATTGTCGGCCTGCCCCGTGGCCACCAAGGTGTTGCGTATGCCCTCGCTCATCATCAGCACGGTGGCGAACACATAGATCACCAGGGCCATGCCCCCGGCAGTGAGCAGGGTGGTGACGCGCCGCACCCAAAGGTTGCGCGCGATATAGCTCAGCGGCACGGCCTTCATGCCAGGCTCCCCAAGGCTGCGAACTCAGGCCACATGGCGCAGCCCCTGCACGATATCGATACGGCTCATGCGCCAGGCCGGCCATGCGGCCGCCACCACGCCCACGATCAGGGCGGCCAGCAGCTGCAAAGCCATGGTCAGGCCCGAGACCTGGAACATGGGGAACAGGGTGCCGGCGGCCTGCGCAAAGGCTGCCGCCATGGGCAGGGTCAGCAAGAGGCCCAGCACCCCGCCGGCCAGGGCGATGGTCAGGCTCTCCCCAAAGAGCAGCTTGACCACAAAGGCCGGCGGAAAGCCCAGGGCCTTGAGCGTGGCGTATTCGGCCAGGCGCTCGCGGGCCGTCATGGTCATGGTGTTGGCCATCACTGCCATGATGATGAGCACGATGATGTAGCTCACCGCCTGCACCGCCACCAGAATCGCCTCGCTCATGGACACAAAGCTGAGCTGGAAGGCGCTCTCGGTCTCGGTCAGGGTTTCGGCCAGGGAGTTCTTGAACTGCGCGTCCACACGCTGCGAGACCTGGGCCGCGCTCTGGGGGTCGTCGATGCCGATGATGTAGACCCCCACAAAGTCCGCCCGGTTGCCCAGGCGCTTGCGCAGGCTCTCGTTGATCAGGCCCCAGTGGAAGAGCATCTGGTTCTCGTCGGTCTTGGCCTCGGCTCCGTCCCAAATGCCGCGCAGGGTGAAGGTCCAGGTGCCGGGATAGATGGTGCCGCGCAGCGGGATCTGGTCGCCGATCTTCCAGCCGAATTTGTCGGCCAGCTTGCGCCCCACGATGGCGCCCTGGCGATCGCGGATGAAGGCCAGGCGCTCCTCATCACTGAGCCGGTACTCCGGGTAAAGCGCCAGATAGCTGGCCGGCTCCACCGCGAACTGCGGAAAGAAGTTGCGCTCCGTGATGTAGATGCCGCCAAACCAGTTGGCCCAGGACACGCTGCTCACCCCCTCCACGGCCCGCAGGCGTTGGGCATAGGACAGGGGCAGGGGAAAGGTCAGGGAGATGGCACTGCGCGAGACCAGGCGAGTGCTGCTGCTGGCCTCCACGCCCGCATACCAGGCGTCCACGATCGTGCGCAGCAGGCCGAAGGCCGAGAGCGCCACCACCAGGCCCACCAGGGTCAACAGGGTGCGCAGCTTGTGGCGGAAGGCGTTCTTGAGCAGCAGGCGCAGCACAAACATGGGCTCAGTCCCCGCCGCTCACGGCCTCGTCCGGCACCAGCACGCCCTTCTCCAGATGGATCAGGCGCCGCGCCCGGGCCGCGGCCTTGGGGTCGTGGGTGACCATCACGATGGTCTTGCCCAGCTCCTGATTCAGGCGCTCCAGCAGATCCAGCACCTCGCCGCCAGTGTTGCGGTCCAGATCGCCTGTGGGCTCGTCCGCCACGATCAGGCTGGGATCGCTGACCAGGGCGCGCGCTATGGCCACGCGCTGCTGCTGCCCGCCCGAGAGCTCGTTGGGGTAATGGTCCAGCCGGTCGTCCAGGCGCACCATGGCCAGGGCGGCCTGCGCATGCTCGCGGCGCTGGCGTGCCGACAGACCCGTGAGCAGCAGGGGCAGCTCCACGTTCTCCAGCGCGGTGAGCACGGGCATGAGGTTGTAGAACTGAAAGATGAAACCCACATGGGCGGCGCGCCAGTCGGCCAGCGCGCCCTCGCCCAGGGTGGCGATGTCCACGCCGCCGATCACGATGCGTCCGCTCGTGGGCTGGTCGATGCCGGCGATCAGATTGAGCAGGGTGCTCTTGCCCGAGCCGCTGGGCCCCATCAGGGCCACGAACTCGCCGGCCTGCACCTCCAGGCTCACATCCAGCAGCACCGGAATGTCCTGCTGCCCGCGGCGGTAGGCCTTGGACAGGGACTCGATGCGAATCAGGGGCTGGGCAGCGCCGCTCATGGCTTGGCCGAGACCGTGACGCGGGCACCGCCGGCCAGCTTGGGTCCCGGCTCCAGCACCACCCGGTCACCCGACTTCAGGTCCGCACCCGAGACCTCGACCAGATCGCCCAGGCTGCGACCCTTCTTGACCTCCAGCGCCTCCAGCTGATCGTGCTCACCCTCGCGCTTGAGGCGCAAGAGCCAGGTCTTGCCCTCGCGCTCCTGCAGGGTCTTGGGGTTGACGGCCAGCACCGGCTTGAGCTCCTCGGCGGCCGGCTTCTTGGACAGAAACACCACCTTGGCGCTCATCTCCGGCAGGATGCGGGCATCGAGCTGATCAAAGCGCACCTTGGTCATGACCGTGGCCTTGGCGCGGTCCACCGTGGGCACGATGCCCGCGACCTGACCCTGGAAGCGTTGGCCCGGCAAGGCGTCCAGCGTGATCTCCACCGGCTGGGCCGGCGCCACCTTGGCCAGGCTGGACTCGGAGACATCGGCCTCCACTTCCAGCGTACCCAGATCGGCCATGGTCACCACCGCCCCCTGGGAGCCCGCGGCATTGGAGAAGGGCGTGATGATGTCGCCCACATTGGCGTTCTTCACCAGCACCACGCCATCAAAGGGCGCGCGGATCTCGGTGAAGTCGCGGTTGACCTGCTGCAGGGCCAGCTGGGCCTGCGCCTGCTGCACCGCCGCCTGGGCCGAGCCCACGCCGGCCTGGGCTGCGGCCAGGCCGGCCCGCGCCGCGTCCAGGCGCCGGCGCGCGGCGTCCAGGGCCTGGCTGGACACAAAGCCCTGGGCCTGCAGGCTCAGGCTGCGCTGGTACTCGGCGTCCGCATTGCTCAGCTCCACCTGGGCCTGCTGCGCGCCGCTCTGCGCCTGGCGCGCGCTGGACTCGGCCAGGCGCACGCCCGCCAGCGCCGCCCCGATGGAGGCCTGCACATCGGAGGCATCGATGCGCGCGATCAGATCGCCCTTCTTGAGCACCGAGCCCTCGCGCACATTCAGCTCCACCAGGCGCCCGCTGGCCTTGGATGCCACGGCCGCGCGGCGCTGGGCCACCACATAGCCCGAGGCGGTGAGCTGGGCGTACTGGGCCGCCGGCGTGCTCTGCAGCACCGAGCTGACACGCACCTCGGTAGGCCGCGGCGCCAAGGCCACCCCCACCACACCCAGCACCACAAGCCCGGTCAGCACCCAGCGCCAGGGCAGCCGGCGACGCTTGGGCCCCTTGCCCGTGGTGTTCCTGTCAAGCTTGAGGCCCGCCAGTCCTGCGGGGGATGCTGCATCTGCCATGGTGTCGGATCGAGCCTGCGATGGCCCGCAAAGTTGGGAGGGAGCGTCTCGTAAGCACAAAGGCCAGCCATTGTGCACAAAGCAGATGAAGACGGGGTTTAGCTCAAGATCTGACCCCGCAAGGCCATCTCTCCGTGGCCTTCTCTCCGCGGCCGTCTCTCCGCGGCCGTCCTGCTGCCACGCCCCGGCATGAAGGCCGCGATAATCGGCCGCACCATGTCCACCTCTGCCGCGCCCACCTTGCCCGATCGCCTGATCGCGCACCTGGACATGGACGCCTTCTACGCCTCGGTGGAGCTGCTGCGCTACCCCGAGCTCAAGGGCCTGCCCGTGGTGATCGGCGGGCGGCGCGACCATGCGCCGCGCCTCAAGCCCGATGGCACGCGCGAATTCGCCCGCCTGCGCGACTACACGGGCCGCGGCGTGGCCACGACATCCACCTATGCCGCGCGCGATCTGGGCGTGTTCTCGGCCATGGGCCTGATGAAGGCCGCGCTGCGCGCGCCCGACGCCATCCTGCTGCCCACGGACTTCGAGCGCTACCGCCACTACTCGCGCCTGTTCAAGGCCGCGGTGGCCGAGATCGCGCCAGTGATCGAGGACCGCGGCATCGACGAGATCTACATCGACCTCAGCGAGGTGCCCGGCGCACGCGAGGCCGTGGGCCATGACCCGCTGGGCGGGGTGCGGGCCTTCGCCCGCGAGATCAAGAACTCGGTCTTCAGCGCCACGGGCCTGACCTGCTCCATCGGCGTCACGCCCAACAAGCTGTTGTCCAAGATCGCCTCCGAGCTCGACAAGCCCGATGGCCTGACGGTGCTGACCCGCGAGGACATCCCCGCCCGCATCTGGCCCCTGGCGGTGCGCAAGATCAATGGCATAGGCCCCAAGGCCGCGGCCAAGCTCAATGCCTTGGGGCTAGAGACCGTCGGCCAGATCGCCGCCGCCGAGCCGCTGTGGCTGATCCAGAACTTCGGCAAGAGCTATGGCGCCTGGCTGCATGAGGCCTCGCACGGGCGCGACAACCGTCCCGTGGTCACGCACAGCGAGCCCGTCTCCATCAGCCGCGAGACCACCTTCGAGCGCGATCTGCACGCGGTGCACGACAAAGCCGAGCTGGGCGCCATCTTCACCGAGCTCTGTGAGCAGCTGGCCCGCGACCTGGCGCGCAAGGGCTACCAGGGTCGCACCGTGGGCCTCAAGCTGCGCTTCGAGGGCTTTGTCACCGTCACCCGCGACCTGACCCTGGACCTGCCCATCGCCGACGCCGCCGCCATCCGTCGTGCCGCGGGCAGCTGCCTCAAGCGCGTCGATCTCAGCAAACGGCTGCGCCTGCTGGGCGTGCGCATCGGCAATCTCAGCCGCCCGGGCGAGGCGCTCTCGCTCAAGCCGCCGCGCCGCGCTCCGGCCCGCAAGGTGGGGCCTAGCGAGGACAAGGCCGCGCCGCGCCTGGAGAGCCTGGAGCTGTTCTGAGGCCAAGTTCGCGAACTGTCGACATTTCTTACATGTCCCAGGTCCAGGCCGTTTGCAAATCCATGGCTCTGAACACCGATCGGCCCCGCGTCTCCCATGACATCGTGGATGCCAGCAAGAACTCCATATACCTGGCGCGACATTTGCTTGCACTGAAACACCACGATCGTGGCGTTCAAAACTCTCGGAGACCTGCATGAAGATCAAACCTCAGCTTGTGACTCTCGTGGTGACCGTTTCAGCCGCTATGCCAGCAATAGCAGGGCCCCTGCTCTTCGACCAAAACGTGACGTCCGTGATTTTTGGTTCCGGCAATGCCAACGGCGCTTTCACCGTCGACCGGTCCGAGGGCATCGAGTTGGGTCTTCGCGCCAAGGTGCGCTATCCCGCACCCGCCAATCAGTTCAACAGCAATGGTGATGGCAGCTACGACCATGAGGTCGGTGGCGGTGGTGCTGGCAATGTGCGCGCGAAATGGAATTTCGAGTGGTCCATCAATAGTGACCTGACAGGTCAGCTGGGTCGGAATCTGAGTCAACTCAGCTACCGGCTGCAGATGGATTTCAATCCGGGTGTAGGCACCAGTTTCCTGGACTTTGACCCGATCAAGGGCGTCGCTTGCGGGGATCACTCCTTCGGCAACAACGGCAGCTCGGAATTCAACGACCAGCGCACCGGGTGTGACGGGGGGGGCGGCACGCTGGCGCAGCAAACCGCCTACGCGTCCTTTATTGCCGGCAACAATCTGGTCCAGAACTCCTGGAATCTGGACTTCTTCGACAACGGCTCGAACTGGGTCTTTGACCCCAATCTTGACGGCCAGTACACCTTCACACTGCAGGCGCTGCAAGACTCGCGCGTGCTCGCGAGCACCAGCATTGATGTGTTCGTGGGTCAAGGACCTCAAACTGTGCCGCTGCCCGGCACGCTGGCCCTGGGTTTGCTCGGCCTGGGCCTGATGGGCAGTGTCTTGCGTAGGCGCCCGAACTGAAGGCAAGCAGCCTTGAGGCCCGCCCACCTGCGGGTCTCAACAGGCCTTTGCGTCCTGGGCCCGACGCTCAGCGCCGCGTGGGCAGGCTCCAGAGCCAGGCGGCCACCGCAGCGCAGCCCGCGGCCGGCAGCCAGCACCAGGCCAGGGGCAGGGTGTAGCCGGCCCAGATCGAGCTGAGCGTCATCATCACGGTGGCGATCTGCTTGGCACGCAAGGGCACGGCACGGGTGGCGCGCCAGTCGCGGACCATGGGGCCCAGGCGCGGATGGTTGAGCAGCCAGGCCTCGGCCCTGCGGCTGCCGCGCGAGAAGCAGAAGGCCGCCAGCAGTACGAAGGGCGTGGTGGGCAGCACCGGAAGAAAGATGCCGACGATGCCCAGCGCCAGACTGATCGCGCCGGCAAGCGCCCAGAGCAGACGCCACCACACCGGCCGACGCGGCGGGTCGATGTGCATGACGGCGGGCACGGGATCGGGCGACATGCCGTGCAGTGTAGAAGGCTTCAGCAGCGCCCGCTCGGCCGCTACAGTTGGCGCCCTATGAGCAGCGAGCAATTCCTCCGTTTTCCGTCGATCGATGGCTTGCGCGCTTTCGAGGCCGCAGCAAGGCTGGGCAGTCTGGAGCGGGCGGCCGAGCAGCTGTGCATCAGCGCCAGTGCCGTGTCCAAGCGCATCTCAACACTCGAAGAGCTGCTGGGTGTGAGCCTGCTGCTGCGCTCGACCAAGCCCCTGACCTTGACGGCTGCGGGCAAGGAGTACCTGCCGCAGCTGCGTGCCGCGCTGGAGCTGCTAGCGGCCATTCCGCTGCACCGGCGCGCGGTGCAGCGGGTGGAGCGCCTGCGCATCGCGGCACCTCCCACTTTCGCTCGCCAGATCCTGGTGCCCGCCCTGCCCCAATTCACCGCGGCTCATCCGGACATCGAGCTGGAACTGCTGCTGTCCACCCCCTTTCTGGACGAAGCCGCCCCCGAGGCGGAGGTCGAGATCGGCAACAGCCTGACAGGCGCAGGTGGCAGCGAGGGCCAGGTCTTGATGCTGGGCCAGGTCACGCCATTGCTCGCGCCCTCCCTGCTGCAGCGGCTGGAGCGAGAAGGCACCCCTTTGCGCGAACCGGCCGATCTGTGCCATGCCCCGCTGCTGCGCACGCCGATCGAACCCTGGACGCCGTGGCTGCGTGCGGCCGGCCTCGACTGGCCAGAACCCAGCCACGGTACACGCTTTGTTGATCTGGGCCTGACGCTGGAGGCGGCGGCCTGCGGCCAGGGCATCGCGCTGGGTCGGCCCAGCCTGGCCGCCGCCTGGTTGGGCAGCGGGGCCTTGCTGAGGCCCTTCGCGTTGAGCGTGCCCGCACAAAAGCCCTATGTGCTGCATCTGCATGCCGCCGAGAGTGTAGGAGCGCAGGCATTTGCCGCCTGGCTGGCCAGCTGCTGCGCCGCCGCCGAGCTGGCCGCGGGCGACAGATCGGCCTGATCCGATCCGCCTCGGGGCGTCAAGCCATCAGCGCGCTGGTGCGCCGCGCAGGGCCGTCGGCGCCAGCGTGGCCACCGACTTGAAAGCCGGCTTCGCGAACAGATAGCCTTGCATCAGATGGATGCCGGCATCGAGGAGGAAGTCGCGCTCCGCCGGCGTCTCTATCCCTTCAGCGATGACCTCGATGCGCATCTCGGCGCAAAGCCGGACCAGGTGCTTGACGATGGCCTGCCTGGGCTTGCTCGCGTCAATATGGCGCACCAGGTCCATGTCGATCTTGATCAGATCGGGCTGGAAGTCGGCCAGCAGCTTGAGCCCCGCGTAGCCGGCACCAAAGTCGTCGATCGCGGTCTTGAAGCCACAGCGCTTGTACTCGCGCAGGACCTCGGCAAACCAGGGCCCATCTTCAACCCGCTCGCCTTCCGTGACCTCGAAGATGATGCGTTCCACCGGAAAGCCATGCGTCTGAGCCGCACGCAGCGTGGTGCGGATGCAGAGCTCGGGCTTGTAGATCGCGTTGGGGAGGAAATTGATGGACACGCAATCCTGGATGCCGAGCTCGGCCGCGCCCTTGATCGCCTTCACCCGACACGCCTGGTCGAACCGGTATCGGTTGTGATCATTGACCTGAGACAGCACGGATTGCGCAGGCTCGCCGGCAGGGCCGCGCACCAGGGCCTCATGCGCAAAGATCCGAGCGGCCTTCAGATCCAAAATGGGCTGATAGGCGAAGTCAAACTGGAAGCCCAGGCGCTCGGCCTTGCCACAGTCCTCGCAATCCGCCACCGTGCCTTCCAGGGGCCGGAATCCGGCGGGGAAGGAAGCGTTCGGACGATGCACGTGGGAGGCAACCATCGATTGATTCTGCCATCCAGGAGCGCGTTTGCGCACACCGGCCACGGCCGGCACCTGAACAACTTTCGCCGCTCGCCTGAAACTCTTTCATGCCCGCCTCTGCTGCCTTGCCCTAGCATGCGGACGAGTTGAGTTCAAGAACATCGGAGACGCCCGCCATGCCCGTGATCACCTGCATCGAAGACCTGCGCGTCCTGGCCCAGAAGCGCGTGCCGCGCATGTTCTACGACTATGCCGACTCCGGCAGCTGGACCGAGGGCACCTACCGCGCCAACAGCGCCGACTTCCAGGCCATCAAGCTGCGCCAGCGTGTGGCGGTGAATATGGAGAACCGCAGCTGCGCCACGACCATGGTGGGCCAAGCGGCCAAGATGCCGGTGGCCATCGCCCCGGTGGGGCTGACTGGCATGCAGCATGCCGACGGCGAGATCCTGGCGGCGCGCGCGGCCGAGAAGTTCGGCATTCCCTTCACGCTCTCGACCATGAGCATCTGCTCGATCGAGGACATCGCCGAACACACCAGCGCGCCCTTCTGGTTCCAGCTCTACATGATGCGCGACCGCGAGGCCATGGCCCGCATGATCGACCGCTGCAAGGCCGCCAAGTGCTCGGCCCTGGTGCTGACCCTGGACCTGCAGGTGATCGGCCAACGCCACAAGGACCTGAAGAACGGCCTCACCGCGCCACCCAAGCCCACGCTGCGCAACCTGATCAATCTGGCCGGCAAGCCGCGCTGGTGCCTGGGCATGGCGGGCACGCGCCGCCACACCTTCCGCAACCTCGTGGGGCATGTGAAGGGGGTCAGCGATATGCGCTCGCTGGCCGCCTGGACCAACGAGCAGTTCGACCCGCGCCTGTCCTGGGCCGATGTGGCCTGGGTCAAGGAGCGCTGGGGCGGCAAGCTGATCCTCAAGGGCATCATGGATGTGGAGGACGCCGAGCTGGCCGTGGCCAGCGGGGCGGATGCCATCGTCGTCAGCAACCATGGCGGCCGTCAGCTGGATGGCGCACCGTCCAGCATCCAGGCCTTGCCGGCCATCGTCGCCGCGGTGGGCTCGCGCATCGAGGTCTGGATGGATGGTGGCATCCGCGGCGGCCAGGACGTGCTGAAAGCCTGGGCCCTGGGCGCGCGGGGCACCATGATTGGCCGCGCCATGGTGTACGGCCTGGGTGCCATGGGCGAGGCCGGCGTCACCCGCGCACTGGAGATCCTCTACAAGGAGCTGGACGTGACCATGGCCTTTTGCGGCCACACCCAGTTGCAGAACGTGGACCGCAGCATCCTGGTGCCGGGCAGCTACCCGAGCGCCTGAGACCTAGAGCGCACGCGCCCCTGGCGAGGCGCGCTGGCCGGACTGAACAGCTGAGCTTGCCGCTCGCGCTTGGGCGGCGTGTGTGCCGCAGCGCGAGTTGCTCCACCGCTCAGGCCGCCGACTTCTTGGCCACCAGGGTCAGGATGTCGTAGCTGGCCACCAACTCGCCACGCTGGTTCATCACCTGCACATCCCAGGCCACCACGCCCTGGGGCGGCTGGTCGGGGCGGTTGCCGCGGTCGATGCGGCGTTTGCAGGTCAGGCGCGCCTGGATGGTGTCGCCGATGGCCACGGGGTTGACGAAGCGCAGGGTGTCCAGACCGTAATTGGCCAGCACCGGGCCCGGCGCGGGCGAGACGAAGAGACCGGCCGCCGCCGAGAGCACGAAGTAGCCGTGCGCGATGCGCTGGCCGAACTGTGTGTCCTTGGCCGCGATCTCGTCGAAGTGCATATAGAAGTAGTCGCCCGAGATGCCGCCGAAGTTGACGATATCGGCCTCGGAGACGGTGCGGCGGTGCGTCAGCAGGGAGTCGCCGATCTGGATCTCTTCGAAATGCTTGCGGAAGGGATGGATGGCGTCTTCCTGCACCTTGCCGCCACGCTGGTACTCGCCGGTGATGGCGCTGAGCATGGTGGGCGAGCCCTGCACCGCGCAGCGCTGCAGATAGTGCTTGACGGCGCGGATGCCACCCAGTTCCTCGCCGCCACCGGCGCGGCCCGGGCCGCCGTGCTTGAGCGCGGGCATGGGCGAGCCATGGCCGGTGCTCTCCTTGGCCGCGTCGCGGTCCAGCACCAGGATGCGGCCATGGAAGGCGCCGGCATGCATCACAGCCTCGGCCGCAATGGACGGCGTCTTGGTGACCACCGAGCCCACCAGGCTGCCGCGACCCTTGGCCGCCAGGGCCAGGGCCTGGTCGAAGTCTTCATAAGGCATCAGGGTGGAGACCGGGCCGAAGGCCTCCAGCTCGTGCACGGCCTCATTGGCAAAAGCGTCGCGGCACAGCAGCAGGGTGGGCGCGAAGAAGGCGCCCTGCTCCACGCCCTCGCCCACCGGGGCGAAGCCGTCGCGCGCGCCGAACACGATCTCGTTGCCGGCGCTCAAGGCGGCCAGGCGCTCGGCCACATCGGCCTGCTGCTCCTTCGAGGCCAGGGCGCCCATGCGCACACCCTCGACCGCCGGATCGCCGACCTTGATCTTGGCCAGGCGCTCGCGCAGCATGCTCGCCACCGCATCGATATGGCGGGCCGGCACGATGGCGCGGCGGATGGCCGTGCACTTCTGGCCGGCCTTGGCACTCATCTCGCGCGCCACCTCCTTGACGAAGAGCTCGAACTCCGGATCCCCCGGCTCCACATCGGGCGCCAGGATGGCGCAGTTCAGGCTGTCGGCCTCGGCATTGAAGGGAATGCTGCGGGCGATCAGGTTCTTGTTGACGCGCAGCATGGCCGCGGTATCGGCCGAGCCGGTGAAGGTCACGACATCGGTCTCGAGCAGGCGGTCCAGCAGATCGCCCGAGCCGCCGATCACCAGCTGCAGCGCGCCCGCGGGCAGCAGGCCGGACTGCTGGATCAGGCGCACGCAGGCCTCGGCCACATAGCTGGTGGCGGTGGCGGGCTTGACGATGCAGGGCATGCCCGCGAGGAAGCTCGGCGCGAACTTCTCCAGCATGCCCCACATGGGGAAGTTGAAGGCATTGATGTGCACGGCCACGCCGCGCTTGGGTACCAGCACATGCGAGCCCAGGAAAGATCCCTCGCGGCCCAGGGCCACGGCCGGGCCCTCATGCACGATATTGCTGGAGGGCAGCTCGCGTCGGCCCATGCTGGCATAGGCGAACAGAGTGCCGATGCCGCCCTCGATATCGATCCAGTTGTCCGCACGCGTGCCGCCCGTGTGGGCCGAGATGGCGTACAGCCCCTCCTTGTGCTCCATCAGATAGGCCGCCAGGGCCTTGAGCTGGGCGGCGCGCTGCTGGAACGTGAGCTTGAGCAGGGCCGGCAGGGCCTGGCCGCGGGCATAGGCCAGGCTCTCGCCAAAGTCGATGCTTTCCGAATGCGTCTGGGCCACGGTGCGGCCGTTGATGGCGCTGTGCAGGGCACGCGAGGCGGTGGCACCGATCCAGCGGTCGGCGATCAGGCTCTGGAGGATGGGGGTGGACATGGCAGCAATCTCGGTACTTCGGTCTTGAACAGGCAGATCTGGCGGGCAAGGGGCGTCGCAAGCGGGCCGAGACTGGACCCGAGGCGCGCAGCCGTACTCTCGTACGGCGAGCACCGCAGGCCCGGTATCGGCTCGCGCAGTAGCCCAGTGCCCGTCAGATCAGGGAACGTACTTCCAGGTACCGTTCTCGATCTTGACCATCACGCGGGCGCGCTGGTCCAGGCCCAGGTGGTCGGTGGGCGACATATTGAACACGCCGTGCGCGGCGGGCAGTTCCTTGACGGATTCCAGCGCGTCGCGCAGGGCCGCACGGAAGGCCGGCGTGCCGGGCTGGGCGCCGCTCTTCAGCGCCGCGGGGATGGCGGCCTGCAGCAGCATGCCGGCGTCCCAGGCGTGGCCGCCGAAGGTGCTGACCGTGCCCTTGCCGAAGGCGGCCTCGTACTTGGCGATGTAGTCGCTGGCGCTCTTCTTCACCGGGTGGTTGGCCGGCAGCTGGGCCGCCACCAGGACCGGGCCGGCGGGCAGGAAAGTGCCTTCCACATCCTTGCCGCCCACACGCAGGAAGTCGTTATTGGCCACGCCATGGGTCTGGTAGAACTTGCCGGTGTAGCCGCGCTCCTTGAGCGCCTTCTGCGGCAGGGCGGCCGGCGTGCCGGAGCCGCCGATCAGCACCGCGTCGGGCTTGGCGGACATCAGCTTGAGCACCTGGCCGGTGACCGAGGTGTCATTGCGGTTGTAGCGCTCATTGGCCACGATCTTCAGGCCCTTGACGCCGGCGATCTTGGCAAACTCCTGATACCAGCCCTCGCCATAGGCATCGGCAAAGCCGATGTAGGCGGCGGACTTGACCCCGTTGTCCACCATGTGCTGGACGATGGCCAGGGCCATCATGATGTCGTTCTGCGGGGTCTTGAAGACCCACTTCTTCTTGCCGTCCACGGGCTCCACGATGCGGGCCGAGGCGGCCATGGAGATCATGGGCGTGCTGGCCTCGGCCACGGCGTCGATCAGGGCCAGGGAGTTGGGCGTGGTAGTGGAGCCCACGACCACATCCACCTTGTGTTCCGTGATCAGCTTGCGGGTGTTGGAGACGGCCGCCGTGGTGTCGGAGGCATCGTCCAGCACGATGTAGTTGATCTTCTTGCCAGCGATGGTCGTGGGCATCAGGGTGAAGGTGTTCTTCTCCGGAATGCCCAGCGACGCCGCCGGCCCGGTGGCCGACACCGTGACGCCCACATTGATATCGGCATGTGCCGCCAGGCCCAGGCCGGCCAGACTGGCCGCCAGCAGGGACTTGATCAGGGTCTTGCTCTTCATCGTCTATGTCTCCTAGGGTGGATGGGTGCTCTTGTGGCTCGGATAAAGAAAGAGGCGGTGCTCAGGCGGGGGCCGGCGCCGCTTGGGTATCGGGAATCTTGACCGCGCCCAGGCCGCCAAAGAACAGGTCGGCCACCATGGGCGCCACCGACTCGTAGCTCAGCTCGCCATCGGGGCGCAGCCAGGTGAAGGTCCAGTTGATCATGCCGAACAGCAGCATGGTCAGGGGCTTGTGCAGGCGCTGGTCCTGCAGCTCGGGGCGCACCGCGGCCACCGCGTCCGCGAAGGCGGCCACCACACGGCGTTCCACCTCCAAGAGGCGGGCGCGGTCCTCGGGGTCCAGGAACTTCACGTCCTCGGTCAGCACGCGGTGCTGGTTCTGGGCCTGACCGTACTCGCGCACAAAGCGGCCGATCAGGGCGCGCAGATGCGCCTCGGGTTCCAGCTGCTGGGCCCGCACCTCCTGCACCAGGGCCTCCAAGGCCTGCACATGGCCCTCGCAGATCTGCATCAGCAGCTCGTGCTTGTCGCGCACATAGTGGTAGAGCGTGGGCTTGGAGACCTGGCAGGCCTCGGCCACCTCGTTCATCGAGGTGCCGGGGTAGCCCTGGCGTGCAAACAGCCGCGCGGCGGCAGCGAGGATTTCCTCGCGGGTGGATTCAAAACCGGGGGCGCGTCCTCGGGCCATGGATGTTCAACAGGCTTCAGCGTTCGTCGAAGGAAATGACCACCCGCTCGGTCAGCGGATGGGCTTGGCAACTGAGGATAAAGCCTGCGGCGATCTCCGCCTTGTCCAGCGCGAAATTCTGGTCCATGCGCACCTGACCCTCCATCAGCTTACAGCGGCAGGTGGAGCACACACCGCTCTTGCAGGAGAAGGGCACATCCATGCCGGCGCGCGCGGCGGCGTCCAGCAGGCTGGGATCGCTCTTGCCGAACTCGATCTCGCGGCTCACGCCGTCGCGGATCACCAGCACGCGGGCCTGGGCCGCATCGCCCTCGCGCACCTCGTGCGGCGCGGGCTGGCCGGTCTGCATCTCCACGGTGCCGAAGCGCTCCACATGGATGCGATCGTCGGCCACGCCCGAGGCCTTGAGCACGGCCTCGGCCGCCTCGTTCATCTCGAAGGGGCCGCAGACATAGGCCTGGTCGATGCTCGCGGCCGGCACCAGGCTGGCAAAGAAGGCCGCCAGCTTGCCGGCGTCCAGGCGCCCGGCCTGCAGCGGCGCATCCACCGCCTCGCGCGAGAACACATGATGCAGGGCAACACGGGTCAGGTAGCGGTTCTTCAGATCCTCCAGCTCCTCCTTGAACATGGTGCTGGCCTGGCGGCGGTTGCCATAGATCAGGGTAAAGCGGCTGCCGGGCTCGCGCGCCAGCACGGTCTTCATGATGGAGAGGATGGGCGTGATGCCCGAGCCCGCGGCAATGCCCACATGATGGCACCCTGCCCCCTCGGCCGCAGCCCCCTCGCGCTGCAGGCCGAAGCGCCCCTGGGGCGGAAAGACCTGGATCACATCGCCAGCCTTGAGCTGCTCATTGACCCAGGTGGAGAACTTGCCGCCCTGGACCTTGCGCACGCCCACGCGCAGCTCGCCGTCGTCCACCCCGGCGCAGATGGAGTAGGAGCGGCGCAGATCCTGCCCGTCGATCTCCTGCCTGAGGGTCAGGTATTGCCCCTGGGTGAAGCGAAAGGTCTCGACCAGCTCGGACGGCAGCTCGAAGCTCACGATCACGGCCTCATCGGTATCGGGCCGGACCTCGCGCACACGCAGGGGGTGAAAGTGCAGGCTCATGGTCAGATGGGTTTGAAATGTTCAAAAGGTTCGCGGCAGCTCAGGCAGCGGTATAGAGCCTTGCAAGCGGTGGAGCCGAAGGCGGAGAGCTTCTCGGTCTGCTCGCTGCCGCAGCGCGGGCAGGCCAGCTTGGTGAGCGCGGCGCGGTGCACCAGGCGGATGGGCTGCGCGGCGCCACTGGCCAGGGCGTTGGCGGGACCGGGCGGCGCGATGCCGTAGTCCTTGAGCTTGCGCCGGCCCTCCTCGCTGATCCAGTCGGTGGTCCAGGCGGGAGCACGCTGCATGGTGATGCGCACCTCGCCAAAGCCGGCCAGTGCGGCGCGTACATCGTCCTGGATCAGCTCGGTGGCGGGACAGCCCGAATAGGTGGGCGTGAGCACCACCTCCAGGCCCTCGGTTCCGTCCTCCAGCAGCCTCAGATCGCGCACGATGCCCAGCTCGCACAGGCTGATCACCGGGACCTCGGGGTCCGGGATCTGGCGCAGCACCTCCCAGGCGGCTTCCAGCCGTCCGCAGGCGGGGCCGCGCTCGGCCGGGCTGGTCACCACACGCCTCCGGGGTAGGCGCGCTGCAGGTACTGCATGGTCGCCAGCATATGGCCCAGATGCTCGCTGTGGATGCCGCGGCGGCCCTGGCTCTGATAGGCGCTGTCCTTGGGGCAGTCCAGGCCGGCCTCGGCCAGCACCTCACAGAACTGCGCCCGCCACTCGTCCTTGAGCGAGGCCCAGTCCGGGCCCAGACCCTGGGCGGCGGCGGCGGCGTCCACCGCGTCGCTGTCGAAGAGCTCGTTGCAATAGGGCCAGAGCGTGCCGAGCGCGGCGCGCATGCGGGCAATGGATTCCTCGGTGCCATCACCCAGGCGCAGCACCCAGTCGGCGGCATGCTGCTGGTGGTAGGCCGCTTCCTTGACGGCCTTGCCGGCAATGGCGGCCAGCTCGGCGTCGCTGGAGCCCTCGAGCCGGCGCCACAGCAGCAGCAGCCAGGTGGAGACTGCGAAGTTGCGCAGCACGGTGAAGGCGAAGTCGCCACGCGGCAACTCCATCAGCACCGGGTTCAGGTACTGGCGCTCGTCGCGCAGAAAGGCGAGCTGGTCCTCGTCATGCCCCTGGCCGTCCAACCGGGCGGCGTGGGTCAGCAGGGCGCGGGCCTGGCCCAGCAGGTCCAGGGCCATGTTCGACAGGGCCAGGTCCTCCTCGAGGATGGGCGCATGCCCGCTCCACTCGCAGATGCGCTGGGCCAGCACCAGGCAGCTGTCGCCCAGGCGCAGCAGGTACTGGACTTGGGGGCTTTCGCCCACTTGGATGGAAGCCGTCATCGTGCCGCTCCGCGCTTTACATGTGGTTGACCGACTCGGGCAGCTCGTAGAAGGTGGGGTGGCGGTACACCTTGTCTTCCATGGGGTCGAAGTACATGCCCTTCTCGCCCGGGTCCGAAGCCACGATCTGGCTGGACAGCACCACCCAGATGCTGGTGCCTTCCTGGCGGCGGGTGTAGACGTCGCGTGCCATCTGCAGGGCCATCTTGGCGTCGGCGGCGTGCAGGCTGCCGCAATGCTTGTGGTCCAGGCCCGCCTTGCTGCGGACAAAGACTTCCCACAGCGGCCATTCGTTTTGGGTGTTCGAGCTCATGCTGCTTGTTCCTTGGTAGCTTGTTTGCGGGCATGGGCCAGGGCGGCCTCGCGCACCCAGGCTCCGTCTTCCCAGGCCTTGACGCGAGCGCCCAGGCGTTCGCGATTCAGCGGCCCCTCGCCATTGACCACGCGCCAGAACTCGGACCAATCGATCTTGCCGAAGTCATGGGCCTCACGCTCGGCGTTCCACTTCAGATCGGGGTCGGGCAGCGTGATGCCCAGGATCTCGGCCTGGGGCACGGTGGCGTCCACGAACTTCTGGCGCAGCTGGTCATTGGTGATGCGCTTGATACCCCAGCGTATGGACTGCTCGGAGTTGGGCGAATCCTTGTCCTCGGGGCCGAACATCATCAGGGCCGGCCACCACCAGCGGTTGACCGCGTCCTGCACCATGGCCTTCTGCGCGGCCGTGCCCTCACGCATCATGACCAGCAGGCTCTCGTAGCCCTGGCGCTGATGGAAGCTCTCCTCGCGGCAGACGCGGATCATGGCGCGTGCATAGGGCGCGTAGGAGCAACGGCACAGCGGCACCTGGTTCATGATGGCCGCGCCATCCACCAGCCAGCCGATCACGCCGATATCGGCCCAGTTCAGCGTCGGGTAGTTGAAGATGGAGCTGTACTTGGCCTTGCCCGTGTGCAGGGCGTCCAGCATCTGGTCACGCGAGGTGCCCAGGGTCTCGGCCGCGGAATACAGGTAGAGGCCGTGGCCCGCCTCGTCCTGGATCTTGGCCAGCAGGATGGCTTTGCGCTTGAGCGTGGGCGCGCGCGTGACCCAGTTGCCCTCGGGCAGCATGCCCACGATCTCGGAATGCGCGTGCTGACTGATCTGGCGCACCAGGGTCTTGCGGTAATGCTCGGGCATCCAGTCCTTGGGCTCGATGAAATCGCCCGCGGCGATGCGGGCCTCGAAGGCCGCCTCGCGCTGCGCCTCATCGGCGCTCTTGATCTTGCTGCTGGGAGCGTCCTGGGGGCCGACGCTCATCGCCTGGGTGTACATGGATGAACTCCTTGCTGGCTCGCTGCTGCGGGGAAAGGCTCAGGCGCCCTTGGGGCGCTTGTCGACCACACGCCGGGCCTTGCCGACCAGGGTGCGCTCGATGGAATCGGGCTGACCGACGATGACCTTGGTGGACACGCCGATCAGGGTCTTGATGCGGTGCTGCAGGGACTTGGCGATGGCCGCCGGGTCCGCGCTGCCCACGGCCGCAGCCTGCAGCTCGCAATGCACCGCCACCTCGTCCAGATGGCCCTCGCGGCTGACCACGATCTGGTATTGGCCGCTGAGCTGGGCCTCTTGCAGCACCAGCTCCTCCACCTGGGTGGGGAACATGTTCACGCCACGGATGATCAGCATGTCATCGCTGCGGCCCACGATCTTGCCCATGCGGCGCATGCTGCGTGAGGTGGGGGGCAGCAGGCGCGTCAGGTCGCGGGTGCGGTAGCGGATGATGGGCAGAGCTTCCTTGGACAGGGAGGTGAAGACCAGCTCGCCCTCCTCGCCATCGGCCACCGGCTCGCCGGTCTCGGGGTTGATGATCTCGGGATAGAAATGGTCTTCCCAGATCACCGGGCCGTCCTTGCTCTCGATGCACTCATTGGCCACGCCCGGGCCCATGACCTCGGACAGGCCATAGATGTCCACCGCGTCGATGCCGGCCTTGGCCTCGATCTCGCGGCGCATGGCCTCGGTCCAGGGCTCGGCGCCGAAGATGCCCACCTTGAGCGAGGACGCGCGCGCATCCAGGCCCTGGCGCGTGAACTCCTCGATGATCACCTGCATATAGCTGGGCGTGACCATGATGATGTCGGGCCGGAAGTCCTGGATCAGCTGCACCTGCTTCTCGGTCTGGCCGCCGGACATGGGGATCACGGTGCAGCCGGCGCGCTCGGCGCCATAGTGCGCACCCAGGCCGCCGGTGAAAAGACCGTAGCCATAAGCGATGTGCACGATGTCACCCGGCCGACCGCCCGAGGCGCGGATGGAGCGCGCCACCAGGCTGGCCCAGGTATCGATATCGCGGGCCGTGTAGCCCACCACCGTGGGCTTGCCCGTGGTGCCGGAGCTGGCGTGGATGCGGGCCACCCGCTCGCGCGGCACGGCGAACATGCCGAAGGGGTAGTTGGCGCGCAGGTCCTGCTTGGTGGTGAAGGGGAACTTGGCAATGTCCGCCAGGGACTTCAGATCGTCCGGGTGCACACCCTTGGCATCGAAGGCCGCCTTGTAGTGCGGCACGTTCTCATAGGCGTGCTTGAGGCTCCACTTCAGGCGCTGCAGCTGCAGGGCCTGCAGCTCGTCCAGGCTGGCTTTCTCGATCGGCTCCAGATCACCTGGCGCGGGGGTCTTCACGGGCATGGGTCTTGTCTCCTCGGTGTGTTCTTCAGCCGGCCGCCAGACCCGGCACCACGGGCTTGCCCTTGATGCGGTAGGAGCGGCCGCGGAACACCGCGATCAGTTCGTCGCGCTGATTGCGCACGGTGATGTCGTAGACGCCGGTGCGGCCCGCCAGCGAGACTTCGCTGGCCACGGCCGTCAGCCGGTCGCCGGCCCGGCTGGGCGCGACGATGTCCACATTGAAGCCCGATGCCACAGTGAGCTCGTTGTACGAGTTGCAGGCAAAGGCGAATGCCGTGTCGGCCAGGGTCGTGACCAGGCCGCCATGGCAGATATCAAAACCGTTGAGCATGTCCTCGCGCACCGTCATGGCCGCCGTGGCGCTGCCCGGCCCCACGGCCAGGATCTCCATGCCCAGGCCGGTGCTGGCCCGGTCATTGGCCAGCATGGCGTCGCGCACCGCTTCGGCAATGGCTTGAGCTGTCATGGCGGCGCTCAACGGTCGGTGAAGCTGGGCTTGCGCTTTTCCAGGAAGGCGCGGGTGCCCTCCTGGTAGTCGCCGGCAAAGCCCAGGCGGCTTTGCAGCAGGGCCTCGTTGCGCAGCGCGGCCTCGAAGTCCAGCAGCAGGGCGTCATCCAGGGCCTGGCGGGTGGCCGCCAGGGCCTTGACCGGCATGGCGGACAGCTTCTGCGCCAGGGCCATGGCCTCGGCAGCCAGCTCGGCGTCCGGCAGGGCGCGGTAGATCAGGCCGATGCGCTGGGCCTCGGCGGCGGGCAGCTTGTCGCCCAGCAGGGCCAGCTCCAGGGCCTTGACGCGCCCCACCAGGCGCGGCAGCAGCCAGGTGCCCCCGCAGTCCGGGATCAGGCCGATCTTGGAGAAGGCCTGGATGAAGCTGGCGCTCTCGGCCGCCAGCACCAGGTCGCAGCCCAGGGCCAGGCTGGCACCGGCGCCGGCCGCCACGCCATTGACCGCGGCGATCACGGGCACCGGCATGGCCCGCAGGCTCAGCGCCATGGGGATGTAGTAGTTGTCGAGCAGATGGCCGATGTCCTTGGGCTGCTCGCCCGCCGCGATGGGCGGCTTGATCAGCGGGTCGGACAGATCCTGACCGGCGCAAAAGCCCCGGCCCGCGCCCGTGATCAGCACGCAGCGCACGCTGGCATCGCGTGCGGCGGCCTCCAGCGCATCGCGCAGCTGCACCAGCAGGGCCGTGGTGAAGGCATTGAGTGCCTGCGGCCGGTTCAGGGTGAGCAGGCGCACGGCGCCTTCCTGCTCGATCTTCAGCAAGGCCTCGTCCGGGCCTGTTTGTGCTGGGGTCATGGTTTGTCTCGCTCCATCGCCGCCGTCTTGTCTTGCCTGGGGTCAAGCATTCATTGACCGACCGGTCGGTAGATAGTAAGGTCCGCCTTGATTTGGCGCAAGAGCCCAGACCCCGCAAAGCCCTAGCAAAAACCCCTAGCCCCGCCACCCGGAGCCCGATATGCCCTGCTATGCCATCGATGGCCTGATCCCCGTCGTTCACCCCAGCGCCTACGTCCACCCCACGGCGGTCCTGATCGGCGATGTGGTGATCGGCCCGGGCTGCTATATCGGCCCCTGCGCCTCGCTGCGCGGGGACTTCGGCCGCATCGTGATCCAGGAAGGCGCCAATGTGCAGGACAGCTGCGTGGTGCACGGCTTCCCCAAGTCCGAGACCGTGGTGGAGCAAAACGGCCATATCGGCCATGGCGCGGTGCTGCACGGCTGCGTGGTGCGCCACGACGCCCTGGTGGGCATGAATGCCGTGGTGATGGACGAGGCCGAGGTGGGCGCCTTCAGCATCGTGGCCGCCTGCGCCTTTGTGCGCGCGGGCCAGAAGCTGCCCGCGAAATCGCTGATCGCCGGCCTGCCGGCCAAGGTCATGCGCGAACTCAGCGAGGACGAGATGCGCTGGAAGCGCCAGGGTACCGAGACTTACCAGCAGCTCACCCGCCGCTGCCAGGCCAGCCTGGTGGAGGTGCAGCCCCTGGCCGCCGAGGAAGCCGGACGCCCGCGCCTGCCGGACAGCGACTACGGCACCCTGCAGGCGCTCAAGCGCGAGAGCGGCTCGGGCAGCACGTCGGCCTGAGCCTGCAAGCCCGCCCGGCTCAGCCCGCCGCCGCGCCCTCGCCCAGGCCGCGCTGCATGGGCTTGTAGGGCCGCGGCGCCGGTGGTTCGGCAGCCACCATGCCCTGGCTGCGCGCGGCCGCGGCCTGGCTGAGCGGTGTGATCAGACGGGCCTCGGGCAGGTTATGCCAGTAGCGCGGGGGCATTTCCTTGCGCATCTGGGCCAGCTTGAGCCGGGCCGGGTTGAAGATGTGCTGGTAGTAGGTGAGCCAGAGCGCGGCGCCGGCATCGGGCGCGGGCGCGTCCTCGCGGCGGGCACCGGGGCGGAACTGCAGGGCCCGGCCGTCCCACTCCACGCAGCGCTCGGGCGTGAGGAGGGCCCAGCGCATCTGGGCGAAGCGGCGCCGGAAGAAATCGGCATTCGCCTCCACGATATGGTGCTGGGGCTCGAACCAGGCGATGTGCCGCGGCTCCTCGCCCGGCTGCCCGCCCGGCTGCCCGCCCGGCTGGCCGCCCTCCTCTCCCTCCCAGACCGGGGTGAAGCGCACAAAGGCCCGCATCTTGTGAATGTCGCGGTCCACCGCGCGCGCCATGCCCTCGGCCAGGCGCCAGTCAGGGTCCAGAGGGTCGCCGCGCAGGCGCGGCTCATGGGTCAGGCGCCAGAGCAGGCGGTACATCAGGGCAAAACGGCGCGGCTCGCGGTGCAGCAGCACGCGCTCGCACAGGGCCACAAAAGCCGGCGGCACCCGCACCAGGGAGGCCGGCGGCTGGGGCGCTTCGGCCGCGGCCGGCGCATCGAGTTCCGACTCGGCGCCCCAGAGCGAGCCTTCGTCCTCGCAGGACCAGATCAGGGCCTCCGGTGGCACGCCCTGCACCAGCAGGCGGCGCGCTGCATGCTTGAAGCCGGCAATGTCGGTGGGGCCGTCGAGATGAATGGTCTGGGGCATGGGAACTCCTGTGTCGCTGAGGTTCGATATCAGGGTCGATGTCAGGTTCGAAATCAGGCGAACAGCTCGCCCTGGCGCGGCGGCAGCAGGGCCGCGGGCGCGCCCGGCCCGCTGCTGGCCGGGCGGTGACCGTCCAGCAGCACAAAGGGCAGCAGCTTGCTCAGGTTCAGCCGCGCGCGGCGCAGATCCTCCAGGCGCAGGCGACGCACCTGCCGCGCCTGCAGCAGACGCTCCAC
>NZ_JBKCLH010000154.1:0-2645 GCF_046300915.1 Roseateles sp. | reverse complement strand
CGGCTCCGAGGAGCCGCTTTTTTTGTGTCTGCACACATCGCAGGCCCGCCCCATGGGACCGGCCTGGCTGATGCGCTTAGTGGGCGCGCTTGGGCTGACCCGCCAGACGCTCCGCGGCGGCGGCTTGGCCACGCTGAAGGGCTTGCAGCTCGGCCTGGCTCGGGTTGTCGCTGTTCAGCACAGCCAGCTCGCCAGTGGCACGGGCACGCTCCAGCTCAGCCACGACTTCGGCACGGGTCTTGGTCGAGGCCAGGCTGCGCACACTCGGGCTGTAGCTCTCGCTGTCCACACGAGCGATTTCACCGGCGGCGCGAGCGCGCTGCAGCTCGGCCAGGACTTGTTCCCGGCTCAGGCCCTGGGCCATGGCGGCGCTGGCGGCGATCAGGGACAGGGCAACAACACTCAGCTTCTTCAACATGATGGGTACTCCTTGGTGGTCGGTTGACGGGACCGGCTGCGGGCGCTCTGCCCTGCGATCACCGTGTCCATGGCCGTAACTGTAAAAACCAAGCACCAAGTAAAAAACTAGCCCAGCATGAATTGACCATTCAAAGAATAAGAAGAATCCATGACAAGCCGCGCGGATTCAAACAAAAGGGCGAATAGCGCTCAAGCCTTGCTCGACCAGGTGCGCGCCAGCGCTTCAAAGTCCGCGATGGGCATGGGGCGCCCATAGAACCAGCCCTGGAAGGCGTGACAGCCCTGCTCGACCAGCAGATCGCGCTGTTCGCGGGTCTCCACCCCCTCGGCAATCACCTCCAGGCCCAGGCTGTCGCCCATCTGGATGATGGCCCGGGCAATGGCGCGGGCATTGGGCTCCTCCAGCAGGTCGCGCACAAAGCTCTGATCGATCTTGAGCTGGGTCAGCGGCAGGCGCTTGAGGTAGGCCAGCGAAGAGTAGCCGGTGCCGAAGTCGTCCAGCGAGAACTGCAGCCCCAGGGCCCGCAGCTGGGCCATGAGCTGGATCACGGCCTCGGTGTCCTCCAGCAGGGCACTCTCGGTCAGCTCGATCTTGAGACGCCCGGCCGGCACCGCGCTGCGCGCCAGCTGCTGCTGCATCAGGCCCAGAAAGCCCTTCTGGCGCAGCTGCAGGGCGCTGAGGTTGACGGCCAGGGTCAAAGGGGCCAGCGCCGGATCCTCGGTCCAGCGCGTGAGCCAGGCGCAGCATTGCTGCAAGGCCCATTCGCCCAGGGGCGCGATCAGGCCGGTCTGCTCGGCCAAGGGGATGAACTGGGCAGGGGAGATGAAGCCCCGCTCTGCGTGCCGCCAGCGCATCAGCAGCTCGCCACCCATCAGGCGGCCGTCCCGGGCCACCTGGGGCTGGCAGTGCAGCTCCAGCTGCTGCAGATCGACGGCCCGGCGCAGCTCCGCCTCCAGCAGGGCGCGCTCGGCCATAGCCGCCTGGGTGGCGGGGTCGAAGAAGCACAGGCGATTGCGCCCGGCGGACTTGGCCTGGTACATGGCGTGGTCGGCATGCTTGAGCAGCTCCTCGCAGTCGCCGCCCTCCTCGCCCCAGAGCACGATGCCGATGCTGGGCGTGCTGTGGTGCTGCTGTCCGTCCAGGGTGTAGGGCTGACCCAGCACGCGCAGCAGCTTCTCGGCCGCCGCCTCGGCATGCAGCACCGCGTCCTGCTGCTGAACGCCCAGATCCTGCAGCAGCACCACGAACTCGTCCCCACCCCAGCGCGCCACCGTGTCGTCGGTCCGCAGCACGGCTTGCAGGCGGCGCGCCACGTCCTGCAGCAGACGGTCGCCAATGCCATGACCCAGGGTGTCGTTGATGGACTTGAAGTTGTCCATGTCGATGAACATCACCGCGCCGCGCCGCGCCTTGCGTCGGCTGGCCGCCAGGGCCTGGCGCAGGCGGTCCAGCAGCAGGCGCCGGTTGGGCAGGCCCGTCAGCGCGTCGTAAAAGGCCAGACGCTCGATCTCGGCCTCGGCACGCTTGCGCTCGGTGATGTCGCGGGTCAGGCCGATGAAGCGGGTGCGGCCCTCGTGCTCGATGCGCGACACCGCCAGGCTCATGGGGAAGACACTGCCATCGGCGCGCCGCCCCTCAACATCCCGGCCCTTGCCAATGATGCGCGCGGCGCCGCCGGCCAGATAGCGGGACATATAGCTCCCATGCTGGCGGGCGTCATGCTCCGGCATCAAGATGCTGACATTGCGCCCCAGCAGCTCATGCGCCTTGTAGCCAAACATGGCGCAAGCCGCCGGATTCAGTGACTCGACCCGGCCCTGGGCGTCGATGGTGATCACGCCGTCCACCATATGCTCCAGCACGGCCTGGGTGTAGAGCGCCTGGCTGTGCAGCCGGTCCTGACCCGCGCGCAGCTCCGTGATGTCCAGATGCGTGCCCACCAGGCGCAGCACGCGCCCCTGGGCATCACGCGCCATCACCCGCCCCTTGCTGAGCACCCAGATCCAGTGCCCGTCCCGATGGCGCATGCGGAACTGGGCCTCGTACTGGTCCGAGCCGCCCTCGATACTCAGCTGCACATAGGTCTGCACCAGGGGCGCATCGTCCGGGTGCAGGCGCTCGTGCCAGCCCTGCACCGTGGGCTCCAGCGCCGTCTCGCCCAGCATGGCGCAGTAGCGCGCGTCAAAGCGCGCGCGGCCGCTGGCCAAGTCCCAGTCCCATACGC
>NZ_JBKCLH010000153.1:0-9364 GCF_046300915.1 Roseateles sp. | reverse complement strand
GAATTGGCCCTATGAATTGCAGATCGGCTGGCGCTACACCCGCGCCGGCCGGGGCGGGCGGCGCAACCGCTTCATTTCCTTTATCTCCGGCGTCTCGGTGCTGGGCATTGCCCTGGGCGTGGCGGCCCTGATCATCGTGCTCTCGGTGATGAATGGCTTCCAGAAGGAGGTGCGCGACCGCATGCTCAGCGTGATCTCCCATGTGGAGCTGATGAGCTATGACGGCCAGGGCCTGACGGATTGGCAGGCGGTGGCCCAGCGCGTGCGCGACATCCCGGAGCTGGGCTCCCAGATTGCCGGTGCGGCGCCTTTCGTGCTCTCGCAGGCCCTGATCGCGCGCGGCGAAGAGATGCGCGGCACCATCGTGCGCGGCATCGATCCGCAGCGCGAGGCCGAGATCACGCCCCTGGCGGCCCAGCTGCTCAAAGAGGGCGTGAGCACCCGGCTGCGCAGCGGCGAATGGGGCATGGTGATTGGCGGTGAGCTGGCGCGCCAGCTGGGTGTGCGCGAGGGTGACAAGCTCACCCTGGTGGCGCCCGGCGGCCAGGTCACGCCCGCCGGCACCACGCCGCGCCTGAAGAGCTTCACCGTGGTGGGCATCTTCCATGCGGGTCACTATGAATACGACAGCGGCCTGGTGCTGATCGATATCGACGACGCCGCGCGCCTGTTCCGCACGGGTGGCCCCAGCGGCGTGCAGCTCAAGCTGCACGATGTGCACGAGGCGCGCCGGGTGGGTGAGCGGCTCATGGGCACTTTGGGTGCCGAGCTGCGCGTGCGCGACTGGACCCGCACCAATGCCAACTGGTACGACGCGGTGCAGGTGGAGAAGCGCCTGATGGGCATCATCCTCACCCTGATCGTGGCGGTGGCGGCTTTCAACCTGGTCTCCACCCTGGTGATGACGGTGACGGACAAGCAGTCCGACATCGCCATCCTGCGCACCTTCGGCGCCAGCCCGCGCTCCATCATGGCCATCTTCATGGTGCAGGGCGCCACGGCCGGCATCATCGGCACGCTCTCGGGCGTGGGCCTGGGCCTGCTGGTGGCCTTCAATATCGATGTGATCGTGCCGGCCATCGAGCGGCTGCTCAATGTGAGCTTCCTGCCCGGCAGCATCTACCTGATCAGCCGCATGCCCAGCGACCCGCAGAGCGCCGACATCATTCCCATCGCCGTGACCTCCCTGATCCTGGCCTTCCTGGCCACCCTTTATCCGAGCTGGCGCGCCAGCCGCGTGCAACCGGCCGAGGCGCTCCGCTATGAGTAACTTTGAACCCCTCGCCCAGGCGGAGCCTGGTCGGTCCCCCGAGGGGACGCTGTCGTCCTTGGGGCGGCCCGGCGGACGACAGGAACTAGTTCTTGAGGGCGTGGCCCTGAGCCGCCGCTTCAAGGAAGGCGGCCTGGATGTGCGGGTGCTCAAGGGTGTGGACATCCGCGTGGCGCGCGGCCAGACCCTGGCTGTGCTGGGTGCCTCGGGCTCGGGCAAATCGACCTTGCTGCATCTGCTGGGCGGGTTGGACAAGCCCTCGAGCGGGCAGGTGACGCTGATGGGCCGCAACCTGGCGTCGATGGGCGAGTCGGCGCTGGGGCGCTGGCGCAACGAGCACCTGGGCTTCGTCTATCAGTTCCACCACCTGCTGCCCGAGTTCAGCGCGCTGGACAACGTCGCGATGCCGCTGCGGGTGCGGCGCATGCCCCAGCCACAGGCGCGCGAGCAGGCGGCGGCCATGCTGGCCCGCTTGGGCCTGGCCGAGCGCCTGGCGCACCGGCCGGCCGAGCTCTCGGGTGGCGAGCGCCAGCGCGTGGCCATTGCCCGTGCCCTGGTGACCCAGCCGGCCTGTGTGCTGGCCGACGAGCCCACCGGCAATCTGGACCGCGACACGGCCGACGCCGTCTTCGCCCTGATGCTGGAGACGGCTCGCGCCCAGGGCACGGCCTTTGTGCTGGTGACCCATGACCAGGGCCTGGCCGCGCGCTGCGAAACGCAGCTGAAACTGGTGGGCGGCGCCCTGCAGTAGGATCGCGGGCCCGATTTCTCACCAACCCAGCCGCCACCGCTGTATGAGCCAGACCGCCCGCTTCATCCTGAAACTGAGCTGCCCCGACCAGGCCGGCATCGTCCATGCCGTGACCGGTTTCCTGCTGGAGCAGGGCGGCAATATCGTCACCTCGCACCAGCATGGCGACGCCGACCACCGGCGCTTCTTCATGCGCATCGAGTTCGAGGCGTCGGCACCGGCCGAGGGCGCGGCCCTGCGCCAGGCCTTCGAGCCCCTGGCCCAGCGCCTGCAGATGGACTGGGAGCTGGTGGGCCGCGAGACCAAGACCCGCGTGTTGCTGCTGGTGTCCAAGCTGGGCCACTGCCTGAACGATCTGCTGTTCCGCGTTCAGACCGGGCATCTGCCCATCGAGATTCCGGCCATCGTCAGCAATCACCGCGACTTTTACCAGCTGGCCGCCTCGCACAATATTCCTTTCCACCACTTCCCGCTGCTGAACAGCACGCCGGAGCAGAAGGCGGCGCAGGAGCGCAAGATCATCGAGGTGATCGAGGAGAACCGCATCGACCTGGTGGTGCTGGCCCGCTATATGCAGATCCTCAGCCCCGAGCTGTGCCAATACCTGTCTGGTCGCGCCATCAATATTCACCACAGCTTCCTGCCCAGCTTCAAGGGCGCCAAGCCCTATCACCAGGCTTATGAGCGCGGGGTCAAGCTGATCGGCGCCACGGCGCACTATGTGACCTCGGACCTGGATGAGGGCCCCATCATCGAGCAGGAGGTGGCGCGCATCGACCACAGCCTGGCGCCCGAGCAGCTGGTGGCCATGGGCCGCGATGTGGAGTGCGTGACCCTGGCCCGCGCCATCCAGTGGCATGCCGAGCACCGCGTGCTGCTCAACGGCCACCGCACGGTGGTGTTCCGCTGAGCTGAAGCGCATGTGGGTGGACAGCCATTGCCACCTGGACGCGCCGGAGTTCGACGCGGATCGGGATGTGGTCGTGGTCCGCGCGCGTGCGGCTGGCGTCTCGCAGATGGTGATTCCCGCGGTGGGCGCTTTCGACTTCGAGGCCGCGCGCGATCTGGCGCATAAGCATGGTTTTGCCTATGCCCTGGGCATCCACCCGCTTTATGTGATGAAGGCGCGGGATGAAGACCTGGCCACCCTGGCCGGCCTGCTGGAGCGCCACCGCGAGGACCCGCGCCTGGTGGCCGTGGGCGAGATCGGCCTGGACTTCTTCGTGCCGGGCCTGGACGCGGCCCGCCAGCAGTTTTTCTACACCGAGCAGCTCAAGCTGGCTCAGCGCTTCGAGCTGCCGGTGATCCTGCATGTGCGCAGGAGCGCAGACCAGTTGCTGCGCGGCCTGCGTCGCACCGTGGTGCGGGGCGGCATTGCGCACGCCTTCAATGGCAGCCGCCAGCAGGCCGATGCCTTCATCGCCCTGGGCTTCAAGCTGGGCTTTGGCGGCACGCTCACCTATGAGCGCTCGCTGCAGATTCGCCGCCTGGCAGCCGAACTCCCGGCGCAAAGCCTGGTGCTGGAGACCGATGCGCCCGATATTCCGCCGCACTGGCTTTACGCCACGGCCGAGCAGCGCGCCGCGGGCCAGGCCCAGGGCCGCAACGAGCCGGCCGAGCTGCCGCGCATTGCTCAGAGCCTTGCAGCGCTGCGGGGCTGGTCAGCGGAAGAGACCGCGGCCGTGACCAGCGCCAATGCGCGGGCCGCCTTGCCGCGGTTGGAGCATGCCTGAGTCCGGCGCAGGGCTGCGCCGCCGGGGCTTGGCCCCGGTTTGGGCACCCGATGCCCGCCTGCTGCTGCTGGGCAGTTTTCCCAGCGCCGCCTCCTTGGCCGCCCAGCAGTACTACGGCCACCCGCGCAACCAGTTCTGGCCCCTTCTGTCTGCCCTGTGGGGTGAGGATCTGCGCGCCCTGGACTATGACCAGCGCCTGGAGCGGGTGCGCGCACGCGGCCTGGCCATCTGGGATGTCTACGCCGCCTGCGAGCGCGAAGGCAGCCTGGACAGTGCCATCCGTGCCGCCGAGCCCAATGATCTGGCCGGTCTGGCCGCGCGCCTGCCCCAGTTGCAGGCCGTGGCGCACAACGGTGGCGAATCGGCCCGGCTGATGAAGGTGACGGCGGCCCTGGGCCGGCCGGTCTACCGCCTGCCCTCCAGCAGCCCGGCCAATGCCAGCTGGTCCTTCGAGCGCAAGCTCGCAGCTTGGCGCGAGGTCTTCGCCCGCCATGGTCTACTCACGCCATGAGCAAGAAGAGCAACAAGAAGATCGACTGGGTGCCCGCCACGCTGAGCGAGCATGACGGCGTTCGCTACCTGCATCTGGACAGCATCTGGGTGCAAGGTGCGATGCGCATCCGCAAGCCCCAGCAGCTGGAGTTGGAGTACATCCAGCGCATGATGGCCTGGATGCTGTGGCGTGACAGCGCGTCCCTGCGCGAGGGCCGGGTGGTGCAGCTGGGGCTGGGTGCGGCGGCGCTGACCCGCTTCAGCCACAAGGTGCTGCGCATGAAGACCACCGCCGTGGAGCTCAACCCCACGGTGATCTCGGCCTGCAGGGCCTGGTTTCATCTGCCGGAGGATGACCAGCGCCTGAATGTGCTCAACGAGGACGCCGCCGCCTGGGTCGCTGACCCGGCGAACTGGCAGAGCACGGCGGTGCTGAATGTGGACCTCTACGACCACGACGCCGCCTCCCCGGTGCTGGACGACGAGGACTTCTACGCCGGCTGCCGCGCCGTGCTGGAGGATGGGGGGCTGATGACGGTCAATCTCTTCGGCCGCCACGCCAGCTTCGCACGCAGCGCCGCTCGCATTGCCCGGGTCTTTGGCAGCGACCAGGTCTGGAGTCTGGCACCCACCAAGGAAGGCAATACCGTGCTGGTGGCCGCGCGGGGCGTGCAGGTGCCGGACCGGGAGACGCTCGAGCGGCGTGCAGATAACATCGAATCGCAGTACGACTTGCCGGCGCGTAAATGGCTGCGCCTGGTGAGGCCGCTGCCAATGAGCATCATCAACCAGCTTCTGAGCGAGTCGCAACCATGAGTGCGAACCCATCCCCGAGCAAGCCTGCTGCCGGCCTGGTCAAGCCCGAGGGCCGGCTTGAGTGGCGCACCCTGCTGCGCTGGATGCAGGAGGACGGGCTGATCGATGCCGATCAGGTGCAGCGCACGGAGGCGCGCTTTGCGGCGGGGGATTCCTCCCTGCATCCCCTGGTGCGCCTGGGGCATGCAGGCCTGGTGCGCGCGGGTACCGGCAAGTCTCTGGATCTGGAGCAGCTCACGGAGTGGCTGGCCAGCAGGGCCCAGATGCCCTATCTGCGCATCGACCCGCTCAAGGTTGATGTGGGGCGGGTGTCCGACATCATGTCGGTGGGCTATGCCGAGGCCAAGCGCTGTCTGCCGGTGCAGGTGGGACTGACCGAGGTCGTGATCGCCACCTCCGAGCCCTATGACCGCAGCTGGGTGGCCCAGATCGAGTCGCATGCCCGCAAGCCGGTGCGCCTGGTGCTGGCGAATCCGCTGGAGATCGCGCGCTACACCACGGAGTTCTACACCCTGGCGCGCTCGGTGCGTGCCGCCACCAAGACCGGCGAAGTGACCCAGATCGCCAGCTTCGAGCAGCTGGTGGAGCTGGGCAAGAGCAACAAGCAGCTGGACGCGAACGACCAGGGCGTGGTCCAGGTGGTCGACTGGCTGTGGCAGTACGCATTCGATCAGCGCGCCAGTGACATCCATCTGGAGCCGCGCCGCGATATGGGCGTGATCCGCTTCCGCATCGACGGGGTGCTGCACACGGTCTACCAGCTGCCACCCTCGGTGATGAGCGCCATGACCTCGCGCATCAAGCTGCTGGGCCGCATGGACGTGGTGGAGCGCCGCCGCCCGCTGGATGGCCGTATCAAGACGCGCAACCCGGCTGGGGACGAGGTGGAAATGCGCCTGTCCACCTTGCCCACGGCCTTCGGCGAGAAGATGGTCATGCGCATCTTTGACCCCGATACCGCCGTCAAGAGTCTGGACCAGCTGGGCTTTGCCGGCCATGACGCGGAGCGCTGGACCCGTCTGACCGCCCAGCCCCACGGCATCATCCTGGTGACCGGCCCCACCGGCAGTGGCAAGACCTCGACGCTTTACTCCACGCTCAAGCGTCTGGCCACCGACGAGGTCAATGTCACGACCATCGAGGACCCGATCGAGATGATCGAGCCGGCCTTCAATCAGACCCAGGTGCAGCCCGCGCTTGACCTGGGTTTTGCCGAAGGCCTGCGCGCCCTGATGCGCCAGGATCCGGACATCATCATGGTGGGCGAGATCCGCGATCTGGAAACCGCGGAGATGGCCATACAGGCGGCGCTGACCGGGCATCTTGTCTTCAGCACCCTGCATACCAATGATGCCGCCTCGGCCATTACACGCCTGACCGATCTGGGGGTGCCTCCCTATCTGATCACCGCAACCGTGATCGGCGTGCTGGCGCAGCGTCTGGTGCGCACCCTGTGCCCGACCTGCAAGCAGCCAGACCCGCAGGTGACGCGCGAGACGCTCAACGAGATGCTCAAGCACTGGCGCATGAGCGGTGGGGTCAAGCCCTACAAGCCGGTGGGCTGCCTGGACTGTCGCAACACGGGCTACCGTGGGCGTGCCGGCCTGTATGAATTGCTGACCGTCAGCGAGGCCGTGAAGGCCACCATCCACCCCACGCCTGATGCATCTGCCTTGCGGCGTCAGGCCATGCAGGAGGGCTTGAGGCCGCTGCGCCTTGCAGGGGCCATGAAGGTGGCGGAAGGCCTGACCACCCTGGAAGAGGTTTTGCGCAGCACTCCGCAATGGGAAGCCTGAGGAATGACCTGAGGCATTGATGTCGCCTTCGGCCCGGTTTGCCGGGCTGGGCTGTGGCAGATGCTTACGTGGAAACCACACAGGGTCGCAGGAGGGGGCTGCCTAGAATGCGGGCAGTCCAATGCGATAGAGGGTTCCTCACATGAAGATCAAAAGTCAAACAGACTTCTGGTCGGGGCTGATGTTCTTGCTGGTGGGCCTGGGCTTTGCCTGGGGCGCTACGGAATACAGCTTCGGCAATTCGGCCCGACCCGGCCCCGGCTACTTTCCCTTTGGCCTGGGCATTCTGCTCGCCGTACTGGGAGCCGTGGTGCTGTTCAAGGCGCTGACCATTGAGTCAGAAGACGGCGGCCGCATTGGTGCCATCGCCTGGCGCCCTCTTGGCGTCATCGTCGGCGCCATCGTGCTGTTCGGCTGGGCCTTGCCGCACCTGGGCATGGTGATCGCGCTGCCCCTGCTGGTGGTGATTGCTGCCATGGCCGGTGATGAGTTCAAGTGGCTGGAAGCCCTGCTCACGGCCGCCTTCCTCACGGTGGGCAGCTGGGCCATCTTTGTGTGGGGCCTGAATCTGGTGATCCCGCTGTGGCCCACCTTCCTGGGTCGTTGAGGAGTAGCGGGACATGGAACTGTTGAACAACCTGGCGCTGGGCTTCGGCACGGCGCTCACGCTGCAGAATTTGCTGTACGCCTTTGGCGGTGCGGTGCTGGGCACCCTGATCGGCGTGCTGCCGGGTCTGGGCCCCGTGGCCACCATCGCCATGCTGCTGCCCTCGATCTATGCACTGGATGCGACGCCCGCCCTGATCATGCTGGCAGGTATCTACTACGGCGCACAGTACGGCGGATCGACCACGGCCATTCTGATCAATGTGCCGGGTGAGTCCAGCTCGGTCGTCACCGCGATCGATGGTTACCAGATGGCCCGCCAGGGTCGCGCGGGCGCCGCATTGGCGGCCGCAGGTCTGGGCTCCTTCTTTGCCGGTTGCGTGGGCACCGTCGTGATTGCCGCCTTTGCGCCACCGCTGACCGAGCTGGCCTTCAAGTTTGGTCCGGCCGAGTACTTCTCGCTGATGGTGCTGGGTCTGATCGGTGCCGTGGTGCTGGCCTCGGGCTCTCTGATCAAGGCCATCGCCATGATTCTGCTGGGCCTCTTGCTTGGGCAGATCAATACCGATGTGATCTCCGGCACCCCGCGCTATTCCTTCGACATTCCCGAGTTGACCGACGGCATCAACTTCGTCGTCATCGCCATGGGCGTGTTCGGCTTCGGGGAGATCATCGCCAACCTCGGCAAGCCCGCGGAGCACCGCGAGGTCTTCACCAAGGATGTGAAGGGCTTGTGGCCGACCAAGCAGGACTTCAAGGATGCCTGGCCCGCCGTACTTCGCGGTACCTCGCTGGGGTCCATCCTGGGCGTGTTGCCCGGTGGCGGTGCGCTGCTGTCCTCCTTCGCGGCCTACACGCTGGAGAAAAAGCTGTCCAAGACGCCCGAGAAGTTCGGTAAGGGCGCGATCCAGGGCGTGGCCGGTCCCGAATCGGCCAATAACGCCGGCGCACAAACCAGCTTCATCCCCATGCTGACCCTGGGCATTCCGCCAAATGCCGTGATGGCTTTGATGGTGGGCGCGATGACCATCAAGGGCATTCAGCCTGGTCCTCAGGTCATGACCAGCAATCCGGAGCTGTTCTGGGGCTTGATCGCCTCCATGTGGATCGGCAATCTGATGCTGGTCATCTTGAACCTGCCCTTGATCGGCATCTGGATCAAGCTGCTCACCGTTCCCTATCGGTTCCTGTTTCCGGCCATTGTGGTGTTCTGCTGCATCGGCACCTACACGCTGAACAACAACAGCTTCGATGTGTACCTGACGGCCCTCTTTGCCGTGGTGGGCTACCTCTTCTATAAGCTGCGCTGCGAGCCTGCCCCCTTGCTCCTGGGCTTCATTCTCGGTCCCATGATGGAAGAAAACTTGCGCCGCGCCTTGCTGCTGTCGCGCGGGGACTGGACCACCTTCATGACGCGCCCGCTGTCGGCCAGCTTGCTGATCGCCGCGACGCTGATGGTGGTGGTGGTCATGCTGCCGTCCATCAAGAACAAGCGCGAAGAGGCGTTCAAGGACGAAGACTGAGCCTGCCGCCAAGCGCCGACCCGGTGTCGGACTTGTCAGCGATAAGTGACTCGAAGAGCCTCGCAGCGAAAGTTGCGGGGCTCTTTTCTTTTGCAGCCGCCCAGCCCTTGATCACCCCGAAAGACGTCTTGTCTAGCCGGCTTGAAGCCGATGCATGAAAAAGTTGCTTGCGCGCCAGAAATCCTGTGCTACAGTTGCGGGCTTCGCTGATCACAGCGGCTCGCAAGAGCGGCGACGATGGGTGAAGAGAAGCGAAAAGCGCGACAAACAATAAATGTTTAAAACGCTTGACGAGTTTGAGAAAAATAAGTCATAATCTCGCTTCTGTGCTGATCACTGATCAGCGACGCGAAACAAGGTGGCGAAGGCTGCTGAAG
>NZ_JBKCLH010000152.1:0-15754 GCF_046300915.1 Roseateles sp. | reverse complement strand
CGGCCCAGGCCGCCAGCAGCGGCGACGGCAGCGCCAGCGCCGGACTGCAGCGCCGGGGCGATGATTTCGAGAGCGTGCGCCCCTACCAGCATGGCGACTCGCCCAAGCAGGTGCTCTGGAAGAAGGCCGCCCAGCAGGGCGGCGAGCAGCTGCTGGTGCGCGACAGCCTGGCACCGGCCAGCCGGCGCCGCTGGCTGCGCCTGGCCGATACCGCCGGGCTCCAGGACTGGGAGGCCCGGCTCTCGCGCCTGACGGCCTGGGCCCTGGAGGCCGAGCAGCGTGGCGAACCCTGGGGCCTGAACCTGGACGAAGGTCAGACCCTGGAGCCCGATCTGGGCCCGGCCCATCTGCAGGCCGCCCTGCAGATGCTGGCCGCCGCCCCGGGCGGGGTGCAGCCATGAGCCCAATCAGCCCCCTGGGCGCCTCGCGCAGTGGCATGGGCTGGCGCGAGCGCCTGAGCCATCTGCCGCGGGACACCCGCGACACCTTTTTTCTGCTGGCCACCATTGCCGCCACCGCGCTGCCGCACCTGGACCACGTGCCCCTGTGGTGCGGCCTGATGACGGGTCTGATGCTGCTCTGGCGCGGCCTGCTGGCCTGGCAGGGCCGGCCCCTGCCCGGGCGCTGGGCCCTGCTGCTGCTGATTGCGCTCACGGCGGGCCTGACCCTGCTCACCCACCGCACCCTGCTGGGCCGCGAGCCCGGCATCACCATGCTGCTCATGCTCATGGCCATGAAGACCCTGGAGCTGCGCGCCCGGCGCGATGCCTTCGTGGTCTTCTTCCTGGGCTTCTTCCTGGTGCTCACGCAGTTTCTCTACTCCCAGTCCCTGCTCACCGGCCTGTGGACCCTGCTGTGCGTCTGGGCCCTGATGAGCGCCCTGGTGCTGGCCCAGATGCCCGTGGGCCAGCCCAGCCTGCGTCTGGCCGCCGCCCAGGCGGCCCGCACCACCGCCCTGGGCCTGCCGGTGGTGGTGCTGCTCTTTGTGCTCTTTCCCCGCATCGCGCCGCTGTGGGGCGTGCCCAACGATGCCGTGGGCAAGACCGGCCTGTCCAATGAGATGCAGTTCGGCGCCATGAGCGAGATCGCCAACGATGAGAGCATCGCCATGCGCCTGCGCTTCGAGGGCCCGCCTCCGCCCCCCGAGAAGCTGTATTTCCGCGGCCCGGTGCTCAGCCGCTTTGACGGCCGCAGCTGGCGCGCCCTGCCCAAGCAAGACCCGCAGGCTGCCGCGTTCACCGGCCGTGCCCCCGAGGTACGCGGCCCGGCCCTGCGCTACGAGATCACGCTGGAACCGCTGCGCCTGTCGGTGCTGCCCCTGCTGGAATCCGGCCCCGAGGCCCCCGGCACCCGGCTGGAGGCCCAGGGCCTGAGCCTGTGGCGCGGCAGCGAGCTGCACTGGCTGTCGCCTCGGCCCATCACCGAGCGCCTGCGCCTGCAGGCCCAGGCCCATCTGGACTACAGCAGCGGCCCGCGCCGCATGAGCCCCAGCCTGCTGCCCTACCAGGAGCTGCCGCCCGGGCTCAACCCCCGCACCCTGGGCTGGGCAGCAGACCTGCGCCGCGAGCGCCTGCAAGACCTGAGCCCGGCCGAGTACGGCCCTGCTGCCGTGGCCGCGGTGCTGCAGCATCTGCGCGAGGCCGAGTTCATCTACACCCTGACCCCCGGCCGCTACGGCGACAGCAGCCCCCATCTGGTGGACGAGTTCTGGCTGGACCGGCGACTGGGCTTTTGCGAGCACTTTGCCGGCGCCTTTGTGGTGGTGATGCGCGCCCTGGGCCTGCCGGCCCGGGTGGTCACCGGCTTCCAGGGCGCCGACCGCGAGCTGCAGGACGGCTATCTGGTGGTGCGCAACTCTCAGGCCCATGCCTGGGCCGAGGTCTGGTTGCCCGAGCGCGGCTGGCAGCGCGTGGACCCCACGGCCGCCGTGGCGCCCGAGCGCGTGCTGGCCGGCCTGGCCCTGCAGCCGCCCCCCGGCGCCCTGGCCGGCACCGTCAACGCCCTGAGCCCGGCCCTGTGGCGCGGTCTGCAAGGCCTGCGCTCGGGCTGGGAGGCCCTGAACAACCGCTGGCAGCAGTACGTGCTCAACTACTCGCGCCAGGACCAGTTCGATCTGCTTCAGCGCCTGGGCTGGAGCAGCCCCGACTGGAGCGCCCTGGGCCAGCTGGCGGCCGGCCTGATCGGCCTGATCGCCGCGGCCGGCGCCCTCTGGGTGGCCTGGCAGGCGCGTGCCCACGACGGCTGGAGCCAGCTGCGCGGCGCCCTGCTGCGCGAGTTGCGCCGCCTGGATGTGCCCGCCCAGGCTCATCAGGGACCGCGCCACTGGGCCGAGCTGCTGCGCCAGCGCCATGGCGCAGCTGCTGCTGGATCTGGAGCGCACGCGCTATGCCCCGGCGGCCCAAGCGCCGGAGCTGGGCTGGGCCGCGAGGCGGCGTCGCTTGCGCGCCTTCCGCGCGGCAGGCCGTATGCTGCGCACCCCGAGCTCACCGTAACGCGCCGCGTCGCCATGCCTTTGCCGTCCCTCCCTGTACGACCCATCGCCCTGCTGCTCTTGAGCCTGGGCCTTCTGAGCACCACGACGGCCCAGGCCGAGCCCCCCCAAAAACCAAATCAGAAGCCGAGCCAGAAACAGACCCAGAAGCAGCCCCGCAAGAAGCCGCCGGCCAAGGCGGCCAAGCCCGCACCAGCCCTGCCCTATGGCGAGCGCGAGGACCTGATGCAGTTCGCCCGCGAGCTGGCCGCGCAGGAGGGCTGGGAGGAGGCGCCGCTGCGCGCCCTGCTGGCCCAGGCACGGCGCAACCCCACGGTGCAGCGCCTGATCATGCCGCCACCCGCGGGCACGGCCAAGGACTGGGGCGCCTACCGCGCCCGCTTCGTGGAGCCGCGCCGCATCCAGGCCGGCCTGGCCTTCTGGGTCGAGCATGAGGAGGCCCTGGCCCGGGCCGAGGCGCGCTATGGCGTGCCGGCCGAGCTGATTGCCGGGCTGATCGGGGTGGAGACCTTCTACGGCCAGATTACCGGGGGCTTCTCGGTGCTGGATGCGCTCAGCACCCTGGCCTTCGACTTTCCGCCGGGCCGACGCGACCGCAGCGCCTTCTTCCGCGAACAGCTGGTGGAGTATCTGCGCCTGTGCCGTCGCGAGGGGCTGGACCCGCTGGCGCTCAAGGGTTCCTACGCCGGCGCCATGGGCTGGCCGCAGTTCATGCCGGGCAGCTGGAACCGCTTCGCCATCGATTTCGATGGTGACGGCCGGGTGGACCTGATACGCAGCCCGGTGGATGCCATCGGCTCGGTGGCGCATTACCTGGCCCAGCACGGCTGGCAGCCGGGCCTGCCCACGCATTACACGGTGGCCGCGCCGGTGGAGACGGCCGATCGTGCCCGCCTGCTGGCACCGGACATCCTGCCCAGCTTCACGGCGGCGCAGTTCGAGGAAGCCGGCGCACGCCTGAGCGAAGGCGGGCGCGAACACCCCGGCCCCCTGGCCCTGGTGGAGCTGCAGATGGGCGAGGCGGCCCCGGTCTATGTGGCGGGCACGAGCAACTTCTACGCCATCACGCGCTACAACTGGTCCAGCTACTACGCCATGGCCGTGATCGAGATGGGCCAGACCCTGCGCAGCTACCGCAAAGCCGGCTCCTCGGCCCCCTGAGGCAGCGGGCCGAGCGCCGCCGCCGCATGCACCGGCGCGCTCCGGTGCCAGTAACGACGGCGCAGCTCGCGCTCGCAAAGCGCCTGGCCCGGCGCAGCGCTGGACCAGTGCAGCGCCCCGCAATCGGCACTTTGGATCACCGGCACGCCGGCAGCCTGGTAGCGCGCCAGCACCGCGGGCGCGGGATGGCCGAAGCGGTTGCGATAGCCCGCCTGCACAAAGGCCCGGCGCGGACGGGCCGCGGCCAGCAGCGCCGGGCTCGATGAGGTCTGGCTGCCGTGATGCGGCAGCATCAGCAGATCAATGCCGCCGGGCGGCTGCAAGCCGCCCTCCTGGGCCGCCTCCACATCGCCGGTCAGCAGGGCTCGGCGCCCATCCGCCGCGCTGACCAGCAGCACGCAGGACAGGGCATTGGGCTTGAGTCCGGGGCGCTCATAGTCGGCCGGGCCGGGATGCAGGAGCTCGAAGTCCACCCCGTCCCAGCGCCAGCGCTGGCCGCGCTCACAGCGCTGCAGGGCATCGCGAGGCGCACCTTCGGCATGGAGCAGGGGGTGGGCCGGCTCCAGCGAGCTCAGCAGACCGCGCACCGGCATTCCGGCCATCAGGCTGGCGGCACCCCCGACATGGTCCTGGTCACGGTGGCTGAGCAGCAGCAGATCCAGCTCGCGCTGACCCAGGGCACGCAGCAGGGGCAGCAGCACCCGCTGGCCGGCATCGGCCTGGGGGTGGTACTGGGGCCCGGTGTCGTACAGCAGGGCATGGTGGCGGGTGCGCAGCAGCACGGCGGTGCCCTGCCCCACATCGGCGGCCAGCAGCTCGAACTGCCCCGGCGCCGGCCGCGGCAGGGCCGGCCACAGCAGGGGCAGCATCAGAGCCAGGCCGGCCGGGCGCAAGCGCCAAGGCAGGGGCAGCACCAGCAGGGCCGCACCCAGCAGACCGCTGAGCTGGGCCCACAGCGGGGCCACCGGCACACTCCACACCGCGCCGGGCAGGCGGGCCAGCAGCTCCAGCCAGAGCATCAGGCCCTGCAGCAGCCAGGCGGCCAGGGACCATAGCGGGGGCACCAGGGCGCCCGCCAGGGCCAGGGGCGTGACCAAGAGGCTGATCCAGGGTATGGCCAGCAGATTGGCCAGCAAGCCCACCATGGAGAGCTGCTGGAAGAACAGCAAGGTCAGGGGAGCCAGACCCAGGGTGGCGATGCACTGATTGCGCCAGGCGCTGCGCAGCAGTCCACGCCAGCCGGGTTCGGCCACACCGCCCGCCATCAGCAGGCCCACGGCCGCAAACGAGAGCCAGAAGCCGGCCTGGCACAGGGCCCAGGGATCGATCAAGGCCACCCACAAGGCACTGAGCAGCAGACACAGGGGCCAGGGCCAGGCCAGCCCGCTCTGACGCAGCAAGGCCAGCACCAACAGCATCCAGACCGTGCGCTGGGCCGGCACGCCCCAGCCCGAGAACAGGGCATAGGCCAGGGCCGCCAGCACCCCGGCCCAGCGCGCCAGCACCGGCGCGGGCAAGGCCAGGCAAAGCCGGCTGCTGCGGCGCCAGGCCCAGCCGGCCAGCAGACCCGCCCCCCAGGCAAACATGGTCACATGCAGGCCGCTGATGGCCATGAGGTGGCTGGTGCCGGTATCGCGGAACAGGGCCCAATCACTGCGCGAGATGGCGGCCTGCTCGCCCAGGCTCAGAGCGATGAGCACGCCGGTGGCGGACTGCGGACCCAGCTGCGCCTGCAGCCGCTCGCGCAGGCCCAGACGCCAGCGATCCAGGGCGCCATCCAGCCCCTGCGGTTCGGCCAGCAGCTGCCAGTGCCGCAGCAGTCCCGTGGCGCGTATGCCCTGCTCGAACAGCCAGAGCTCGTAGTCGAAGCCGGCCGGATTCATGCTGCCGTGCACCTGGCGCAGGCGCAGCAGCAGGCGACAGCGCTCACCGGGGCGCCAGATGGGCAGGGCCTGCTGCCCGGGCTGGGCATAGGCCGAGAGCATGAGCCGCTGCGGTAGCCCGGCCGGCAGGGCCGTGCCCTCGGGATCCTCGATCGCCTCCACCGCCAAGACAAAGCGCCAGCCGGCCGCCCCACCCTGCCCCAGCAGGCTCTGGGGCAGGCTGTCGATGCGCCCCGTAACCCAGAGCTCCCGCCCTTCCCAGGCCGGGGGCAGCTGCTGTGCCAGTCGCTGCTGTGCCCTCAGACTCACCCAGCCAGCTCCCAGTACCGCCGCAGCCAGGCCGAGCAGCAGACAAGGGAGCAACAACGGTGTCTTGAGCTTGAGCCCCAGCGCCAGACACAGCAGGCCAGCCAGCGCCAGAAGCCCTCCCTGCGAGGCATCGGGCAGCCGCGACTGCAGGTGCATGCCGCCCATCCCCACAAGCACACACAATGCCATGGCGCTCAGTTGCCAAGGCCTGCTGCCGTCCCGCATCTGCAGCCCTCCCCGCTTGTACGCTGCAGTCACATTTCTAGTGCCACAAGCGTGCCAGAACCAGCTCTTTCCCCTGAATCGCATCGCCAAGGGTCGGTGTAGGATGCGCGCCAGCACTTTCACCCTGGGGCCTGCCCCTGTCGAACGCATCATGAGCCAGACCTCCCCCATCTACGCCCGCCTGCAACAGCTGGGCATCAGCCTGCCCCCGCTGGCCGTGCCGGTGGCCGCCTATGTGCCCTTTGTGCGCAGCGGCAATCTGCTCTTCATCTCCGGCCATATCGCCAAGAAAGACGGCAAGCCCTGGGTGGGCCAGCTGGGTCGTGATGTGGACACGGCCACGGGCAAGGCCGCGGCCCGCGCCATCGCCATCGATCTGATGGGCACCCTGCACGCCGCCGTGGGCGATCTGGGCAAGATCACGCGCATCGTCAAGCTGATGAGCCTGGTCAACAGCACGCCCGACTTCACCGAGCAGCATCTGGTGACCAATGGCGCCTCCGAGCTGTTGGCCGAGGTCTTCGGCCCCGAGGTTGGCGCCCATGCGCGCAGCGCCTTTGGTGTGGCCCAGATCCCCATGGGCGCCTGCGTGGAGATCGACCTGGTGGTCGAGGTCCAGCCGGAGGCCTGATGTACGCCCGTCCCTCCAAGCTGCCGGCCCGGCTGCTGGCGGGCATCGCCCTGGCCGCCTTCGGCGGTGTGGGCATTGCCTTGATCGCCCAGCACCAGTTCCAGGTCAATCCCTGCGCCTGGTGCGTGATGCAGCGCGGCATCTTCCTGCTGATCGGGGCCGTGGCCACCCTGGGCTGGCTGCTCCAGCGCTGGCGCCCGGCGCGCCTGCTGAGCTTTTTGCTCATCATCGCTCTGGCCGGCGCCGGCTTGGCCGCCGCCTACTACCAGCATGACGTGGCCTCCAAGATGGCCTCCTGCGCCATGACCCTGGCCGACCGCGTGGTCACCTGGCTCAATCTGGAGGAGCTCTGGCCGCCGGTCTTCATGATCACGGCCAACTGCGCCGAGGCCGCCGCCTACCGCCTGCTCGGCCTGCCCTACGAGCTCTGGAGCGCCGCCCTCTTCCTGCTGCTGGGCCTGGCCAGCCTGCTGGGTCTGCTGAGCCGCGACCGCCGCCGCTGAGACGCGGCACGCGCCTGGGCTCTGCGCTGGGTCAAGGCGGCTCCAACGCTTTACCCTTAGCCTGGGCAGCCCTGTGTGCCCTGCCGCGGCCCCCCCGGGGGGGCGCGGGCCGTTCGTTGGCCCCACTGGCCCGGGCCGCGCCCGCCCGCGCGACGGGCGGGGGGGGCCCGCCCGGCCCGCCCGGGGGGCGCCGCGTCCGTTTCATGTCCTCATCTGCCAGTTCCTGCTCCAGCCTGATCATCGTCGGTGGTGGCCCTGCCGGCCTGTCCATGGCATGTGCCCTGGCCGATGCAGGCATCGCCAGCACCGTGCTGGAGGCCGCGCCCATGGAACAGCTGTCCGAGCCTCTCGAGGATGGCCGCGAAATCGCGCTGACCCACCGCGGCATAGCAATCCTGCAGCAGCTTGGCGCCTGGCAAGACCTGCCACCCGAGGCCATCTCCCCCTTGCGCGAGGCCAGGGTCTTCAATGGTCGGGCCGACCAGTCCCTGCACTTTGCCGATGCCCGCAGCCCCCTGGGGGTCCTGGTTCCCAATCACTGGCTGCGCCGCATTGCCTGGCAGGGTCTGCAGCGCCGGCCCCTGGCCCAGCTGCGCGCCGGGGTGCGGGTCAAGGCGCTGAATCTGGACGGCGCGCAAGCCAGCGTCAGCCTGGAGAGTGGAGAGACGCTGCAAGCCCCGCTGATCATTGCCGCCGACAGCCGCTTTTCCAGCCTGCGCCGGCAGGCGGGCATCGGCGCGGAAATGCGCGACTTCGGCCGCTCGGTGCTGCTGGCCCGCCTGGAGCATGAGCTGCCCCATCGGGATCAGGCGCTGGAGTGTTTCCACCACGGCCACACCATGGCCTGGCTGCCCCTGGGCGGCCTGTCGCCCCGGCTGAGCTCTCTGGTGCTGACCCTGCCCAGCGACCAGGCCGAGCTCCAGCGCGGCTGGGACGACTCCCGCTGGCTGGCGTGGGTGCAGCAGCACAGCCAGGGCCGGCTGGGTCAGCTGCGTCTGGCCCGGCCACGTCACCACTACCCCCTGGTCGCCACTTATGCCCACCGCTTCGCCGCACAGCGCTTTGCCCTGATCGGAGATGCCGCCGTGGGCATGCACCCGGTCACCGCCCATGGCTACAACTTCGGCCTCTATGGCGTGCAGCGCTTGGCACGCGAGCTGGCGGCCTCTCGCGAAGCGCTCGGCGCACCCGCGCCCCTCTTGCGCTACGGTGCCGGCCATCGACGCGACACCTGGCACCTCTATCAGGGCACGAATGCGGTGGTGAAGCTCTTCACCGACGAGCGTGGGCCAGCGCGCCTGCTGCGCCACGGCGTGCTGCGACTGGCTCAGGCCTTGCCGCCGCTGAAGGCGGCCATCGCCACCCAGCTGACGTCTCGGACCGGCCATATGCGCTGATCAAGCACCGCGCCAGGGCTTTAGACTGGCTGTCTCGGCCCCTGGGGTCGCCTGAGCGGATTCATGACTGCACTCGCCCGATGGATAGCCTGCCTGCTGCTGGGTCTTGCCCCCCAGCTGGGGCTGGCCCTGGACGAGATCCGTATCGGCGCATCGGCCGCGCTCAGCGGCCCGGCTGCCGGCTTGGGCCAGCGCTTTCATGCCGGCGCCAAGGCAGGCTTGCGCCAGTTCAATGCCCAGGGTGGTCTCAACGGCAGGCCGCTGCGCCTGCAGCTGCTGGATGATGCCTACGAGGCGGACCGCGCCGAGGCCAATACCCGCAAGCTGGCGGAAGACCCCGCGGTGCTGGCCCTGTTCGGCTATGTGGGCACGCCCACCAGCCGCATGGCCCTGCCCTATGTGCGCCGCCATGGCATTCCCTTTGTGGCGGCCTACACCGGCGCCAGCATGCTGCGCGAACCCCACAACCCCCTGGTCTTCAATATCCGCGCCAGCTATATGGAGGAGGCTCGCCAGCTCGCCACCGCCATGAAACTCGAGGGCGTGCGCAGCCTGAATGTTCTGTACCAGGCCGACCTTTTCGGACGTGCCGGCCTGGAGGCCATTCGTGACGCCGCCCAGGCCCAGGGCATTCAGGTGCTGGCCAGCGACACGATCCGGCGCAATACCGCCGAAGTGGCCCAGGCCACCCAGACCCTGGTCCGGCAACAGCCGGCCGATGCCATCTTCATTGTCAGCAGCTATGCGAGCACGATCGCCTTCGTGCAGAGCGCGCGTGAGGCGGGCTTTGAAGGACGTTTCTTTGTGCTGTCCTTCGCCGGCTTGGAGCACTTGCAAAAGGCTCTCGCCAAGCTGCCACGTGGCCGACTGACCATTGCCCAGGTTGTTCCCAATGCCTTGGATCGCAGCCTGCCCCTGGTCGCCGACTACCAGCAGGCCATGATCGAGGCGGGCGATCGGCAGTTTGACTCCATCAGCCTGGAGGGCTACATGGCGGCACGGGTGCTGGTCGAGGGTCTGCGCCGCGCCAAGCCACCGCTGAGCCGTGAGAGCCTCGCTGCCGGACTGGACGCCATCGGCGATCTCGACCTGGGCGGTTTCAAGCTCAGGCTGCGGCCCGGACAGCATGAAGGCTCCAGCTGGGTGGGCCTGCGAACCCTGCCCTAGCCATTCCAGGCACCGTCCCTCAGTCCCCCCGAACCTCGCCCTCGCGCCGCGGATCGGCACCACCAAACCAGCCCGGCGTCCGACGCTCAATGGCCTGAAGCCCGCTCGGCATCTCGGGCTGCTGCACGGTGTGGCCGCGGGCCTTCAAGGCATCAACCGTCGCCAGCGGGAAGCGCCCGGCCTCCAGCACCGTTGGTCCGTTGAAGCTGCCGAAATTGGGCAGATTGATGGCCTGCTGCGCATCCATACCCCAGGCCAGGGTGCCCAGCAAGGTCTTGGCGGTGAAGTGGATGATGGCCGGCCCACCGGGCGAACCCAGGCTCATCAGCAGGCGTCCGTCCCGGGCGTCGAACACCAGGGTCGGACTCATGGACGAGCGGGGGCGCTTGCCCGGCTCCAGGCGATTGGCCACCGGCCGGCCTTGGGCATCGCGCGGCGCCAGTGCAAAGTCCGTCAGCTGGTTGTTGAGCAGATAGCCGCCGGCCAAGCCGCTGCCGCCATCGCTCATCAGCCTCGCGCCAAACACCGCCTCGATGCTCGTGGTCAGGGCCACCGCACGGCCTTGCGCATCGATCACGCTGATATGGCTGGTGCCGTACTCCGGCTGATCGGCCTGCGGGGCCCAGGCTTGGCGTTCGCCAGCAGGCTGGCCGGCCTTGGCGCTGCCCATGCTGCGCTCGGAGATCAGGGCGGCTCGATCACGCAGATAGGCCGCGTCCAGCAAGCTGTCCCAGCGCCCGCCCGGTGCGCTCACAAAGCCTGGGTCGGCCATGTACTGGGCCCGGTCGGCAAAGGCCAGGCGCGCAGACTCGGTGTACAGATGCAGCAACTCGGTGCTCGGCACGCCGCCCTCCAGCGCCTGGGCCGGCATGCCCTTGGCATCCATCAGATAGAGCATCTGCATCAGGGTGAGATGCCCGCTGGATGGCGGCGGGAAGCCGCAGATGCGCCAGCGCAGGCGCCAGACCTGGCACAGGGGCTCACGCTCCAGCGCCCGATAGGCGCTGAGGTCGGCCGCCGTGAGCCGCCCTGGATTGGCGGCATGGCCCCGCACCCGCTGCACCAGATCGGCCGCGATGGGTCCGCTCTCGTGCAGGGCCGCGCTGCCGCCCTGCGCCAAGGCGCGCAGCACCACGGCCAGGGCCGGGTTGCGCAGCCGGTGCCCCACCGGCCGGGGCTGGCCCTGCTCGTTGTAGAAATAGCGGGCCGCTTGCGCATCCTGCTTCAGCGCCGTTTCCGTCGACAGCAGGGTGTGCAGACGCGGGCTGAGTTCAAAACCTTGCTCGGCCAGGCGAATCGCCGGCTCGAAGAGCTGCGCCCAGGGCAGTCGCCCATGCTGGCGATGGGCCATCTCCAGCATGCGCAGCACGCCCGGCACGCCCACCGCCCGACCGCCGACCGCGGCCATCAGAAACGGCATGGGCTTGCCGTCCGCCTGCAAGAACAAGGCTTCGTCCGCCGCTGCCGGCGCGGTCTCGCGACCATCGAAAGCCTGCACGCGCTGGCCGTCCCAGTGCATCAGAAAGGCACCGCCGCCAATGCCGCTGGACTGCGGCTCAACCAGGGTCAGCACCATTTGCACGGCAATCGCGGCATCCACCGCGCTGCCGCCGCGGCGCAAGATCTGCGCCCCCGCCTCAGCCGCCAGGGGATTGGCCGCGGCGACGGCCTGGCGCTGGAACAGCCAGCCCGGCTTGTCCTGATAGCCGCTGGCGCCCTCGGGTTGCAGCGGCGCCGCTGTCAGGGGCCTCTGAGGCGGCGTCGCGCTGCAGCCGGCAAGTGCAGTGATCGCGGCGCCCAGGCAGGGCAGAAGAAATCGGCGGAATCGATCTTGATGGCAAGGCATGACCCCATGGTAGCGAGCCCAGCCGGGGCGGAACACTCGCTGCGCCATCCTGACGGCGCATGAAGGCCCATGAAGGCCCAAAAAGGTCTCAGCGAGCCAGCCAGAGACCAAGCGCACTCAGGCAAACAAGCCGAGCGAGCGCTGGCTGAAATTGCCGATATTGGGCAGCACGGTGCTCAGGGCGCTGTCGCCCACCCCCATCCAGCTGGCCAGGGTGGCGCCCAGCTGATCCACCGAGGTGCTGGGCAGGAGCCGCCCCTGCCCCACATCGTCGGGCCCGTTCACGCTCACCGAGGGCAGCCGGCCAAAGAAGCTGCGGGGCTTGAGCGCGCCGCTCATCAGCAGATGATGGCTGCCCCAGCCATGATCGGAGCCGTCGCCATTGCTGCTGAGGGTGCGGCCGAAGTCCGAGGCGGTGAAGGTGGTGACCTGGTTGATCACGCCGAGTTCCAGCAGCGCGTCATGGAAGGCACCCAGCGCCTCGCTGACATTGCTGAGCAGGCCCGGATGCTGATCGGCCAGAAAGTCGTGCAGATCGAAGCCCCCCAGTGAGACGAAGAAGACCTGGCGGCGCGCGCCCAGGGTGCTGCGGGAGCCGATCAGGCGCGCCACCATCTGCAGCTGGGCGGCCAGGCTGTTGCCGGTCGGGAAGCTGGTCTGCAGGGCCGGCAGGCTGGCCAGGGCGGCACTGACGGTGGCCTGGGCCGTGACCGAGCGGCTGGTGACACGGTTGAGCTCCTGCTCCATCCAGTGTGTGCGCGGGGCCGTGATCAGGCTGCGCAGGGCATCGGCGCAGGCCTGGGAGCCGAAGAGAGGCTTGGTCACGCCATTGATGGCTACCGCACCGCTGCTGGAGATCTGGTACTGCACCGCCTGCTGCCCGGCCATGAAGACCGCATTGCCCGAAGCATTGATGCAGGTGAAGGTGCTGGTGGCATTGCTGTTGAGAAAGAGGTCCCCCATGCGCCCGCCCCAGCCGCTGGTGGCGCCCTCGGGTCGGGCCGACTGCCACACGCTTTGCTGGTCATTGTGGGAAAAGAGCTTGGGCGGCAGTGGCACGCTCTGCGCCTTGTACTGGGCCAGGGTGGTGGGCTGGATCAGGGTGCCCACGTTCAGCAGCACGCCCAGCCGCCCGGCATCAAAGACCGCGCGCAGCCGGCTCATCTGTGGGGCCAGCGCCATCTGGCGGCCGTCGGGCAGGGGCGCGGCCGGATTGAGCAGGGTGGCGGTGAGCGCATCCCGCGGCGTGGCCAGGGTCTGGCGGATCTGGGCGTAGGCCGCGTGGCTGGCGGCGTCATAGGGCACCAGGGTATTGCCATGGTCATTGCCCCCATAGAGGAAGACGCAGACCAGGGCCTTGTAGTCCTGGGGCGCCGTCTGCGCCGCCGCCTCGCCCAGGGCCGCCAGGTTCAGCGCCCAGGGCGCGGCCGCCCCGGCCAGGCCCAGGGCCGAGGCCCGACGCAGAAACTCGCGGCGCTCATGAGCCACCACCCCGATGCGCTTGTTGTTCAGGCTGTTCATGATGGTCTGGGCCTCACTTCTGGATCTGGTACTCGGGGCTGGCCAGAATGAGCAGCAGGGTGGCGTGCACCCGGTTGAGCCGCCCGCTGTCCGTGCTGGCCGAGATGCTGCCCACGGCGCTGGCAATGGCGGCCCGGGTCGTGCTGCTCAGACCTTCACCGGCCAGCAGCTCCGCCCATTTGGCGACCAGGGCGGATGCGTCGTTGGCCAGGCTCAGCTCGCTGGCATAGCTGGGCTTGAGCTCGCCCACACCGTTCACGATCACGGTCTGCATGAAATTGAGGTAGCCCGCCACCGTGCTCTCGTTGCAGAGCTGGAATTCCGGCGCGGTGATGCCGGCCTCGCCCAGGGCCGAGTTGGGCGGCACATAGCCGGGCCTGAAGAAGTTGAAGACCGAGGGCGCTCGCAGCGGGCTTTGGCCCAGCCGGCTGGCGGGGTCGGAGAGATTGCCCACGTTCCAGAGCTCGGTCGGCGAGCTCAGGCCCGCGCTGCGCGCCCATTGCACAAAGCGCTGCACCGGCTCGCGCAGCTTGCCGCCGGCGTTGCCGCTGGCGGGGGCCAAGGCCTCGGGGTCCAGCAGAATGGCACGCAACACGGCCTTCATATCGCCGCGCTGACCGCTGCCATTGTTGTTGAAGGCAGCAGCCACCCGCTGCACATAGGCCGGACTGGGGTTGGAGCAGACCAGACGCTGGATCAGCTGCCGGCCGATGAAGGGGCCGACATTGGGGTGGCTGGCCAGGGTGTCCAGCACGGTGCGCAAGGCGGTGAGCCCATCGGCGCTGGCGGGAATGTCCACATCCAGCACCTTCTTGGCCCCGACGGAAAAGCGGCTGGCCACATGGATCATGGGGCGACGGGCATAGCCGGGGTCGTCACGCATGGCGTTGTCAAACTCCCAGCCCGTCAGCACGCGCGCCAACTCGCTGATCTGGGCCTGGGTGTAGGTTTCCAGCGGCTTGCCGTTGGCACCGAGCTTGGGGCTGCCATCGGGGTTGAGCTGCACCAGACCGATGGTGAAAAGCTGCATCAGCTCGCGGGCGTAGTTCTCGTCGGGGACCCGGCCGGTGCTCGTGTCCTCCTTGCGGTTGCCACGCATATTGAGGTAGACGCCCATGGCCGGCGACAGGCTGACCGCCTCGATGAGCTGGCGGTAGTTGCCGAAGGCATGCTCTTCCAGCCAGTCCATATAGGCCGCGGCCACAAAACCCCGCCACATCACGGGCAGTCCTGCCATGGAGACCACAAAGATCTCGGACAAGGCCAGCGCAACGCGCTGACGCAACTGGTCGGGCGAGCCGATCAGCTTGCGCCACAGGCTGTTGTCGGTGCCGTTGAAATTGTCGCGATTGGCCTCCACGGCATAGCCCCTGGCCACCATCCAGTCGTAATGGGAGGGACTGCGCGGCAGGGCGAACTGGGCCTCCAGCCAGGCGGCATAGCCCTGGGCCTTGAGGGTGGCGATCTCGGCGCTGCTGGCTGCAAAACCGGCCATGGCCAGAAAACGGGCGGCCTGGGCATCGCTGGGAGCGGGCAGTGGCGTCGGCGCGGGCGAACTGGGGCTCGGGGGCGTAGACGGTGCGCTCGTCGGCGTCTCGTCACCGCCGCCGCCACCGCCACAAGCGCTGAGGAGCAGGCTGGCACTCAGGCTGGCACTCAGGCCGGCAAGCGCCCCGGGCGTGGATTCAACTTGTACTGCATCGCCCGCACGGACAAGCAAGGTCTCTGCTTCTTTGATCATGGTGTGAGGGCTCCTGGCTGGCCGGCTGAGATCGCGCCATGGACTGTAGGCAAGTCCACCGGGCTTGAACCCACGAGCTGACAGACTCTTACGTCCGATGCATACCGACACAGCCGGGCCGGGCCCATGCCTCTCCCCCTCAAGGGGGCCAGGGCCTGGCTTGAGCGGGCGCCACAATCACGCCCCATGTCCGAACCCGTCGCCTACCAGATGCTCTGGTGCTGCCCCAGTTGCCAGACCCGGGACCTGCTGGCCCTCACCCAGCGCTTTTGTCCCCATTGCGGTGCCGCCCAAGACCCCGAGCAGCGCTACTTTCCGCCCGAGGGCCAGGAGGTGAAGGCGCAGGGCCACCGCTATGTCGGCGCTGATTGGCCCTGTGGCTACTGCGAGGCGGCGACTGCGGCGGCCGCAAGCTTCTGCACGCACTGCGGCGCCCCGCGTGAAGGCCTGGCCGAGGTCAGGCGGGTGTCGGATACCGCATCGCCCCCGTCCGATCACGAAGCCAAGCGGCCTGCGTCGACGGTGGCGGCGCAGGCCGCGCCCAGCCCGCCCCCGGCACGACGCCATTGGGGGCGATGGCTGCTCGCGGGCATGGCGGCTCTGCTCCTGGGCTGGCTGGCTCTCCATTTGTTCGAGCGCGAGGTCTCGGCCACGGTGGTGGGCCAGAGCTGGAGCCGCAGCGTGGTGGTGGAGCAGTACCAGGCTCAATCGACCAGCGACTGGTGCGAGGATCTGCCCGCCGACGCCTACCGCGTCTCGCGCTACCAGGCCCAGCGTGGCAGCCGCGAGGTGGAGGACGGCCAGAGCTGCCACACCGTGCGCGAGGACCGTGGCGACGGCAGCTTCATCAAGCGCGAGGAATGCCAGACCCGCTGGCGC
>NZ_JBKCLH010000151.1:0-16626 GCF_046300915.1 Roseateles sp. | reverse complement strand
CGGGCGTGAGCGCGTTCAGGTCCACGCGCTTGCTCTTGTTGTAGTCGGGGGCCCAGTGCACATCGGGCCACAGGTCCAGGCTGGGAGCTTCCAGGTAGCTGGGGCCCGAGCCGTCGAGCACGAAGTGGGCGTGGCGGGTGGCCGCGCAGTTGGGGATCATCGCGATGGGCTTGGAGGCCGCATGCGTGGGGTAGGTCTTGATCTTGACGTCCAGCACCGTGGTCAGGCCGCCCAGGCCCTGCGCGCCGATGCCCAGGGCATTGACCTTCTCGTACAGCTCGATGCGCAATTCCTCCAGCTTGTTCTGGGGGCCACGCTCCAACAGCTCGTACATATCGATGTCGTCCATCAGGGCTTCCTTGGCCAGCAGGGCGGCCTTCTCGGCCGTGCCGCCAACGCCGATGCCCAGCATGCCCGGCGGGCACCAGCCCGCGCCCATGGTCGGCACGGTCTTGAGCACCCAGTCGACGATGTTGTCGCTGGGGTTGAGCATATAGACCTTGCTCTTGTTCTCGGAGCCGCCGCCCTTGGCCGCGACGATCACGTCCACGGTATTGCCGGGCACCACTTCCATGAAGATCACTGCGGGTGTGTTGTCCTTGGTGTTCTTGCGCTCGAAGATGGGGTCGGCCAGCACCGAGGCCCGCAGCTTGTTGTCCGGGTGGTTGTAGGCGCGGCGCACGCCTTCATTGACGGCGTCCTGGATGGAGCCGGGGAAATCCGCCCAGCGCACGTCCATGCCGATCTTCAGGAAGACGTTGACGATGCCGGTGTCCTGACAGATGGGGCGGCGCCCTTCGGCGCACATGCGCGAGTTGGTCAGGATCTGGGCGATCGCGTCCTTGGCCGCCGGGCTCTGCTCGCGCTCGTAAGCGCGGGCCAGATGCTGGATGTAGTCGGCCGGGTGGTAGTAGCTGATGTACTGCAGAGCGGCAGCCACGCTTTCGACGAGGTCGTCGTACTTGATCGTGGTGGTGTTCATGAGGCTGAACCTAGGGGGGAGTTGGAAGAAGCTGTCCGCAGTTTATCGGAGCCGTCTGGCGCCTAGCTTGCAGCGCTGGCGCGCCGCAGCTCGGACTCCAGCCAGGGCAGCAGCTGATCCAGCCCCTGGCTCAGGGCCAGGGACAGGGCCTGAGCCGCACCGGCGGCGTCGGCGCTGGTCGCCGCCGCCTGCAGGGGCAGGCGCAGCTGGGCCTGGCGCTGACGCTGCCGGCGGTCCAGCAGGTCGGCGCGCAAGCTCAGGCGGCCCAGACCGGGCGGACTGGTGAAATCGTGATGCACATCTTCCAGGCTCAGGCTGAGCAGCCAGTCAGCTTGCAGGGGCTCGCCCATCCGGCCCAGGGCGGCGGCCAGGCCCCTGGCCTCCAGCCGCCGGGTGAGCAGGCTCGCCACCATGCGCGAGGGCCTCTCCAGCCATTGCGACTGTTGATAGAAGGCAAATTGCTGCGGCGCCCGCGTATAGGCCATGGTGTGACTGTCGGCCAGGGCATCACCGGGCAGAACCTGGATGAGCAGGGCGCTCACCAGCGGCTTGGGCAAGCGTTGGGGTGTCGGACCCACATCATGCAGGCGGTGGTGCACTTGCAGGCCGCCGCTTTGACCCACGGACACGCAGCCCGACAGGCTGAGCCACAGGCCCGTCGAGCCCAGCAGGGCCAGACCGCGCCGGCGGCCGAGGTCGATCAGGACGTTCATGGTTGTTTCTCCCCAGGGCCCAGCTGCTGCTTGCCGGCCCCCAGCAGGGCGGCCTGCGGGTCACTCAGGCGGTCGAAGACACGGGTGGCGCCGTCAATGGCGACGCGCAGCTCGGTCACCGCGACGCTGAGCTGGTCATCCACATTCGCGGCCGTGCTCTCCAGGCGCTGGGCAGCACGACCGCCCTGGACCTGCAGCGCCGTCATGGTCTGACTGGCCTGCTGCAGCGCCACCCTGGCCTCGGCGGCCAGGGCCGCGGTTTCCACCAGGGTGGCGTCCAGCTGGCGCCCGGTGCTTTCCGCGACACCGGCCATGCGCTCCCCGGACGTGCCGATCTGCGTGGCTGCCGTACCCATCTGCTCAAGGGTCCGGTCCAGCAGGCCCAGGCGAGCATTCAGGCCGCGTGCCAGATCGCGCAGCGCCGTGACGGTGTTCATGACCTCGTCCTGGTTGCCGCTGGACAGCAGCTGGTTCAGCTGGGTGAGGGTGTTGGCGGCCATGTCGCCGACCTTGTGGACGCGCCCGGTAATCTCGTCCATGCCCGAGCGGCCTTCCTTGATCACCGGATAGCGCTCGCCCTCGGCCACGGCCACCAGGGGCTCTCCGGGCGGCTCGGGCGTCACCAGGGCGATGGCGGCGATGCCGGTGACGAAGTTTCGGCTCACGACGGCCACCGTATTGCTGCGCACGGGCGTGCGCTTGTCCACGCGGATCTCCACGCGGACGCGGTTGAATTTGTCCACGGCCAGCGCATAGTCCTGGACGCGGCCCACCTTGATGCCGCGCAGGCTGACATCGGCACCGACCTGGAGCCCGTCCAGGGCCTGTTGTTCGAAGTGGATGGTGTAGCGGCGGAAGTCGCTCTCGCTGCCCACATTCGCCAGCCACAGCAACGTGGCGACCAGTGCTGCCAGCAGGCCCAGCACGGCCAGTCCCACCTTCGTGTAGCGTGCTTCAGCTTCCATAAGAGGGCTCTCCCTTGATGTGGGCGGCAGGTGGCGTGCGCCCCAAAAAATACTGGCTGAGCCACGGATCCTGAGAGCGCATCAAGTCCTGCACCGGTGCATCGGCCAGCACACGGCCCTCGGCCAGGGCAATCACGCGGTCGGTGGCGCCTATCAGGGTGTCCAGATCATGGGTGACGAGGAAGACCGTGAGGCCCAGATCATCCACCAGGCTGCGCACCAGGCGGTCAAAGCCGCGCGCGGTGATGGGGTCCAGCCCCGAGGTCGGCTCGTCCATGAAGAGCAGCTCCGGCTCCAGGGCGATGGCGCGGGCGATCGCCGCGCGCTTGCGCATGCCGCCCGAGAGTTCGCTGGGCAGCTTGTGGGCGGCTTCGGCGGGCAGGCCGGCCTGGTGCAGCCGCAGCTGCACCAGCTCATCAATCAGCGAGTCGTCCAGGGTCGTGTGCTCCCGCAGGGCCACGGCCACGTTCTGCGCCACGGTCAGGGAGGAGAAGAGGGCGCCGTCCTGGAACATCATGCCGAAGCGACGGCGCACCGCCGCCAGGCGCGCGGCGTGGGTCGGGCTCCCGGTTTCGTCCCACATCTCGCAGCCGAGCAGCTCGACCTGACCGCTGCTGGGCCGGTGCAGGCCGATGATCTCGCGCAGCAGCACGGATTTGCCGGTGCCGCTCGCGCCTATCATGCCCACCAGGCTGCCACGCTGCACGCTGAAGCTGATGCCTTGGTGGACGGCATGGGTGCCGAATCGCGTGACGATGTCGCGCACAGCCAGCACGGTGTTCTGGGGCGGGTTCATGGTCCGGGCACTACCAGTGAAGGGCCTGCAGGAGCACGGCGAATCCCGCATCCAGCAGGATGACGGCGACGATGCTCTGCACCACCGTGGAGGTGGTCGCTGCACCGACGGCGCGGGTGTCGCGTCCCACCGTCATGCCCATGCGTACGCCGATCACGGCAATGAAGAGTGCAAAGACCGGCGCCTTTATCAGCCCCACCCAGACATGACGCAGGTCCAGCGACTCGCGCAGACGCGCCAGATAGCCGGCCGGGGTGATGCCCAGCATGGGCTCGGCGATCAGCATGCCGCCCAGGATGCTCATGACATCGCCCACAAAGACCAGCAAGGGCAGGGTCAGCATCAGGGCCAGCACGCGCGGCAGCACCAGCACCTGCATGGGATCCAGCCCCAGGGTCTTGATGGCGTCGATCTCTTCGGTCAGGCGCATGGAGCCGAGCTGGGCCGTGAAGGCCGCGCCGGAGCGGCCGGCCACGATCACGGCCACGATGATGGGCGCAAACTCCCGGGTGGCGCCTATTGCCACGCCGTCGACCACGAAGATGCTGGCCCCGTACTGCTCGGCCTGCAGGCCCAGCAGATAGGCAATCACCACGCCAATGAGCAGGGTCACGAGCGCCACCACGGGGATGGCCATGAGGCCGGTCTGCTCGATCTGGACGGTGAGCTCACGCAGACGCAGCTTCTGGCGACCGCGCAGCACATCCAGACCGGCCAGCAGGCTGGCCCCCAGAAAATTCAGATGGCCCAGCAGCACTGCAGCCAGGGCGCTGCTGCCGCGGCCGAGTTGGGCCAGGGCAGAGCTTGGACCGGGCGGTGCCACGGGCTGCGCTCGCGCCAGATGGCTGCGCACGCCTTCGACAATTCGTGCCTGAGCGGGCGATAGCCCGTGCCAGGGCTTGCCCCCTATGCCGGCCGCTCGCAGCCAGCGCAGCAGCAGCAAGGCGGATGCCGAGTCGATGTCCTGCAGTTCACTGGCGTCGACCTGTTCGGGCGGGCGGGTCGGCTCGATGGCAAAGCCGTCCAGCAAGGCCGCCAATTCGGGCAGATGGACCATGCGCCAGACCCCGTGCAGCTTCAGCGTGGGCTGAGCGCCCTCGGCCTCGCTCAGACTGAGCGAGCCGGGGCAACGGTTTGCATCGACCGGGCTGGAGGTGGATACGGCTTCCATGCTGGGGGCAAGCATACGTGAAGGGCGCTGCTTCAGCGAGCCAGGACGGCGGCCCCTACAATGCGCCGCGTCGTCTGCCCAAGGACCTGCTCGCAGCAGCGCCAGGGCTCCCGTTGAGACAAGTTGAGACAAGGATTCGATGGCCCAGCTTGCCGCGCTTGTTCTTCTCCCCCTGCTGCTTGGCTGCGGCTTGTGTGCGTTTCTGGGACGCCGCCCGGTCGTCAGTCGGCACGCGCCGGCCGTGGTGGCGGGCGCCGTCACCGCCACGGTGCTGGGCTTGCTGCTGCATCTGGCGCCCCAGGTATTTCAGGGTCAGGTCTTGCTGGCGCACGCCGATTGGGTGCCGGCCATCGGGCTGAACATCGGTTTGCGCCTGGATGGACTGGCCTGGCTGTTTGCCGCGCTGATCAGCGCCATCGGTCTGCTGGTCATTCTCTACGCTGCCTTCTATCTGCATGCCGACGATCCGCCGGGCAAGTTCTTCAGCCTGCTGATGCTGTTCATGGCGGCCATGCTGGGTATTGCCCTGTCGGACAACCTGCTGCTCTTGGTGGTGTTCTGGGAGCTGACCAGCATTTCCTCCTTCCTGCTGGTGGGCTACTGGAGCCACAAGGACGAGGCCCGGCGCGGTGCGCGCATGGCCCTGGCCGTCACCGGCGGCGGTGGTCTGGCCTTGCTGGCAGGTGTGATCGTGCTGGGCCAGATCACCGGCAGCTACGAGCTCTCCCAGATCCTGGACCAGGGCGCCCTGGTCCAGGCCGACCCCCGCTACCCGCTGGCCCTGGGCCTGATTCTGCTGGGTTGCTTCACCAAGAGCGCCCAGCTGCCCTTCCATTTCTGGCTGCCGCAGGCCATGGCGGCACCCACGCCGGTGTCGGCCTATCTGCACTCCGCCACCATGGTCAAGGCCGGACTCTTCCTGCTGATGCGCCTGTACCCGGTGATGGGCGGGGCCGAGCTTTTCGAGACCCTGGTGGCCAGCATCGGCTTGCTGACCATGGTGTTTGCGGCCTTTGTGGCGATCTTCAAGCATGACCTCAAGGGCTTGCTGGCCTATTCCACCGTCAGCCATCTGGGCTTCATCACCTTCATGATCGGGTTGTCCACGCCCATGTCGGCGGTGGTGGCGGTGTTCCATATCCTGAACCACGCCAGCTTCAAGGCCGCGCTGTTCATGACGGCGGGCATCGTCGATCACGAGGTCGGCAGCCGCGATATGCGTCGCCTGGGCGGGCTGTTTGCGCTCATGCCCTGGGTTGGCAGTCTGGCCATGGTGGCCTCGGCCGCCATGGCGGGTCTGCCGCCCTTCAACGGTTTTATTTCCAAGGAGATGATGCTGGAGCAGGCCCTGCTGGCGGACTTCTGGGGCACGCAGTCCTGGCTGATCCCGGTGCTGGCCACCCTGGGCGGCCTGTGTTCCGCGGCCTACTCCCTGCGCCTGGTTCACGACAGTTTCTTCAACGGCCCGGCGCGGGACTGGCCCCATGCCCACCCGCATGAGCCGCCCTGGGGCATGAAGGCACCGGTGCTGCTGCTGGCCAGCATCTGCCTGGCCGTGGGCTTGGCGCCCATGCTGATTGCCGGCCCCCTGGTTCAGCTGGCGGCCTCGGCCATGCTGGGCGCGCCCGCACCGGCCTTCGGCCTGGCACTCTGGCATGGCCTGAATCTGCCCCTGCTGATGAGCGCCCTGGCCGTGCTGGGCGGCGCGCTGCTCTATGCGGGCCTGCAAAAGGGCGCCTGGCTGCATCGCTACCAGGCGCGCAGTTTCAGCGGCAAGCAGGTCTTTGAAGCTGGCGTGGACGGCTTGATCGCCCTGGCCGGACGCTGGACCGCCTGGCTGGAGAACGGCTCGCTGCAGCGCTACATCGCCTGGATGCTGATGTTCGTGATTGCCTTGGCCGCCTGGCCTCTGCTGACGGCCGAGGGCCTGGCTGCCGGCGAGCGCAGTCTGATGCCCGCACCGCCGCTGGCCCTGCTGCTGTGGCTGCTGCTGCTGGCCATGGGCCTGGGTCTGCTGCGTCTGCAGCGCCAGCGCTTTGTGGCGGTCATCCTGACCGGCGGCATCGGCCTGCTGTGCTCGCTGAGCTTTCTGGCGCTGTCGGCGCCCGATCTGGCCCTGACGCAGCTGGCGGTGGATGTGGTGTCCACGGCGCTGCTGCTCATGGGCCTGGCCCTGCTGCCCCAGAGCAGCCCGGTGGAGAGTTCCCGGGCACGCCGGGGCCGGGACGCCCTGATTGCCCTGGCGGGCGGGGCAGGCGTGGCCTGGCTGTGCTGGCTGGTGTTGACGCGGGATCATGCGTCGATTTCCTGGTACTTCCTGCAGAACGCCGTGTCGCTCGGGGGCGGGACCAATGCGGTGAACGTGATCCTGGTGGACTTCCGTGGCTACGACACCTTTGGCGAAATCACGGTGCTGGGCATTGCCGCCGTGGGCGTGCTGGCCCTGCTGGACGGCTTGCGGGTCCACAGGCCCGGCGCGGACGCGGCGGGGCGCCCCTGGAGCTACGCCCGTGAACCCCTGATGCTGAAGGTGGTCGCGCGTCTGGTGCTGCCGCTGGCCCTGCTGGTCTCGGCCTACATCTTCTGGCGCGGTCACAACCTGCCTGGTGGCGGCTTCATCGCCGGCCTGGTCACGGGGGTGGCCCTGGTGCTTCAGTACATGGCCAACGGGCAGCAGCGTGCCGAAGCCCTGATGCAGGCGCAGGGTGGGCGCCGTTTCGTGCGTTGGATCGGCCTGGGTCTGGCCATTGCCTGGGCGACCGGGGTGGGCGCCTTCCTGTTTGGCAAGCCCTTCCTGACCAGCGCCTTCGGCCATCCGGTGCTGCCCCTGCTGGGTGAGTTGCCACTGGCCACGGCCGCCCTGTTTGATCTCGGTGTGTACATCACCGTGGTGGGCGCCACGATGCTGATGCTGTCGGTGCTGGGCTCGGCGAGCAAGGAAGGGTCGCGCGCATGATGATCTCGATGGAGTTTCTGCTGGCTACCAGCATCGGTTTTGTCACGGCCTGCGGCCTGTATCTGATGCTGCGGGGCCGCAGCTTCACCGTGGTGCTGGGTCTGTCCCTGCTGGGCTATGCGGTGAATGTGTTCATCTTCGCCATGGGGCGGCTCTGGCAGTCGGCGCCCCCCATACTCTCTCAGGGACCGGTGTTCGCCGATCCCCTGCCGCAGGCCCTGGTGCTGACGGCCATCGTGATCGGCTTTGCCACCACGGGCTTCGTCATCGAGCTGGCTCTGCGCAGCCGCGCGGACAACGGCAGCGACCATGTCGATGCCACCGAGACTGACGGGGCGGCGCGATGATGATGTGGCTCAAGGATCATCTGGCCGTGCTGCCGGTGCTGCTGCCGGCCATCACCGCGGCCTTGCTGCTCCTGATGGGGGACCATGGTGCCGGCAGCCGAGGCGGTCACGGGCATCGCAAGCTGCTATGGGCGCGCCGTCTGTCCCTGGCTTCGGCCTTCGTGGGCCTGCTGCTGGCGGTCTGGCTGGTGCAGCGGGCGGGCTCGGGTGAGCTGATCACCTATCGAGCGGGCGACTGGCCGGCGCCCTTTGGCATCCTGCTGCTGGTGGACCGGCTTGGCGCCCTGATGCTGCTGCTGAGCGCCTGCGTGGCCCTGCCCGTGCTGTGGTACGCCTGCGGTGGCTGGGATGCGCATGGCCGCTACTTCCACGCGCTGTTCCAGTTCCAGCTCATGGGCCTGGCGGGCGCTTTCGTGACGGGCGATCTGTTCAACCTCTTCGTGTTCTTCGAGGTCTTGCTGATCGCCAGCTATGTGCTGATGGTGCACGGGCAGGGCGGGGCTCGCTTTAAGGCCGGCCTGCACTATGTGGTGCTGAATCTCCTGGCCTCGGCCCTGTTCCTGATCGGGGCGGCCCTGGTCTATGCCAAGACGGGCACGCTGAACTTTGCCGACCTGGCCCTGAGGGTGCCGCAGGTCAGCGGGCCGGATGCGGCCCTCTTGCAGGTGGCCGCCTGGGTGCTGTTCGTGGTCTTCGGCTTCAAGGCGGCGCTCATGCCCATGGCCATGTGGCTGCCCAATACCTATGCCTCGGCCTGCGCGCCGGTGGCAGCGCTGTTTGCCATCATGACCAAGGTGGGCGTGTATGCCATCTTGCGGGTGCATGGCGTGGTGTTCGGCGCCTCGGCCGGCACCAGCGCTCTGACGGTAGAGCCGGTGCTGCTGCCGCTGGCGCTGGCGACCAGCCTCACCGGGGTGCTGGGCGCGCTGGCCGCCCGCACCCTGGCTCGCCTGGTGGCCTGGCTGACCGTGGCCTCCGTCGGTACCGTGCTGGCGGGCCTGGGCCTCTTCGGCACGGCCGCTTGGGGGGCTGCGCTCTACTACATGCTCAACAGCACCCTGGTCATCGCAGCCCTGTTCATGCTGGCCGAACTGGTGGCCGCGCAGCGGGGCGAGGCCCAGGGCCTGCTCGTGCCTGCCGCGCCCCTTGCTCAGCCCACCTTGCTGGGCCTGATGCTGCTGCTGGCCGCGGCATCCACGGCCGGGCTGCCGCCCTTGCCGGGCTTTATCGGCAAGCTGATGCTGCTGGAAGCGGCCAGCGGCCATGCCTGGGCCGTGAGCTTCTGGGCAGTCGTGCTGGGCGTGGGTTTCCTGACCCTGCTGGGTCTGGCGCGTGCTGGCAGCATTCTGTTCTGGCATGTGCGCGAGGACGCGCCGCCTGCGGCCTCGGCGGGCGGCAGCACCAAGCTTGTGACGGCCACCGCCAGCCTCTTGCTGGCCAGTGTGCTGATGAGCGTGGCGGCCGCCCCCGTGCAGCGCTATACGGAGGCCGCCGCGGCCCAGCTGATGGATCTGAGCGCGTATGCCGAGGCGGCGCTGCCGGAGCAGGGCGGCGCGGCTGCCCGCAGCACCCGCCCCTATGACGGACGCATGCCGTCCCCGCCTGCTGGAGCCCAGTAACCATGGCCGCGAACAAGGAGAACAAGCCGCAAGGCAGCGGACGCGCCGGCTGGCTGTCGCATCCGGTGCTGTCCCTGCTGCTGGTGCTGGTGTGGTTGCTGTTGCAGGGCAGTCTGGGTCTGTCCTACTGGATCAGTGCGCTGCTGCTGGGTCTGCTGCTGCCCTGGCTGGTGCAGGGATTTCTGGGACCGGCCATGCGTCCGCGCAAACCCTTGCTGATGCTGCGCTTTGCGGCCCTGGTGCTCTGGGACATCGTGGTCTCGAATCTGAGCGTGGCGCGCCTGGTGCTCTCGCCGGCTGCCCGGCCCCAGCCCGCCTGGGTGCGGGTGCCCCTGACCCTGCGCCAGCCCGGGCCCATCACCCTGCTGGCCACCATCATCACCACGACGCCGGGCACGGTGTCCTGTGTGGTGGACGGTGAGCGCGGCGAGATTCTGGTGCACGCCCTGGACTGTGCCGACCCGCAGGCCATGGCGGCGGATATCAAGCGCCGTTACGAGCAGCCGCTGCTGGAGATCTTCGAATGAGTGCATCCCTCAATCTGCTGGGCTGGGCGCTTGATTTCGCCACCATCGCCGTGGGCCTGGCCTTGGTGCTTTGCGGCTGGCGTCTGCTGCGCGGGCCGGAGGCGCCGGACCGGGTTCTGGCCCTGGACACCATGTACATCAACGCGCTGGCGCTGGTCATCCTGCTGGGCATGCGCTGGCAGATGGACCTCTTGTTCGAGGCGGCGCTCATCATCGCCCTGCTGGGCTTTGCCTCGACCGTGGCGCTGGCGCGCTATCTCAGCCGTGGCGATGTGATGGAGTGAGTGCAATGCAAGAACTGCACTGGGTGATACAGGCCCTGATTTCCGCCCTGCTGGTGATTGGCGGGGTATTTGCGCTGGTGGGTGCCGTGGGCATGCTGCGCTTTCCCGACTTCTTCATGCGGCTGCATGCGCCCACCAAGGCCAGCACGCTGGGGGTGGGCGGCGTCTTGCTGGCCAGCCTGTTCCTGCATTGGGCTCAGGGCGACTATGGGCTGCACGAGCTGCTGATCACGCTCTTTGTCTTCGTGACCGCGCCGGTCTCGGCCAATCTGCTGGCCAAGGCGGCCTTGCACTTGCGGGTGCCCTCCCGGGCTCCGGTGCCGCCCGATCAGCCCCATCCTTGATCACACGCCCCGCGCGAGGGGCGTGCAGCCGACTTTCCGCAGCGTAGTGTTCAGCAGCGCAGACGCGAGGCGCTCAGTGCTTTTCCGCGGCCGGGTGCATCAGGCGGTCGGCGGCGGCAATGGCCAGGGCCGAGAACAGGAAGGCCACATGGATCAGGGTTTGCCAGAGCAGCACCTTCTCGGTGTAGTTGTCGGCGTTGATGAAGGTCTTGAGCAGGTGGATGGAGGAGATGCCGATGATGGCCGTGGCCAGCTTGACCTTGAGCACCGAGGCGTTCACATGGCTGAGCCACTCGGGCTGGTCCGGATGACCTTCCAGATGCATGCGCGAGACAAAGGTCTCGTAGCCGCCCACGATCACCATGATCAGCAGGTTGGAGATCATCACCACGTCGATCAGGCCCAGCACCACCAGCATCAGGATGGTTTCGTTGAGCTTGGCAATCGGCTCGTAGCCGATCACGGCGCCCGCCGCGTCCTTGATGGGCGTGGCCTTGTAGCCAATGCTCTTGACCAGCATGCTCAGCGCATCCTGGTTGCCGAAAGCGGCTTCCACCAGGTGCACCAGCTCGGTCCAGAACTGGAAGACATAGACCGCTTGCGCCAGGATCAGGCCGAGGTAGAGCGGCAGCTGCAGCCAGCGGCTCATGAAGATCAGATTGGGCAGGGGGCGCAGGGGTTTGTTGCTATTGTTCATCGGTGTGAGGCAAGAGGCTGTGGCGGCGGATTCTAGGGCCCGTGCGTGACTGAACTCTCACCCAGTGACGCCGGGTTACGGCGCTAGAGTAAGCACTTCGTCAGAGACGGCACGCACAGTGCACGCAGTTTTCAAAGCAAATCCAGGCACCGAGGAGACAACGATGTCGCAGAGCAAGCAATACCTGCCCAGCGCGGATTGGAGCGCGAACGCCCACGTCAAGGGCATGGACGGCTACCGTGCCCTGGTGGCCGAGGCCGAGGCCGACTATGAGGGCTTCTGGGCCAGCCGCGCCCGTGAGCTGATCAGCTGGCAGACTCCGTTCACCAAGGTGCTCAACGACAGCGAGGCACCGTTCTTCAAGTGGTTTGAGGATGGGCGCCTGAACGTTTCCTACAACTGCCTGGACCGCAATGTGGAACGCGGCCTGGGTGACAAGACGGCCCTGATCTTCGAAGCCGACAATGGCGATGTCACCCGTGTCAGCTACAGCGAGCTGCTGGCCAAGGTCTCGCGCCTGGCCAACGCGCTGAAGGCGCGCGGCGTGAAGAAGGGTGACCGCGTGGTCATCTACATGCCCATGTCGGTGGAGGGCGTCGCCGCCATGCAGGCCTGCGCTCGCATCGGCGCCACGCACTCGGTGGTGTTCGGCGGCTTCTCGGCCCAGAGCCTGCGCGACCGTGTGCAGGACGCCGGCGCCGTGATGGTGATCACCGCCGACGAGCAGCTGCGCGGCGGCAAGCAGCTGCCGCTGAAGTCCATCGTGGATGAGGCCCTGGCCGACAACAGCTGCCCCACGCTCAAGGATGTGATCGTCTACCAGCGCACCGGCGGCAGCATCGCCTGGGTGGCCGGTCGCGACCTCTGGCTGCATGAGCTGCTGGAAGGTCAGAGCAGCGACTGCGCGCCGGAGTGGGTGGAGGCCGAGCATCCGCTCTTCCTGCTCTACACCTCGGGCTCCACCGGCAAGCCCAAGGGCGTGCAGCACAGCACCGGCGGCTATCTGCTGCATGCGGCTCTGACCACCAAGTGGACCTTTGACCTCAAGGCTGACGATGTGTTCTGGTGCACGGCCGATATCGGCTGGGTCACGGGCCACACCTACATCACCTACGGCCCCCTGGCCCTGGGCGGCACCGAGATCGTGTTCGAGGGTGTACCCACCTACCCGGACGCCGGCCGCTTCTGGCAGATGATTGCCAAGCACAAGGTCACGATCTTCTACACCGCGCCCACGGCCATCCGCTCCCTGATCAAGGCGGCCGAGACCAATGAGGCGGTGCACCCCAAAAACTACGACCTGTCCAGCCTACGCCTGCTGGGCTCGGTGGGTGAGCCCATCAACCCGGCCGCCTGGGAGTGGTACCACCAGCATGTGGGCGGCGGCCGCTGCCCCATCGTGGACACCTTCTGGCAAACCGAGACCGGCGGCCACATGATCACGCCGCTGCCGGGCGCCACGCCCCTGGTGCCGGGCTCTTGCACGCTGCCCTTCCCGGGCATCACCACCGCCATCGTGGACGAGCTGGGCAACGATGTGCCCAATGGCCAGGGCGGCATTCTGGTGGTGAAGAAGCCCTGGCCCTCGATGATCCGCACCATCTGGGGCGACCCCGAGCGCTTCAAGAAGAGCTACTACCCGGCTGAGCTCAAGGGCTACTACCTGGCGGGTGACGGCGCCATCCGCGACGCGGAGACCGGCTACTTCACCATCACCGGCCGCATCGATGATGTGCTGAACGTGTCCGGCCACCGCATGGGCACCATGGAGATCGAGTCGGCCCTGGTCAGCTGCACCGAGCTGGTGGCCGAGGCCGCCGTGGTGGGGCGTCCGGACGACACCACGGGCGAGGCCATCTGTGCCTTCGTGGTGCTCAAGCGTCCGCGCCCCAGTGGTGAGGAGGCCAAGGCCATTGCCAAGCAGCTGCGCGAGCATGTGGCCAAGGAGATCGGCCCCATCGCCAAGCCCAAGGACATCCGCTTCGGCGACAACCTCCCCAAGACCCGCAGCGGCAAGATCATGCGCCGCCTGCTGCGCGCCGTGGCCAAGGGCGAAGCCGTCACCCAGGACACCAGCACCCTGGAGAACCCGGCCATCCTGGAGCAGCTGGGTCAGGCTTACTGAGGCCTCGACCCGCTTCAGCCTCTTCCGTAGCACGGGCCGCGGAGCGCAAGCTCCGCGGCCTTTTGTCTTTCAGCGGGCGCTCGGCCGTGGTGCGTGGCGGCGGACTAGGGATGTTGTGCGTCTATCGCCCGCGGCAAGATGGGTCGCCAAGCCTCGAGCCATGGTGGTTGCGGGGCGTTCATCCCCATCCGGGAAAGGGTCCATCATGCACAAGACCGTCCATGCCACCGCACTGTCCCTGCTCGTGCTTGCGATGCAGTCGCCCACGGCCCAGGCCGCGCCCAACAGCTTCATTCAGTTCAGCGACGGCGCGAGCACGACAAGCTTCTTGAAGGGGGAGTCTGTGGTGCTCGGTCACGAGGACTGGAGCGAGGTGGACGGCTGGTCCTGGCTGGTCAGTGCAGAGTCCAGCTTTATCAAGGGCGGTGGTGCTTCCGTCGGCAAGCCCCAGCCGGGGCCGTTCCGCTGGCAGCAAGACCTTGACCGGACCTACCCGAAGCTATTCACGTTCCTGGTCCAAGGCAGGCACAGTGCCAAGGTCAAGTTCGATGTGACGACGAGCACCGGCGGCTCCAAGCCCGAAGTCTTCTTCAATATGGAGTTCGGCGAAGTCTTCTACACCAGGCTGGCGACCTCCGGCAGCAGCGGTGGTCCGCTGCAGCTCAATGGCGAGTTTGTCTTCAAGGAAGTCAGCATGTCCTACAAGCCCATGGACAGCAAGGGCAAACTGGGCCCTGCCGTGACGGCTAGGTGGAATGTGGCGACCAATGTGGTTGGCGGCCAGTCCTTCTATGAGTTCAGCGGCGACCCCATGGCCCTGGAGGGGCTGTCGCAGGCCATGGCCCTGTCCGTGCCGGAGCCGCAGACCTGGCTGATGATGCTGGGTGGCTTGGCCGGACTGGGTCTGCTGGTTCGGCGACGTGGGAGCAGGGTGTCCAGCTGATCTGCCAAGAAAAAAGGTCGACCTGGGTCGACCTTTTTTTGGGACAGTTGAGCGCCTGGCTTACTTGATGCTCATCACCCAGGTCGCCAGTTGCTTGGCCTCATCGGCCGAGACCTGGGCATTAGGCGGCATGGGCACCGGGCCCCAGACGCCAGAGCCGCCCTTGATGATCTTCTCGGACAGCTTCTTCACCGCGTCCTTGTCCTTGGCGTACTTGGCGGCCACATCCTTGTAGGACGGGCCGACCAGCTTCTTGTCCACGGCATGGCAGGCCATGCAGTTCTTCTTCTGGGCCAGGTCGGCGCTGGCGAAAGCGGCGGGGGCACTCAGGGTTGCGGCCAGAGCGGCCAGAGCGATGAAAGAGGACTTCATGGCTTCCTTTCGAATTCTTGCTTCAGGTGTGGCTGGGGTGTCGGGCAATCTGCACTACAGTCCTGGCAGGAAGGCCGCGCTGGCATTGTAGGCATGCCGTGGATGATGGCAGCGCTCAAATCGTGGAGTTGGATGCATGGGTTTTGTGCTGATCGGGGTCTTGTTGCTCTTGCTCAAGTGGCAGGAGGTGGCGCCGGTCGCGAGCTGGAGCTGGTGGCTGGTCTTGTCACCCTTTGCCGCGGCTGTGCTGTGGTGGGCCTGGTCAGATGCCAGCGGCCTGACTCAGAAGCGTGCGATGCGGCGCATGGATGAGAAGAAAGAGGCGCGGCGCCAGAAGGCCCTGGATGCGCTGGGGCAGGGCGAGAAGCAGCGTCGGCGCTGAGTTCAGCGCTGCATCTGCCAATAGAAAAGGGAAAAGGGCGCCACCGGCGCCCTTTTTCCATCAGCTCAGCGGCCTGGGCTCAATCGAATTTGTCGAGCACGGCGCCCGAGCTGGCGCTGGAGGCGTTCTTGGCGAACTTGGCCAGCACGCCGCGGGTGTAGCGCGGGGCGGGCTGCTTCCAGGCGGCCTTGCGGCGGGCCAGCTCGGCCTCGTCCACATGCAGCTCCAGCAGCAGTTGGTGGGCGTCGATGGTGACGCGGTCGCCCTCATGCACCAGGGCGATGGTGCCGCCCTCGTAAGCCTCGGGGGCCACATGGCCGACCACCATGCCCCAGGTGCCGCCGGAGAAGCGTCCGTCGGTGATCAGGCCCACGCTCTCGCCCAGGCCCTGACCGATCAGGGCGCCGGTGGGGGCCAGCATCTCGGGCATGCCCGGGCCGCCCTTGGGGCCCAGATAGCGCAGCACCATCACATCGCCGGCCTGTATCTTGCCGGCCATGATGGCGGCCAGGGCGCTCTGCTCGTCGTCAAAGACGCGGGCCGGGCCGCTGATCACGGGGTTCTTCAGGCCGGTGATCTTGGCTACGCAGCCCTCGGGCGAAAGATTGCCGCGCAGGATGGCGAGGTGGCCTTGCTCGTACATCGGATTTCCGACCTCGCGGATCACCTCCTGGTCGGGGCTGAGATCCGGCACCTCGGCCAGGTTCTCGGCCACGGTCTTGCCGGTGATGGTGATGCAGTCGCCATGCAGCAGGCCGGCCTTGAGCAGCACCTTCATCACGGCCGGGATACCGCCGGCCTTGTGCAGATCCACAGCCAGGAAGCGGCCGCTGGGCTTGAGGTCGCAGAGCACCGGGATCTTCTTGCGCATGCGCTCGAAGTCGTCGATGGTCCAGTCCACCTCGGCCGCGTGGGCGATGGCCAGGAAGTGCAGCACCGCGTTGGTGGAGCCGCCGGTGGCTATGATCACGGCCACGGCGTTCTCGATGGCCTTCTTGGTGACGATGTCGCGCGGCTTCAGGTCGGCCTTGACCGCCTCGACCAGCACGGCGGCCGCGCGCTTGGTGTTCTCCACCACCTCGTCCTCGACATTGGACATGCTGGAGGAGTAGGGCAGGGACATGCCCAGCGCCTCAAAGGCCGAGCTCATGGTGTTGGCCGTGTACATGCCGCCGCAGGAGCCGCTGCCGGGGATGGCGCGCTTCTCGATCTGGCAGAAGTCTTCCTCGCTCATCTTGCCGGCTGAAAACTGGCCCACGGCCTCGAAGACCGAGACGATGTTCAGGTCCTGGCCCTTGTAGTGGCCGGGCTTGATGGTGCCGCCGTAGATGTAGATGGCCGGCACATTGGCGCGCAGCATGCCCATCATGCCGCCGGGCATGTTCTTGTCGCAGCCGCCGATC
>NZ_JBKCLH010000150.1:0-26820 GCF_046300915.1 Roseateles sp. | reverse complement strand
CCCCCAGGCCCCGGCAGCGGCCTCGGCCCCCGCCGCCAAGCCCGCCTCCGCACCAGCCGCCAACGCCCCGGCCGCCAAGCCGGCGGCCAGCGCCGCCGCGCCCGCGGGCCCCGCGGCGGCCGGCGGTGATCCCTACGTCTACTTTGTCCAGGCCGGCGCCTACACCCGCAGCGAAGACGCGGAGGGCCAGCGCGCCAAGCTGGCCATGCAAGGCTTCAGCGCCAAGATTTACGAGCGCGAGCAATCCGGCCGTACCGTCTATCGCGTGCGTCTGGGGCCGCTGGACAGCCGCGACGAGGCCGAGGGCCTGCAGCGCAAGCTGGAGTCCGGCGGCATGGAAGCCAATCTCGTGCGCGTGCAGCGCTGAGGCGAACGCCTTAGGATGCGCCCGCAAGTTGTTTCAACGCCCTGAGGATTTCAGAATGAAGCGTCGCGAGTTTTCGGCCCAGCTGGGCCTCGGTACCCTGGCCCTGAGCCTGCCCGGCCTGAGCCTGGCCCAGGGCGGTCCGGTCGAGGGTCGTCACTACCAGCGCCTGGCCCAGCCCCTGCCGGGCACCCCGGGCAAGATCGAGGTGGTGGAGTTCTTCTGGTACGGCTGCCCGCACTGCAACACCTTCGAGCCGGCCCTGGCCGACTGGGCAGCCAAGCTGCCCGCCGATGTGAGCTTCCGCCATGTGCATGTGGCCTTCAACGCCCGTGTGCGCCAGCATCAGCGCCTGTTCTACGCCCTGGAAGCCCTGGGCAAGGAGAAGGAAGCCCGCGCCCGCGTGTTCGCGGCCCTGCACCTGGAAGGCAAGCCCCTGGACAACGTCAAGGCCATGGCCGAGCTGCTGGCACCCTTCGGCATCGAGGCCGCCAAGTTCGAGCAGGCCTACAACTCCTTCGGCGTGCAGACCAAGTGCCAGCAGGCCGAGAAGCTCAGCGAGGCCTACCGCATCGACGGCGTGCCCGCCATCGGCATCGGTGGCCGCTTCCTGACCTCGCCCGCCATGGCCACAGGTGGCCAGCGCATGAGCGAGCTGGAGTCAGGCCAGCGTGCCCTGCAAACCACCAACTTCCTGATCGATCGCCTGCGCAGCGGCAAGGCCTGACCCTCAGGGAAGAACACCTCCCAGCCGGGGCTAGAATGGTCTGCAAGAAACATGCCTTTATGACCCTCTCGCCGTTCTCGCCCCTCTCGCTCAGCCGCCACATCCTGCTGCCCGCGCTGGCCCTGCTGCTCAGCGTCGGGGCGGCGCTGGCCGAGCGGGCCGATCGCGACAAGCCCATCAATATCGACTACGACCGTGGCGGTGTCGATCTGGTCAAGCAGCGCACCGAGTTCAGCGGCAATGTGGTCTTGACCAAGGGCAGCATGCAGTTGCGCGCCGAGCACATGGACGTGCGCGAGACCGCCGATGGCTACAAGCAGGCCTATGCCAACGGTGCCACGGGCAAGCCGGTGCGCTTCCGCCAGGCGCGCGACGTGCCCGGCGAGTTCATCGAAGGCTGGGCCGACCAGGTCGAGTACGACACCCGCTCCGACACCATGCGCTTCATCGGCAATGCGGTGCTGCGCCGCCTGCGCGGCAGCACCGTGGCCGACGAGGTGGCCGGGGCGGTCATCCATTACGACAACCGCTCCGAGGTCTTCAGCATCGAGGGCGGCCAGGCTTCGCCGCATCCCGCCGGCCGCGGCCGTGTGGTGATGATGCCGCGCGCGGCCTCGGCGCCCGGCCCGACCGCCTCCGAGCCGGCTATCCCCCTGCAGCCCAGCCTCAATCTGCGTCCGCGCCAGCCCTCATGAGTTCCGTCGAAGCCCAGGCAGCGCCCAGCCGACTGGAGGCCGAGGGCCTGCAGAAGACCTATGGCGTGCGCAAGGTGGTCAAGAACGTCCATCTTGATGTGCACAGCGGCGAGGTCGTGGGCCTGCTGGGCCCCAATGGCGCGGGCAAGACCACCAGCTTCTACATGATCGTGGGTCTGGTGCGCGCCGATGCCGGCGAGATCCGCATCGACGGTCAGCCGGTGCAGCGCCTGCCCATCCACCAGCGCTCGCGTCTGGGTCTGTCCTACCTGCCGCAGGAGGCCTCCATCTTCCGCAAACTCAGCGTGGAGGAGAACATCCGCGCCGTGCTGGAGCTGCAGCTGGACGAACGCGGCCGCCCCTGGCCCAAGGCCCGCATCGACGAGGCGCTCAACAGCCTGCTGGCCGAGCTCTCCATCGAGAAGCTGCGCGACAGCCCCGCCCCGGCCCTGTCGGGTGGCGAGCGCCGCCGCGTGGAGATCGCGCGCGCCCTGGCCACACAGCCGCGCTTCATCCTGCTGGACGAGCCCTTCGCCGGCGTGGACCCCATCGCGGTGCTGGAGATCCAGCGCATCATCCGCTTCCTCAAGCAGCGTGGCATCGGCGTGCTGATCACCGACCACAATGTGCGCGAGACCCTGGGCATCTGCGACCGCGCCTACATCATCAGCGAGGGCACGGTGCTGGCCGAGGGCACACCGCAGGAAATCGTTGAGAACGCCGACGTGCGCAAGGTCTATCTGGGCGAACACTTCCGGATGTAAGGGACGGCGAGCCGCATGAAGCCCTCCCTGCAGGTTCGCCTCAGCCAGCATCTGGCGCTCACGCCCCAGCTGCAGCAATCCATACGCCTGCTGCAGCTCTCGACCCTGGAGCTCAACCAGGAAGTCGAGCAGATGCTGGCCAGCAATCCCCTGCTGGAAACCGAAGAGGAGTTCGGCGCCGCCAGCATGGAAGTGAGTGCGCCGGAACTGAGCGCCAGCCGCAGCCAGGAGGCCGAGGCCGCTGCCTCGGAAAGCGGCGGCGGCGAGGCCGAGACCCCGGCCGAGGAAATGCGTGCGGAAGACTTCGGCACCACCGAGCGCGAGGACTGGGAGAACGGCACCGAGGGCGACGACTTCGACGGCATTCGCGAGCTGCCCGGCAGCAGTGCCGGCAGTGGCAGCGCGGGCGATGAGGACGGCGAGCGCCCCGAGCAGGAGGCGCCCGCCATCAGCCTGCAGGAGCACCTCTACCAGCAGATGGCCGGCATGATGCTCAGCCCCGAGGATAGAGCCGCCCTGCAGGTGCTGATCGAGTCGCTCAACGAGGACGGCTATCTGGAAGACAGCCTGGAGGAGATCGCCCAGTCCCTGGCCGGCGAGGATGCCGCGGCCGAGGACCTGGAAGAGCTGCAAGACCGCCTGCGCTGCGCCCTCAAATGGCTGCAGAGCATGGAGCCCGCCGGCGTGGGCGCACGCGATCTGGCCGAATGCCTGGTGCTGCAGCTGCGCACCAAGCCGCGCAGCACGGCCCAGGCCGTGGCCATCCTGATCTGCAAGCAGCATCTGGAGCTGCTGGCCAAGCGCGATGCCCGGCGCCTGATGTCGCTCACCGGGGCCGACGAGCCCCTGCTGCGCGAGGCCCAGGCCCTGATCACCGGCCTGGAGCCCAAGCCAGGCCGCCCCTTTGCGCGCAGCCAGGCCCAGGCCGTGGTGCCGGACGTGATCGTGCAGAAGGTGGGACGCGAATTCCGCGTCATGCTCAACCCCGAGGTCGCCCCCAAGCTGCGCATCAACGAGCTCTATGCCCAGGCTCTGCGCGCCCAGCGCGGCGGCGTGAGCAACACCCCCCTGGGCGCCCAGCTGCAGGAGGCGCGCTGGTTCATCAAGAACATCCAGCAGCGCTTCGACACCATACTGCGCGTGTCGCAAGCCATCGTGGAGCGGCAAAAAGGCTTCTTCACCCACGGCGAGCTGGCCATGAAGCCTCTGGTGCTGCGCGAGATCGCCGATGAGCTGGGCCTGCACGAGTCCACCATCTCGCGCGTGACCAATGCCAAATACATGGCCACGCGCTTCGGCACCTTCGAGCTCAAGTACTTCTTCGGCTCGGGCCTGTCCACCGAGGCCGGCGGCAATGCCTCCAGCACCGCGGTGCGCGCCCTGATCAAGCAGTTCGTGGCCGCCGAAGATCCGGCCAAACCCCTCTCGGACAATGCCCTGGCCAGCATGCTGGAGGAGCAAGGCATCCAGGTGGCGCGCCGCACCGTGGCCAAGTACCGCGAGGCGCTCAAGATCGCGCCGGCCAATCTGCGCAAGAGCCTCTGAGCCCGGGCCGGCCGCGCGTCGGGGACAATAGCGGCTTTCCCGCTGTCCCCCTTCCGCCCATGGCCCGCCCCGAAACCCTGTATCTCTTTGCCTCCTGCCCCGCCGGTGTCGAGCCCTGGCTGGAGGCCGAGATCAAGTCCATCCTGCCGCGCGCCGGCGTGGAGGCGCTGCGTGGCGGGGTCTCGGTGCACAGCGATGCCGAGGGCGTGATGAAGCTCAATCTCGAAAGCCGCCTGGCCCAGCGCGTGCTGGTCGAGGTGATCGAGGGCGGCTACCGCCACGAGGACGATCTCTACGCCCTGGCCCGCCGCGTGGACTGGGAGCGCTGGATCACGCCGCAGCACACCCTGCGCGTGGACACCACGGCCCACCGCTCGCCGCTCAAGAGCCTGAACTTCGCCACCCTGCGCATCAAGGACGCCATCTGCGACCAGCTGCGCGAGTCCCAGGGCGAGCGCCCCAGCGTGGACACCCGCGCCCCCGATCTGCCCGTGGTGCTGCACCTGGGCGCCGAGCGCGCGGCCCTGTATGTGGACACCTCGGGCGAGCCCCTGTTCAAGCGCGGCTGGCGCGAAGATAAAGGCGACGCCCCGCTCAAGGAGACCCTGGCTGCCGCCATGCTGGCCGCCGCTGGCTGGAAGGGCACGATTGATGCCGGCGGCGCCCTGCAGGACCCCTGCTGCGGCTCCGGGACCATCGCGGTGGAAGCCGCGCAGATCGCCTGCGGCATCGCGCCCGGGCTGTCGCGCCGCTTCGCCTTCGAGCGCCAACTGCCCTTCCAGCCCCTGCGCGAGCGCTGGGCCCAGATCAAGCAGGAGGCGCGGGCCCGCATCCACGCCCCGGCCGTGCCCATCTACGCCAGCGACGTGGCCTTCCGCATGGTGGACTTCGCGCGCCGCAATGCCGAGCGGGCCGGTGTGGCCCAGTACATCCAGTTCAACGGCGGTGACGCGCTGGAGCGCCCCGCGCCCAAGCTGCCGGAGGGCATGCCCGGCAGCATCCTGATGAACCCGCCTTACGGTGAGCGCATCGAGGTGCGCGGCAAGGCCGCGGCGGTGCGCGATGCCGGCGGCTCCGAGGCGCGCGACGGCGGGGACGACTTCTTCCCGCGCCTGGCCGCGCACTGGAAGCGCGCCTACACCCAGCACAGCGCCGGCTGGACCGCCTGGCTGCTGTGCCCGGACATGAAGCTGCCCAGCAAGATGCGGCTCAAGGAATCGCGCCGCATCCCCATGTGGAACGGCCCCATCGAGTGCCGCATGTTCCGCTTCGAGCTGGTGGCCGGCTCGGCGCGCAAGGAGCGCGGCGAGGATACGGCGGAGCGCTGAACCCGCTCAGGCTTGCGCGCTCAACTCCGAGAGCGACAGCCAGCCCAGCACTGCCAGCGGCGCCGTGTCGGCGCGCAGGATGCGCGGGCCCAGCAGCAGAGCCTCGAAACCCTGGGCGCGGGCAGCGGCCTCCTCGGCCGGACTCAGGCCACCCTCGGGCCCGCTGAGCACCAGGACATCGCCCGCCGCCACGCCAGCACGCTCCGCGATCGGGCGCGCGGCCGCCGGGCTGAGCAGCCAGCGGCGCTGCGGCGGCTGGGCCTCCTGCGGGCCCAGGCCCTGCAGCCAGGCGCCCAGGTTCTGCACCGGCGCAATCTCGGGCAGCACGCAGCGACCGCTCTGCTCACAGGCCGCGATGGCCACGCCGCGCCAATGAGCCACCTTCTTCTCGGCGCGCTCACCGGCCAGGCGCAGCACCGAGCGCTCGCTCATCAGGGGCTGGATGCGTGCGACACCCAGCTCGGTGGCCTTCTCGACCAGGCCGTCCATGCGGTCATTGGCAGGCATGACCACGGCCAGGGTCACGGCCTGGGCCAGCTCGCGCGCGGGGCGCTCGCTGCCCAGCAGACGCACCTGGACCTCGCTGCGCCCCCGCATGGCCAGCACCTCGGCCTGCCACTGCAGCCCCGAGCCGTCGAACAGCAGCAAGGGGCTGCCCGGCTGCAGGCGCAACACCTGAACATGGCGGGCGGCGGCGGCCGGCAGGGTGAATTCGGGGCTCGCGCTGGCGAGCGGCTCATCGACGAAAAGGCGCGCAGGCATGGACAAGATGCGGTCAGGACTGTGGGGTCCGCGCCCGGGCCTGGCGGCCACGCGGCGCGATAGCTGCGCATTGTGCGCCCTGCCAGCGCCCCTGGCTCAGTTCAGCCAGGCGACCATCGCTTCCTGCAGCTCCTGGGCCGCGGCGGCCCCCTTGGCCTGCTGTACACGCTGGAGCAGGTCGGCGGCCAGCTTGCGCAAGGCGGGCAAGTCCTGGCACTGCTCCAGCTCCAGGGTGAATACATAGCCCTTCATCAAGCCCAGCTGGCGCGGGGCCTGGGCGGTGAGGTAGGCATAGAGCTCGCTGTAGAGCCGGGCCGCATCCGCGACTGCGGGAGGGGTGGGCGTCTCGGCCCGGGGAGCGGGAGGCTCGGCGGCAGGCTCGGGCGCGCGCGCGGCGGCGGTGGCTCGCACGCCACCGGCCTGGGCGGCGACCAGACCTTTTTCGAGCAGCAGGGCCAGGTCCTGCTCGCCCACACCCTGGACCAGGGAGAGCCACTGACGGGCCGGCTTGCTGGCATCCATCACCAGCAGCAGATTGCGCGCACTGCGCGATAGCGGGAGGCCGCGCGACTTGATTTCTTCGCGTCCCGCCTCGGTCTTGGAATAGTTCTGGTCCAGCATGCCTGTGTCTCCTCCGGGTGGCTGCCGGCTGGAATCTAGCGCGCGCGGTCTCCGGTGGGGAGACCGCGCGGCGCCAGAGTCTTATTTTTTGTCGCGGAGTTCACGCCGCAGGATCTTGCCCACGGGTGTCTTGGGCAGCTCGGTGCGGAATTCGACGATCTTGGGGCGCTTGTAGCCGGTCAGATTGGCCTCGCAGAAGGCCCGCACCTGATCCTCGGACAGGGCCTGGTCCTTCTTGACGATGACCAGCTTGACCGCTTCGCCCGCCTTGGCATCGGGCACGCCCACAGCCGCGGCTTCCAGCACACCGGGCATCTGGGTGATCACGTCCTCGACCTCGTTGGGGTACACATTGAAGCCGCTGACCAGGATCATGTCCTTCTTGCGGTCCACGATGCGGAAGAAGCCGCGCTCGTCCACCATGCCAATGTCGCCCGTGCGGAAGTAGCCGTCGGCCGTCATCACCTTGGCGGTCTCGTCGGGGCGCTGCCAGTAGCCGGCCATGACCTGGGGGCCACGGATGGCAATCTCGCCGGTACCGCCTATGCCCACTTCCTTGCCCTCGTCATCCAGCAGGCAGAGCTCGGTGCTGGGCATGGGCAGGCCGATGGAGCCGGTGTAGGCCGTGCTGTCGGTGGGGTTGCAGCTGGCCACGGGCGAGGTTTCGGAGAGGCCGTAACCCTCGACGATGGGGCAGCCGGTCTTCGCCAGCCAGAGCTGGGCCGTGGCCTGCGGCACCGCCATGCCGCCGCCCACCGAGATCACCAGGCCGCTCCAGTCCACGGTGTTGAACTGCGGATGGTTGGCCATGGCCAGGAACAGGGTGTTGACCGCCGGCAGGCTGTGGAAGCGGTGCTTGGACAGCTCCTTGAACACCGCCGGCAGATCGCGCGGATTGGGAATCAGGATATTGCAGCCGCCCACATGCATGGACAGCATCATGTTCGTGGTGAAGCCGAAGATGTGATAGAGCGGCAGGGCGCAGACGCTCATCAGCTGCTCACCCTGGGGCACCTTCTTGAGGGCCGGCTGGTACCAGGCCTCGGCCTGCAGGGTGTTGGCCACCAGATTGCGGTGCAGCAGCACGGCGCCCTTGGACACGCCGGTGGTGCCGCCGGTGTACTGCAGCACGGCCACATCGCCCGGACCCACCTTGGGCGCGGTATAGCTCAGGCCGCGGCCCCGGGCCACGGCGTCGTTGAAGCGCACGGCGCCGGGCAGCTCGAAGGCCGGCACCAGCTTCTTCACCTTGCGCACCACATAGTTGACGATGAGCCCCTTGGGGAAGCCCAGCATCTCGCCCATGGAGGCCAGCAGCACATGCTTGACCGGGGTGTTGGCGATGCACTGCTGCAGGGTGGCGGCAAAGTTCTCCAGAATGACGATGGCCTTGGCGCCGGCGTCCTTGAGCTGGTGCTCCAGCTCGCGCGGGGTGTAGAGCGGGTTGACGTTCACCACCACCAGGCCGGCGCGCAGCACGGCGGCCACGGCCACCGGATACTGCATCACATTGGGCATCATGATGGCCACGCGGTCACCGCGCTCCAGGCCCAGGCTCTGGAAATAGGCGGCCAGGGCGCGCGAGGCCTCATCGATTTGCGCAAACGTGATGGAGCGGCCCAGCATCTTGTAGGCGGGCTGCTGCGGGTACTTCTTGAACGCCCCCTCCATCAGGGCCACCAACGAGGGGTACAGCTCCGCGTTGATGTCCGCCGGCACGCCAGCGGGGTAGTTCTTCAGCCAGATCTTCTCCATCAATAGGTCTCCAATTGCGGCCCGGATTCTCCCCGATGCTGGTAAACACCAGCATCAGGGGATTCGATAGCGGTGCGTAGAGAGGGCTCTCAAGGTGCATCCAGCACCGATTTGGAGCCCCCTGGCGACGCCCGGGGCCTGTTTTTCTGCTCGGAACCGGCTTACTCCACCGCCTTGAGCATGTCTTCCACCACCTTCTTGGCATCGCCGAAGACCATCAGGGTCTTGTCCATGTAGAAGAGCTCGTTGTCCAGGCCCGCATAACCGGCGGCCATGGAGCGCTTGTTCACGATGATGGTCTTGGCCTTGTAGGCCTCCAGGATGGGCATGCCGTAGATGGGGCTGCCCTTGGTGTGCGCGGCGGGGTTGACCACGTCATTGGCGCCCAGGATCACGGCCACATCAGCCTGGCCGAACTCGGCATTGATGTCCTCCATCTCGAAGACCTGGTCGTAAGGCACCTCGGCCTCGGCCAGCAGCACATTCATATGGCCGGGCATGCGACCTGCCACCGGATGGATGGCGTACTTGACGTTGACGCCCTTCTCGCTGAGCTTGTGCGCCAGCTCCTTGACCGCGTGCTGGGCGCGCGCCACCGCCAGGCCGTAGCCCGGCACGATGATCACGCTCTCGGCATTACCCAGGATGAAGGCGGCGTCGTCGGCGCTGCCGCTCTTGACCGTGCGCTGCACCGCCGCCCCTGCGGCGCCGGCCGCGGCATCGCCGCCAAACCCGCCCAGGATCACGTTGAAGAAGCTGCGGTTCATGGCCTTGCACATGATGTAGCTCAGGATGGCCCCCGAGCTGCCCACCAGGGAGCCGGCAATGATCAGCATGCTGTTGTTGAGCGAGAAGCCGATGCCCGCCGCCGCCCAGCCCGAGTAGCTGTTGAGCATGGACACCACCACCGGCATGTCCGCCCCGCCGATCGGAATGATGAGCAGCACACCCAGGGCAAAGCCCAGGGCCAGGATCAGGGCAAAGTCCGTCCAGCTCTGCGAATGCCAGAAGCCGAAGCAGAAAAAGGCCGCCGCCAGGCCCAGGGCCAGGTTGAGCTTGTGCTGGCCGGCAAAGACCACCGGCGCGCCCTGGAAGAGGCGAAACTTGTACTTGCCGCTGAGCTTGCCGAAGGCGATGACCGAACCGCTGAAGGTGATGGCGCCGATAAAGGCACCCAGCGCCAGCTCGATGCGGTTGCCGCCGGGGATGGGGCCGCCCTTCTCGGTAATGCCAAAGGCCCAGGGCTCCAGCACCGCGGCCGCCGCGATGAAGACCGCCGCCAGGCCGATCATGCTGTGCATAAAGGCCACCAGCTCGGGCATCTTGGTCATCTCGACCTTGTTGGCCATATAGGCGCCGATGCCGCCGCCTATCACCAGGCCAGCCAGCACATAGACCAGGCCCAGACCGGCCCCACCGGCCAGCTTGAGAATCAGGGCCGCGGTGGTGAGCACGGCAATCGTCATGCCCACCATGCCAAAGACATTGCCGCGGATGGAGGTGGTGGGGTGGGACAGGCCCTTGAGCGCCTGGATGAAGCAGACGCTGGCCAGCAGGTACAGCAGGGTGACGAGGTCCAGGCTCATGGCTTGCCCCCCGCCTTCTTGTCCTTCTTCTTGAACATCTCCAGCATGCGCCGGGTCACCAGAAAGCCGCCGAACACATTCACCGCGGCCAGGGCCACGGCCAGGGTGCCCAGGATCTTGCCGGCCTCGGTCTCGGTCAGGGCCGCCGCCAGCATGGCGCCGACGATGACGATGGCCGAGACCGCATTGGTCACCGCCATCAGCGGCGTGTGCAGGGCGGGCGTGACGTTCCAGACCACGTGGTAGCCCACATAGATGGCCAGCACGAAGATGATCAGATTGGTGATGGTGGGTGAGATCAGTTCCATGCTCATCAGCTCCGCAAGACCTGGCCCTCGCGGCAGACCAGCACGGCCGCCACGATGTCGTCGTCCATGGGCACCTGCAGCCCGCCCTCCTTGGGGAGCACGAGCTTGAGGAAGTCCAGCACATTGCGCGCATACAGCGCCGAGGCGTCCGCCGCCACCAGGGCCGGCAGATTGGTTTCGCCCACCAGGGTCACGCCATGCTTGAGCACCGTGCGCCCCGGCTCGGTCAGCGGGCAGTTACCACCGGCCGGAGCCGCCAGGTCCACGATCACCGAGCCCGGCTTCATGCTGCGCACCATGTCCTCGCTCACCAGCACCGGGGCCGCGCGGCCGGGACTCAGGGCGGTGGTGATCACCACATCGGCCTGGGCCACGCGCTTGGCCACCTCCACCTTCTGGCGCTCCAGCCAGCTCGGCGGCATGGGCCGGGCATAGCCGCCCACACCCTCGGCTGCTTCCTTCTCCTCGGCCGTCTCGTAAGGCACGTCGATGAACTTGGCACCCAGGCTCTCCACCTGCTCCTTGACGCTGGGCCGCACATCCGAGGCCTCGATCACCGCACCCAGGCGCTTGGCCGTGGCAATCGCCTGCAGGCCCGCCACGCCCACGCCAAGAATCACTACCCGCGCGGCCTTCACCGTGCCGGCCGCCGTCATCAGCATGGGGAAGAAGCGCTGGTACTTGTCGGCCGCGATCATCACGGCCTTGTAGCCGGCGATATTGGCCTGGCTGGACAGCACATCCATGCTCTGGGCCCGCGTGGTGCGCGGCGCCGCCTCCAGCGCAAAAGCCGTGAGGCCGGCCGCGGCAAGGCGCTCCAGGCCCGGCCGGTCAAAGGGGTTGAGCATGCCCACCAGGGCGCTGCCGCGCTGCATCAGGGGCAGTTCCTCGGGCTCGGGTGCGCGCACCTTGAGCACCAGGGGCGCTGCCAGGGCCTGGGCCTGCTCGCCCAGCTCGGCCCCTGCGGCGGCAAAGGCCTCGTCGGTGATGCTGGCCGCCAGGCCGGCGCCACGCTCTATGCACAGGGTATGGCCCTGGGCGATGAGCTTCTTGACGGTCTCGGGGGTGACGGCCACCCGCGTCTCGCCGGCCGCGCGCTCGCGCGGGACTCCAATCAACATCGGGACTCCCTCCTGTTGTCCGGCCCCTGGGCCTATGCCGCGAGACCGGTCGGACATGCTTGCACGCAGCTTACATGGACGCTCCGCAGGCCCGAGCCACCGGCGCGACAGGGTTTGTCCTAGCGTGGGAACTTGACCACAGGCCCGCCGCAGGGGCAGCATGCGCGGCTTGATTCACACGAAGTCCTTATGAGCACGCCCCGCTTCAAGCCCTCCGTCACCGTGGCCGCCATCATCGAGCGCGAGGGCCGCTATCTGCTGGTGGAGGAGGAAACGCCCGAGGGCCTGCGGCTCAACAACCCGGCCGGCCATCTGGAGCAGGGCGAGACGCCGCTGCAGGGCGTGGTGCGCGAGGCGCTGGAGGAGACCGCGCACCGCTTCCGGCCCGAGGCCTTGCTGGGCCTCTACCTCTCGCGCTTCCGGCGCGAGGCCAGCGGCGAGGACGTGACCTATCTGCGCATCGCCTACTGCGGCAGCCTTGAGGGCGATGGGCCGGTGCCGGGTCTTGCCCTGGACCAGGGCATACGGCGCTGGCTCTGGGCCAGCCCCGAGGAGATCGCGCAGGCGCGCGACGCCGGTCGCCTACGCAGCCCGCTGGTCTGGCGTTGCCTGGAAGACCATCGCGCCGGCCGCCGCCTGCCCCTGGACCTGATCCAGGCCGACGACAGTCTCTTCCATCCCGAGCTGCGCCCCTGAGCGAGCCCGAAGACCGTCTGGGCGCGGCTGGTCTTCCGGCCGCCAGCGCCGATAGGACCAGTCCCAATGCGAGGGGTGGGCTCGAATCACCTGCTCCAGGCGCTGGTACAGGCGCTGCAAGGCCCCCGCCAGCGCAGCGCCCTGCCGCCCCGGCGGCTGGGCCTCCAGGGTCTCGAAGCGCACGCGGTAGCGCCCCGCACCCTCCTGCCAGGCATAGCCCAGCAGCAGCGGCTTGCGGGCCAGGGCCGAGAGCAGCAAGGCCCCGGTCGGCGCCCGGGTGTTGCGGCCAAAGAAGCGCACCGGCAGATCCTGCCCATGGTGGTCGGCATGCAGGGCGATGTAGCGCCCGGCGCGCGCGGCGTCCAGCAGCCGGAAAAAGACGCCCGGCTGGCGTTTGTCGAGGCAGTCGATGCCCACCCGGCCGTACAGCATCTCACCGCGTCGGAGCCAAGGCGGAATCTTGGCCAGGGTGCTGCAGCGCCCCGTCAATCGCTGCAGGGCCAGGGCCACCACCTCGTAGCAGCCCATGTGCAGGGTGGCCACGCTGGCGCCGCCGCCGGACTGCAGGATGGTGCGCGCCTGCTCATCACCGAACTCGATGTCCAGCGCCAGCTGCTCCAGCCAGAAGCTGTCCAGCACACCCTGGCAGATATGCTGGCTGACCTCCCGCGCGATGGTGCTGCGGGCGGATGGAAGCAGGCCTGGCAGAGCATGGGCCAGGTTCTGGTCCAGCCGGTGCCGGGTGCGTGGTGCGAGCTGCAACAGCAGCGGGCCCAGGCCATGGGCCAGGCCTTGGCGCCAGTGCATGGGAAGCCGCCGCAGCGCCCCGATCAAGAGGCGCAAACCGGCCCGCTTCAGCGCCATGCGCCCCCCCAGCCGCACAGCCGCGCGCACAGATAGTTCTCCAGGCTTCCCAGGGTGGCCAGGCTGGCCGCAGGCATCTCACCGGGTTCGATCAGCAGGCCGAAGCGATCCTCCAGGGCTTGCAGCAAGGAAAGCTGCCCCAGCGAGTCCAGCGCCGGCACGGCCCCCAGCAAGGGGCTGGCGGGGCCGAGCCGCTCCGCCTCCAGCCCCAGGGTGTCCGCCAGGATCTGGCGCAGCGTCAAGCCTATGGTCGTCATCATGCCTCTCTCCCTCGACAGCCCGAGGTGGCGCTGCCTTTTGCCTACAGCCGGCGCACTCTAGCGAGCCGCCGGCCCGCATGGATGAAGATCGCATGAGTGCCGGCTTAAGCCCCGCCAGGGCGCACAGGCTGCGCCCTTGGGGGAAAATCGGGGCATGAATGAGAAGAAGCACCGCATCGTCGTCGGCCTGTCCGGCGGCGTCGATTCCGCTGTCAGCGCCCATCTGCTGAAGCAAGCCGGCCACGAGGTGGTCGGCATCTTCATGAAGAACTGGGAAGACGATGACGACAGCGAGTACTGCTCGTCCAATATCGACTTCGTGGACGCGGCCGCGGTGGCCGATGTGATCGGCATCGAGATCGAGCATGTGAATTTCGCGGCGGACTACAAGGACCGCGTCTTCGCCGCCTTCTTGCAGGAATACCAGGCCGGCCGCACGCCCAACCCGGACGTGCTGTGCAATGCCGAGATCAAGTTCAAGGCCTTTCTGGACCACGCCATGCGCCTGGGCGCCGAGAAGATCGCCACCGGTCACTACGCCCGGGTGCGTGAGCTGGGCGGCGAGTTCCAGCTGCTCAAGGGCCTGGACCCGCTGAAGGATCAGAGCTACTTCCTGCACCGCCTCAACCAGGCCCAGCTGGCCAAGACCCTGTTCCCGGTGGGCGAGCTGCCCAAGACCGAGGTGCGGCGCATTGCCGAGGAGATCGGTCTGCCCAATGCCAAGAAGAAGGACTCCACCGGCATCTGCTTCATCGGCGAGAGGCCCTTCCGCGAGTTCCTCAACCGCTATCTGGCTCACCAGCCCGGCCCCATCAAGGACGAGCGCGGCCGCAAGGTGGGCGAGCATGTGGGCCTGTCCTTCTACACCCTGGGCCAGCGCCAGGGCCTGGGCATCGGTGGCATCAAGGAAAAGGGGGCGCCGCGCGGAGGCGGCGAGCACGCGCCCTGGTTCGTGGCCCGCAAGGACCTGCAGACCAATACCCTGGTGGTGGTGCAGGGCCACGACCACCCCCTGCTGCAAAGCCATTCCCTGCTGGCCGACGATCTGAGCTGGACCAGCGGCCGCATGCCCGAGTTCGGTGGCTACGGCGCCAAGACCCGCTACCGTCAGGCCGACGCCGCCTGTGCCCTGCAACCCGGCGAGCGCAGCATCCGCCTGGACTTTCCACAGGCGCAGTGGGCCGTCACGCCAGGCCAGAGTGCCGTGCTCTATGCCGGCGAGGTCTGCCTGGGCGGCGGTGTCATCGCCGAGGCCCTGCCCTGAGTCCCGCGGCCGCCCCGGCGAGCAGCCACTAGCGCAGGGTGTCGGAGCCCAGAGCCTCGCTGCGCTGGGCCTGCGTGCGCAGGCCGCGGCCCATGTGCAGCACCCAGAAGCGGCCGTAGCGTCCCGGCGCGGCCACGCAGGCCAGGCCCACATGCTCGTACTCGGGCTGCATCAGGTTGTCGCAGTGCTCGGGGCTGTCCAGCCAGAGGGCCAGGGTCTCCTCCAGATCCACGGGACCGGCGGCCAGGTTCTCGCCGGCCGTGCGCAGCAGATAGCCGGCCGCACGCAGGCGATCGCGCAAGGTGGCGGCCTGCTCGCCGCGATGGCTGAGCAGATCGCGCCGCGCCAGCTCCTCGGCATAACGCCGGGCCGAGCGCGCCAGGCTGGTGTCCCACTGCAAGGGGCCGGCTGGCCGCAAGGTCTTGCCGCCGCAGCTGTGGGCCTGGGCGCGCAGGCGATTGATCTGCTCCAGCACCTGCTCGGGCAGGGGGCGGCAATCGCCGGGCAGCGGCCCCTCTGCCCGGGCCTGTATGCCCAGACACAGCCACAGAACGCCGCACCACAGCCAACCGCGCATTGCCACCCTCTAGCTCCAAGGAGCCGGCATTCTGGCCCAGAAGGGTGCAGCGCTTTCCCGATTGCTGTGCCCTATTGCACACAGTTACGAGCTGGGTCAGCATGCGCGCATGACAGCACCGCCCTGCCCCCTTCGGATCTCCCCCTGGCGCCTGTGGGGCCCGCTGCTGATCAGCCTGGTGCTGCCAGCCTGCGCCAGTCCAACGGTGGCGCCCGCTCTTGCGGCCCGTACGGCGCCCGAACTGCTGACACAGATCCAGGCCCAGATCGGCGATGCGGCTTGCGATACCGAACAGCAATGCCGCAGCCTGGCCGTGGGCAGCAAGGCTTGCGGCGGACCGGAGGCCTATCTGGCCTGGTCCACGCGCCGCAGCCAGGAGTCCCGCCTGCAGGCACTGGCCACGGAATATGCGGCGGCGCGTCAGGCCGAGAACCAGCGCAGCGGCATGGCATCCGACTGCGCCCTGCTCACGGACCCGGGCGCCCGCTGCCAGGCCGGGCGCTGCGTGCTGCGCGGACCGCAGCAGGGCGGAAGTCCCGGCAGCAGCGCGCGCTGAGTCCGGGCCCGGGCGCGCGGCCTAGAATCCGCCCGCTCCAGCACTCTTGCGCCACACCATGTCCGCTCCCGATTTCATCGAGGTCTACGACGATGTCCTCGATGCCGCCACCTGCCAGGCCTGGCTGCAGCGTTTTGAGGAAGGCGGCCAGGCGCAGCGCGGCGCCACCGGCAGCGGTGTGGACCTGAGCATGAAGGACAGCTGGGACATCCAGCTCGATCAGGTGCCTGGCTGGGGCGACGTGCAAGCCCAGCTCAACCAGGCGGTGCTGCACTGCCTCAGACGCTATCTGCGCCGCTACGCCCATGTGGCGCTCGCGCCGCTGCAGCTCAAGATGCAGGACCCGGGCAGCGGCGAGCTGCGGGTACTGGATGCCGAGGCGGTGGCAGGGCTGAGCGATGACCTGCTCAACGGTCTGGTGGCCAAGGTGTTCCGACCCGGCAGCATCAATATCCAGAAATACCTGGCCGGCCAGGGTGGCTACCCCCACTGGCATTGCGAGCAATACCCCAGGCAGGACCAGGGCGAGGCCCTGCACCGGGCGGTGCTCTGGACGCTCTACCTCAACGATGACTTCGAGGCCGGCGAGACGGAGTTCCTCTACCAGCAGCGCAAGATCAAACCCCGCAGGGGCAGCCTGCTGATCGCACCGACCGGCTTCACCCACACCCACCGCGGCAACCGTCCCGAGGGTGGGGACAAGTTCATTGCCACCAGCTGGGTGCTTTACCAGCGCGCCGAGCAGCTCTACGCCAACCAGGCCACGCGCTGAATCCTGCGCACCAATGCAAAGGGCCGCAAGCACCTGAGTGCTTGCGGCCCTCTTGCGGAGCTGCCTGCAGCTCCGCGGGGATGATCCCGGCTTATTCCTGCGCGTTCACAGGACGACCGCTCTTGGCCAGCGGCACCGGGTCATTGGTCAGCACCTCCAGCAGGGTCACGCCCTGACGCACGCCGCCCACACGGTAGGCCGCAGCACCCAGATAACGCTGACCCAGCGCCAGACCCGACCAGCTCATGCCCACCGAGGCCGTGCCGCCGATGACGGCGTTGGCCGGCGCCAGCACGCGGAAGTTGCCTCCCACATCGCTGGGACCGACGATCCAGGACGACAGGGTGTAGTTGGTGGAGGGACGACCCTGCAGGCTGTACGAGATCACGCAGACCTTGTAGTTGCCGGCGGCCGGCGAGGTCAGCTGCACGCTCTCGTTGGAGCCGTCGTTCAGGCTGCCCGCCAGCGCGTTGCCAGCGCTGTCCAGCAGCAGCATGTCCAGATCGTCTTCCTTGCCGGGCAGCTGACCACCGGTGGTGTCCGCATTGAACAGCGAGAAGCGCAGCGCCAGGGTGCCGGCCGGCACGGCAACGTCATGCACCTTCACCGCCGGCGAATTGTTCGCGCGGCAGATGGTGGTAGCCGAACCGGTGTTGGTACCGGTCAGGGTGGCCGCGCTGCGAGTCGCCGCCTTCAGACCACCCCGCTCCACCACCATGGAGCCGGCAAAGCCGGTGCCGATGGTGAAGATCTTGCTGCCGGTGGCGGCTTCGCTGTAGACCGAGGCCGGCGCGGCCAGGGCCGTGGCGCGGGCCGTCAGGGGGCTGCGCACATTGCGTGTGCCATCCGACCAGGTCAGCGAGCCGTAGACCCAGGTGTCCACCGGCGCGGTGCTACGGGTCAGCTTGACCGTGTAGGTCTGCTTGGCACCCGGCGCGATGGTGAAGCTGCTCGGCGACACCTCCACATTGAAGCCAGGCATCTGCACCGCGGCGGTGTAGGTGGCCGAGCTGTCGCTGACATTGGTCACGGTACGCGTCAGGGTCTGCGAGCCCATCACGCTGGCCGCGGTCAGGGAGGCCAGGTTCAGGTTGTGCGGCTGGATGGTGCCCACGGCATTGCAGGTCGCCGCCGAGAACAGGCCCAGGTTCTGGCCGCAGCTGAAGCGCGCGTAGTCGATGGCCGTGGCGTCATAGACCAGGCCCGGATCGGTCGCCAGATTGGGGCGCACCTGGCCGGAGCCCTGGGCCCAGGGCAGACGACCATTGGCATTCGCAGTGGCGCTCCAGGCCAGGGGCAGATTGACACCGTCGTTGTAGGTGTCGCCCGCCGTCGTGGCCAGGGCCGACTTGATCATGGCAGGCGTCCAGCTCGGGCGCTGCTGCTTGATCAGGGCCGCCAGACCGGCGACATGCGGGCTGGCCATGGAGGTGCCGGAGATCATGCCCTCGGCCGTCTTGCTGGTGCCGGAACCGGCGCGGATGGCGCTGGCCTCGGCGGCCGTGAGGCCCGGCACATAGCCCGCCACAATGTCAACACCGGGCGCCGCAAAGTCGGGCTTCAGGATGTTGTTGTTGGCCACATTGGGGCCGCGAGAGGAGAAGCCTGCCGTCTGGGGTGCCAGCACATCGCCAAAGCGCACCTGGGCCACGCCGATGGAGCCCTGAGCGGCCGGGTTGGCGGCCACGAAGTTCTTCACCGCTGCACCATCCGCCGCATTGATGTGAATGGTGGGCACCGAGTGCGGCTCGGCCACCAGACCCGCGCCGTTGTCGGCCAGGATCATGCCGATACCACCGGCCTGCTGCACGGCCAGGCTCTTGTTGACACGAGCCGTCACGCCGCGGGTGCAGACCACGATCTTGCCCGCCACCTTGGCAGGGTCCAGGGTCACCACGCCATCGGCAGCGCCGTAGCAGAGATCGGCCTGGGCTGCATCCGCCCCGGGCAGGGCAGCGACCGAGGCCAGGATCAGATTGCTGCTAGCCACCGGCGTCTGGTTGACGGAGGCGCCCACATAGGTGCCGCTGCCTTCCACCACAGCTTCCGCACCCACGGTGCGGTCATGCGTGGAAGCCGCCACCGTGGCGTGCCAGGGGCCGAGGTTGGACACCGGGTTGGTATTGGGGCCGGAGTTGCCACCGGCCGCCGCCACGAAAACGCCCGCATTCGAGGCATTCAGGAAGGCGGCCTGAACGGCGTCGTTCAGCGTGCCGCCGCCGGCGGTGGGACCGATGGAGTAGTTGATGACGTCTGCGCCATCCTTCACCGCCTGGTTGATGGACGCGACGCTGCTGGCCGTGGCACAGCCACCGTTGGTGGCCGTGGTGCCGGTGAAGCAGGTCTTGTAGGAGGCACGGCGGGCACGCGGCGCCACACCCGACATGGAGCCCATGTCGATGCCATTGATGGTGGACGGCACATTGGCATTGCCACCGGCGGTGCTGGCGACGTGGCTGCCATGGCCGCCGCCGTCACGGCCGGTCAGGAACTCGGTCGCGGCGATGGGCGCATTCAGGGCCACAAAGGAGCGCACCCCCAGCAGCTTGTTGTTGCAGTTGGCGGCCTTGATGCTGCCGCTATCGCTGCCGCGCGAGGTTTCGCAACCGGTGCCCTTCCACTTGGCCGGCGGCGGGCCGTAGGCCAAGGTGCCGCTGGGGTCATGGGTGGGCACGCCGTTGGCGTCCACGCGGTCGGCAAAGCTCAGGTTCTCGGGCCAGACACCGCTGTCCACGATGGCGATGATCATGTCCTCGCCGGCCTTGTCCTTGCCACCGGCCTGCTCCCACAGACCTGCAGCCTTGTCCAGGCCCAGGAAGCTGGAGGTGTAGCTGGTGTAGGGCTGCAGCATCTCGTCGGCCTCGATCCGGGCCACGCCGCTGTTCTTCTTCAGCGCGCGGACCTCGGAGTCGGTCAGCATGGCGGCAAAGCCATTCAGCACCACATCGTAGCGGTGCGTGATGTGGGCCGGATTGATGGTGCTGAGAACCTCGTTCTGCTTCTTGTCCAGATAGGCGATATAGGCCTGCACATCGGCCGCGCTCACATCCAGGCGCGAGCCCGCCGCGGGCTTGGTGGCCGGCAGGCCGGCAATGCCGCCCTCGTAGGAGGCGACCGGCGCATTCGCCAGCTGCACGATGTAGGAGCGGCGGATTTCCTGGGCCTGGGCGCTCACGGCCATGGCGGCCAGCAGGGTGGCCACCGCCAGCGAGGCGGGACGCAGTTTCTTGCTGTTCATAGTTGTGCTTGTTCCGATGGTTGCTCTGGGCCTCAGATGGAGGAGCGACGGCGACGCAGTGCGGCCAGACCGGCCAGGCTCAGGCCCACCAGGGCGATGCTGCTGGGCTCGGGCACGGCATAGGCCAGGTTGTCCACGGCGAACTGGGCCTGGTTGCCCGCAGGGTTCACGCAGTCCCCATTGGCGGTGTAGAGGCAGGCGTAGACGTTCACGCCGCTGAACCAGGTGCTGGCAAAGCCGGCGGACAGGTCCCAGGAGGCAAAGCTGAACTCACCGTTGGCATCGGCAGCGCCGAACTCGCGGCTCTCGACCACGGTGTTGCCATCAAGACCCAGGCCCTCGACAACCAGCTGGCCGAAGTTCGCCAGGCCGGTGATGGGCATGGGGCCGACAAAGCTGAAGTCCAGGGACTTGAGGCTCACAAAGCGGCCACCGGCGGACAGATTCAGGCCGCCATCATTCAGGCCGGCAAAGTAGTTGCTGATATTGCCGACCGGGCAGGCGGTCACGGAGCAGCTGAAGGGATCGGCACCGTTGGCCAGCGCGCCAGCAAAGCCCGCGGGATCACCCAGGACGGTGGCACTCACATCGGTCTGGGAGACCAGGTCACCACCCGCATAGATGGTGGGCGCCAGATCGTCAAAGGTCAGCAGACCGGCCGAGGCCGTGCCGCATGCGGCCAGGGCCGCCAGGGCCAGGGCTTTTTTCATCAGCTTCATCATCTCAATCCTTTTGCTATCCCGAAGTCTTTTGGACCAACCCATTGGCCCGAACTCACTTCACTGACTGGCGGGTCGCTTACCAGGGCGGGTTGCGGGCTCAAGCTGCGGACAGATCGGGAGGAGGCCCCCAGCTTGGAGAGGCCATTCTCATGACAAGAATTTGTGAAAAAACCCCGAATTGCCCGACGCTCAAGCAGGGGGGCACAGGGTTTTCCTAGCCCAACCCGAGGCTATGACATCGTCCGCTTGGGTTATAGAAAAGCTGCCGAGGGCAGCGCCGGCACAAGGTGCGGGCAAGAAAAACGGGCCCGAAGGCCCGTTTCATTGCGGATGTGCAGCGGAGTCAGGGCGCAGCCGGACGCGCGATCTGCACCGGCACCGAACTCCAGGTTTCCCAATGCGTGGGATCGGCCGCGTTACCCTGCGCCTTGAGCACCGAGACGCGGATCAGATAGTCCCCATTGGGCAGAGCACCGTTGTTGGTCGTGCCATTCCAGGCGCTGCTCACAAAGCCGTTGGGGGTACCGCTACGGCCCACGAAGTGCTCCTCGCTGATCACGCCGCGCGGTGCCAGGGTGGCGGCATCCAGGGCCTCGATCCTGAGGGTGCGGGGATGATGATCCAGATGCAGCAGCACATAGGGCACATCACTACCCACCATGGTGAAACTGGCCGCCGCCGTCTGCCTCTGGAACTGGTTGGTGGAGGTATTCAGGCGCGCCAGCCAGGGGAAGCCGCTGGTACCCGGTGACAGCACCTGCAGGGCCTGGTAGTCACCCTTGAAGCCGGCATAAGGCACCTGGATGGGCGAGCCATCACCCTGCGGCGTCAGCGTGATGTAGCCACCATAGAGCGACGAGTCCAGCAGCGCGGCGTTGGCCGCGATCGTCACCGTCACGCTGGCCGTGCCCTTGGCCGGCACCACCAAGGTCGGGCTGCTGAAGCTCACCGTGGCCGGCGCATTGTCATAGCCCGTCGGTGCATAGCTGATGCCCACGTTGACGTTGTTCCTGCGCGCGGCCACGCCCGCGGTGTGGCCCAGCTGGTAGGTGACAGGCACGGCAGCGTCATTGCGAATGGTCAGACGCTGCACCGTGGGGCCGGCCTGGCTTTCGCCGGTGGAGATCTTGGCCGGCAGCACGAACTGCTGGCTCTGCACCGCAGCCACCACGTCCACCATGCCCGCACCCTGGCGGAAGCTGTGATCCAGCAGGCCCGATGCCGGATTGCCCGACCAGACCTTGGGCTTGGCGGTGTTCAGCAGACGGGTGTGCATATTGATGGCGGGCGGCGCATTGCGGCCCACGATCACGCTGTCGCGGCCCGTGGCCGCGGTCGGGATGGCCTGCAGCACCAGGGCCGCCACACCCGCCACATGAGGCGCGGACATGGAGGTGCCGCTCAGCGTGGCATAGCCGCCGGACTCCAGCGGATAGGCCGAGTAGATGCCACCACCGGGGCCGCCAATATCGGGCTTGAAGCTCAGATCCGCCGCCAGGCCGAAGGAGCTGAAGCCCGAGATCAGGCCGCCGGTGCCGAAGGGGTAGCCGACCGAATCACCGGTCCAGCTCAGCAGGGTGTCACCGGCGCCGATGGTGTCGTGCAGCACCTTGCCTTGGGCGGCCGTGATGCCGACCACGGGAATGGTGACGGGGGGCGCGTTGGCGGGGCTGGGCGCGGCATTGGCATTCACCGCACCGGCCTGGTTGTTGTAGAGCACCACGGCCACGGCACCCGCCATCTGGGCGTTGAAGGCCTTGTTGTAGAAGCCGCAGGAACCGCGACGGATCAGGGCAATCCTGCCGGTCAGGCTACCCTCGGGCAGGGCGCTGCAGGCGTCGGGGGCGGTCGTGCCCAGATCGGGCTGATTGGCCGCGCCGGTGCGGGCCATCAGCGCGCCGCCGGACAGGGGCGCCAGGGGCACACCGCTGGCGGCGTTGTAGCCATAAGGCGTGCCACCGACCTTGAAGGCGGTCTGGGCATTGTCGAAGGAGGCCACGCCAATCACGCCATCGCCCACACCCGGCGCGCCGGCGGCATACAGACCATCGGGCTGGCTGCCGCCCGGGCCGCTATTGCCGATGGAGGCCACCATCACCACGCCCTTGCGAGCCAGTCGTGCCGAGGCCTGGGCCGTGGGGTACTGCGGCCACTGGCGCGAGGCACCCAGACTCTGGTTGATCACCTGCATGCCATCGGCCAGGGCCCGCTCCAGAGCCGCCAGGATGATGTCCGAGGTGGTGCTGCCATTGCAGCCGAAGACGCGGTAGGCGCCCAGCTTGACATCGGGGGCCACACCCTTGAGTCCGCCGCCATTGGCGCCCACGATGCCGGCCACATGCGTGCCATGGCCGCCGCAATCATCGGGCCGCTCATCGGGCGTGGGCGTGGGGTTGTAGCTGGCGCTGCTGGGGTCGGCGTTGAAGCTGTCGCCCACAAAGTCCCAGCCGGCCACGATGCGGGTACTGGGGAAGGGCGTGCCGCCATTGCTGCCGGAGCCGCCAAAAGCCGGGTGGTCGATATCGATACCGCTGTCGATGATGCCGACCTTGATGCCAGCACCCGTGAGACCCAGGGAATTCTGGGCCACATCGGCACGGCTCAGGGCCAGCGCGCGGCTCAGGTCCTGCACCGAACCCGCCACCTGCTCGGGCGTGGGCGCGTGCACGACCTCGATGGGATGCATGGCCTTCACACCGGCCATGCGTGCCAGCTTGGCGCGCTCGGCAGCGCTGACCGACACGGCCAGACCATTGAACAGGGAGTTGAAGGACCGCCGCTCGGTGTACTGGACCCGGGCCTGGCTGGCCGCCGCGCGAAAGGCGTTCTGCTCCGCTTGCACCGCCGCGAGACTCGCGCCGTCGGCCACGGGTCTGCCGGCCAACTCGACGAACCACAGCTGACTGCTCTCCGCAGCCGCGGCCGGCAGGGACTGGGCCAGGGAAACGCTGGCCGATGAAATCGCACCGATCATGCCGATGGCCAGCACCACCGGCTTGACACTGAACTTCCACGCAGACATAGAGCTCTCCGGTTTTCGAAAGCACAAATACTCGCCAGACCGGCTCAACAACGAACTGGTGCTTACCCGGGGCCAGGGGGGGGCTCCCCCCCCATCGGAGGGGGGTGCGCCGAAAACCTCAGGCTTCACCGCTTGTGGCGAGCTGCGCCTGGTGGCAGATTGAGTCTCCCAACGTGCTCGCAAACACGGCAACGCTCAAGCGCGAGCGTCAACAATTCTGGAGCGATGAAATGCAGATGAGTCTTTTCAAGCGCAGTGCCATCAGCATGGCCCTGGCCGCTGCCGCACTGGGCGCCAGCGGCGCCGCACAGGCCGGCCTCGTTACCACCCTGGACATTGGCGGCATCTCGAGCAATGCCGAACTGGGCAGTGCCGACAACGAGACCCGCTTCGTGGACCTCTTCGCCGGCGCGCGCATCACCGGCATTTCCTGGGATGTGTACCTCACGGCGGATCAGCCGAGCTGGCTCTCCGACATCGGCGTTGACGTCAATGATGGTGCGCTGGCGGGCTTCTCGCTGTTCGCAGGACTGAAGAATGACGTGTCTGGCTCCGGCCGTTTCACTGGCAGCGCCAACCTCGTCGACCTGGGCGTCGACTTCTTCCTGGGCCAGGACGGCCGCCTCAATTTCGAGTTCTTCGAATACTTCGACGACTTTGTGGGCCAGGCCGATGGCCGCTGGGACCGTGGCACCCTGACGGTGAGCTATGTGCCCGAGCCCGCCAGCTACGGCCTGGTGGCCCTGGCCCTGCTGGGCGCGGGTCTGGGCGCACGGCGCCGCAAGTCCTCCTGAGGCCAGATCAAGCCAAAACAAAGGGCCGCATCGCGCGGCCCTTTTTCATGCGCGCAAGAAGACGCCCTCAGATCCGACTGTCGCCGCTGCCGGGTCTGGGTGCCGGGTCTGCGCCTGGGCACAGCAGCCACTGGCCCCGCTGGCTGGCGTGATAGACCGCCACGCGGTCCTGGTGCTTGAGCACCAGGCGCCAGCCCGGCACCAGGGCCTGGGTGTAGGACAGGCCGGGCTGCGGGCAGCCCAGGGAACCGTCGGGCCACACCACAGCCTCGACGCGGACATCCAGCGCCGTGTCGGCGCGCAGACGCCAGCGGGCCAGGGCATCGGCGCGCACCGCCGCCTCAATGGCCGACACGCTGGCACGACCATCCGGTCCGGCCGGCACCAGCCCCCCGCCGCGCTGGACGGGCACGGCGTTCTCGGCGCCATCGGCCGGCAGGGACTGCGCGTCCGTCATGCCGGGCAGCACGCCGAGGGCCAGCGAACACAGACTGAACAGCACATGGGCGATCCTGAGGTTCATGTCTGGGCATTCTAGGCTTCGGCGCTGTTCAAGCCTTGGCACCGATCCTAGCCCGCCGTGAGCGGCGGCGCCCCAGGCTCCACGGGCTGAACGGGCTGTGCCGGCGCATCCCCGTCCGCCCCCGGGCCACGCTCATAGGGCAGGCTCAGAAAGCGCCAGTCGCTGGCCTTGCCCAGGGCGCTGCCATCGGGCGCCGTCTGGCGCAGCAGGGGGCGCTCCTCGCGGCTGTGCACGCCGCTGAAGCCGCCGGGCTGGCTGGCCTCGGGCAGCAGCACCCAGTCGGGCTGGCCACTGAAGGGGTCGGCATAGGCGCGGCGCAGATGGTGCAGGGGCTTGGGGCCGCGTGCATCCAGCAGCAGATCCTCCAGGGTCTGGGGGTAGCGAGGCATGCCGCTGGGCGTGGCCTTGGCATAGCGAGCAATCGCGCGTGCAATCTCCCCGCCGCGGAACTCCAGCTCGCGCTCGCGCTCGCGCTGGGCCGCCGTGCTCCAGAGCTGGCCCAGGCCCGCCAGGGCCGCGCCGGTGATGGCCACAAAGAAAAGCAGGCCCAGATAGGTGAAGCCACGCTGCCGCCCCGCCATGCGCGCCCCGCTCACCAGTCGGCGTAGAGCCGGCCATCGCTGGCGCGGCCGGCGGCGCCGCTGCGCACATCGTAGAGCTGGCCCTTGAGCTGGGCGTCCGGCGGCGGCGGCAGCTCCACCCAGGCATCACGGCGCCCTGCCACCGGGTCCTCGGGCACCTCGCGCACATAGCGCGTGCTGGCCAGCTCCTCCAGGCTGTCGGGGTAGCGGCCGCGGTCGGCCGCAAACTGGTCGATGGCATCGCGCAGGGTGGCGAGCGAGCTGCGCAGCGCCACTTCCTTGGAACGATCCAGGCTCTGGAAATAGCGCGGCGCCGCGATCGAGGCCAGCAGGGCCACGATGGCCATCACCACGATCAGCTCGATGAGGGTGAAGCCGGCGGCGGCGCGGGTTCGGGTCGGCTTCGTCATCACCAGTCTCGGTAGCGGCTGCCATCCAGCGCCAGGCGCTCGGAGCGGGAGTAGACATCGAACACATCGCGGCCCTCGCGCGGCTCGTTGGGCGGGCTGTCCGAGGCGCGCAGGCCCCAGCTCTGCTCCGGCTCCAGGGCGGGGTCGGCAAAGGGATCGCGCGGCAGGCGGCGCAGAAAGTAGAGCTTGCGGCCCTCGGCGGATTTCACATCGGGCACGCCGCGCACCAGATCGCCCAGGCTGCGCGGGTAGCCGCTCTCCTGGGCCGCCACCTCGATCTGCCCCGCCTCGGCCGCCTTCTTGTAGGCATCGATGCCGCCGCGGATCTGACGCAGAGCCTCGCGCAGCTGGAACTCCTGGCTGCGCTGCACCGAGAGCAGCAGCATGGGCCGCGCCGCGGCGGCCAGCACACCCAGCATGGCCAGCACCACCAGCATCTCGATCAGGGTGAAGCCGCGGCTGCGCCCAGGCTCTGCGAGCCTGAGCGCCGAGAGCGGCCGGCCGTGCATCATTTGTCCACCGTCACCAGGCCCGTACCTTCAAGCCGCACCGGCGGGGTCTCGCCGTTCAGGCCGGAGGCGCTGAGATTGCCCACGCCCACATTCAGCACCTGGCCGGCCGCGGCCGGCAGGGCGCGCAGCACCAGCACGCGCTCGCCGCGCGGCGTCAGCTCGAAGGGCAGGCGACCGGGCGCCGCATTGCTCACCGCCTGGGCGGGCTGCAGGCGCGTGGCGTCAAACTCCAGCTCGCCCTTGACCGAGAAGCCGCTCTCCTGGCGCAAGGTCACACTGACCGTGCCACCCGCGGCAATCTGCGGGCTCACATCCAGCTTGAGCACGGCCTCTTCATTGCCCGGGGCGGCATTCACGGCCGCGGCGGGCTGGGCGCCCGGCGCCGGCAGGGCGCGCGCAGCCGCGCCCGTCAAGCCCACGCCGGCACGCGCCTGCTCGCGCAGCCGGCTGCTG
>NZ_JBKCLH010000149.1:0-4236 GCF_046300915.1 Roseateles sp. | reverse complement strand
TTCTTCCTGCGCCGCGGCTTGCGGCGCGATGCTGCGGGTGGCGGCTTCTACCGGCTGTATCGCGCCTGTCTGTCGGCCCGTGTTGCGTTGGGCCTTGCCCTGCTGGCCATGCAGCTGCTGGGCGGGATGCTGGGGGCGGAGCCGGTCCAGGGGGCCCTGGAGCTCAGCCTGCTCTACATGGTGCTGGCACTGCTGCAGTGGATCTTGCCCGCGGCGCGCCGAGGCGTGTCCGCCCGGTCCCTGGCCCGCCTGAGCAGCTGCATGGCCAGCAGGGCAAGGCCCAACGCAACACGGGCCGACAGACAGGCGCGATACAGCCGGTAGAAGCCGCCACCCGCAGCATCGCGCCGCAAGCCGCGGCGCAGGAAGAACCCGGTCTCGGCGTCCTGGTCGCCATTGACATCGGGGTCCGCGGGCGCAGGCGAAGACGGTGCAGGCGCCTCGCCACCACCGCCTGCACCGGCCTCAGTGGCCGAAGACCGAGCTTGTCTGGTGGACGACCAAGCGTCGTGACTCATGAGCGCGATCGGGCCTCAAAAGCGTGTCGATGCGCAGCGCTGCAGAAGTGCCCGCCCAGCCCCGGCAGCGCATCAGCCAGCGGCACATGCAGGCCACATTCGGCACAGGCCACGATGTCCTGAGCGCCTGCGGCCGGGGCCTTGGGGGCCTCGCGCTTGGGCCCGGGATCCGGGCGCGAGGGCCGCGCACGCTTGAGCCCCAGAACAAAGAAGACCAGGGCCAGGACAAGAATCAGGATCAGGTATTTCATGGCTCAGCCACTCAGACCGGTGCGGTGCCCGCACGCTGCAGCAGCACCTCCAACACAAAGCGCGAGCCCGCATAGGCCAGCAGCAGCAGGGCTGCCCCCAGATAGAGCCAGCGGGTAGCACGGCGGCCGCGCCAGCCAAACACGCGGCGGCCGGTCAGCAGACCGGTCAGCACCAGCCAGCCCAGCACGGAGAGCAGGTTCTTGTGGTCCCAGCGCCATTGCGGCGTGAACCACCAGCCCAGCAGCAGGGCCAGAGACAGCACCACCACACCCGCGCCCACGAACTGGAAGGTCAGACGCTCCAGGCGCAGCAGAGGCATGCCCAAGGGGAACTGCCCCTGCCCAGGCGAGGGCATCTTGAGGCGCATCTGGCGCTCGGCCCGGCTCAGCAGCACCGCATGCAGCACCGCCACGCCGAAGAGGCCGTAAGAGGCCAGGCCCAGCACCCAGTGCAGCGGCGTCCAGGGGGAAGCCGCCAGCGGGCGGCTTTCGCCCGGATAAAGCGCGGCCAGCAACACGCCCAGGGCCGCCAGCACTGCCAGCACCCGGCGCGCGCTGGGCAGGGGCACCAGGCGGCTCTCCACCATATAGACGGCCAGCACCAGCCAGATGGTCATGGACAGGGCCGGCGCGAAGCCGAAGCGCGCGCCCGGCTGGCTCGCGCCTATGCCCGCGATGTCCAGCACCAGTGCCAGAAGATGGGCGCTCCAACCCAGCACCAAGAGGCCGCGCAGACGGGCTCCGTCGCCCGCCTTGTCGGGGCTCAGCACCGCCGCGGCATAGGCCAGCAAGGCGAGCACGCTGCTGGCGACCAGCAGCGTGCCGGGCAGGCCCGAGGAGGCGAACGATAAAATCATCGCCACAGTGTAATTTGCGCGCCCGTCTCCCCGTGGCGCTAGCCCGATGGCCTCCACCCTGACCGAACGCCTGAGCCAGCTCGTCAAGACGATGCGCGGCCAGGCCCGCATCACCGAAAGCAATGTGCAGGACATGCTGCGCGAGGTGCGCATGGCCCTGCTGGAGGCCGACGTGGCCCTGCCGGTGGTGCGCGACTTCATCGCCCGCGTCAAGGAGAAGGCCCTGGGCCAGGAGGTGGTGGGCTCGCTCAACCCCGGCCAGGTCCTGGTCTCGGTGGTGCACAAGGAGCTGGCCGCCACCATGGGCGAGGGCGTGGCCGACATCAATCTGGCCGCCCAGCCGCCCGCCATCATCCTGATGGCCGGCCTGCAGGGCGCCGGCAAGACCACCACCACGGCCAAGCTGACCAAGCACCTGATCGACAAGCGCAAGAAGAAGGTGCTGACGGTCTCGGCCGACGTCTACCGCCCCGCCGCCATTGAGCAGCTCAAGACCGTCACCAAGCAGGCAGGTGGCGAGTGGTTCCCCTCCGACGCCGGACAGAAGCCACGCGAGATCGCCCTGGCCGCGCTGGACTACGCCAAGAAGCATTACTTCGATGTGCTGCTGGTCGACACGGCCGGCCGCCTGGCCATCGACGAAGCGCTGATGGCCGAGATCAAGGATCTGCACGCCGCGCTGAACCCGGTGGAGACGCTCTTCGTGGTCGATGCCATGCAGGGTCAGGATGCGATCAACACCGCCCGCGCCTTCAAGGAAGCCCTGCCGCTGACCGGCATCGTGCTGACCAAGCTGGACGGCGACTCGCGCGGCGGTGCGGCCGTGTCGGTGCGCCAGATCACCGGCGCGCCGATCAAGTTTGCCGGTGTGTCAGAAAAGATCGACGGCCTGGAGGTATTTGACGCCGAGCGTCACGCCGGCCGCGTGCTCGGCATGGGCGATATCGTGGCCCTGGTGGAGGAAGTCACCAAGGGCGTGGACATGGCCGCGGCCGAGAAGCTGGCCAACAAGCTCAAGAGCGGCGACGGCTTCGACCTGAATGACTTCCTGGCCCAGATCTCCCAGATGAAGAAGATGGGCGGCCTCTCGGGCCTGATGGACAAGCTGCCCACCCAGATGACGGCCAAGGCCGGCGCCGCCGACATGGACAAGGCCGAGCGCGACATGAAGCGCATGGAAGGCATCCTCAACGCCATGAGCGCCAAGGAGCGCGCCCAGCCCGCCCTGCTGATGGACGGCAAGAGCAAGGCCAGCCGCAAGCGCCGCATCGCGGCCGGTGCCGGCGTGCAGATCCAGGAGGTCAACCGCCTGCTGAATCAGTTCGACCAGATGCAGGGCATGATGAAGAAGATGAAGGGCGGCGGCCTGATGAAGATGATGAAGAAGATGGGCGGCATGAAGGGCCTCGGCGGGATGATGCCGCCTGGATTGAAGTAACACCCCCTACCCGCTTCGCGGGCCCCCTCAAGGGGGCGCCGTCGACGGACCGGCAAAGCCGGATCCGCGCCGGCCGCTGGATCAGTGAGCCGATCACGGTGGCCCGGCGCTCGGGCGCAATGCCTGCGCCGCCGATTACTCCAGCAAGGCCTGCGCAAACTCCCGCGCACTGAAAGTCTGCAGATCCTCCAGCTTCTCGCCCACGCCGATGAAGTAGACCGGGATGGGGCGCTCGCGCGCGATGGCGGCGAGCACGCCACCCTTGGCCGTGCCGTCCAGCTTGGTGACGATCAGGCCGGTCAGGCCCAGCGCATCGTCGAAGGCCTTGACCTGGGTGAGTGCGTTCTGGCCGGTATTGCCGTCCACCACCAGCAGCACCTCGTGCGGGGCCCCCTCCTGGGCCTTGCCGATCACGCGGCGGATCTTCTTGAGCTCCTCCATCAGATGCAGCTGGGTGGGCAGACGGCCCGCGGTATCGGCAATCACCACATCGCAGCCGCGCGCACGGCCGGCCACCACGGCATCGAAGGTCACGGCCGAGGGGTCGCCGCCTTCTTGGCTGACGATCTCGACCTGGGTGCGATCCGCCCAGACCGAGAGCTGCTCGCGCGCCGCGGCGCGGAAGGTGTCGGCCGCGGCCAGCAGCACCTTCTGCTCGGCCTCGGCCAGGTGGCGGGTCAGCTTGCCGATGCTGGTGGTCTTGCCGGCGCCGTTGACGCCCACCACCATCATGACCGTGGGCGTGTGCTCGCCCACGGTCAGCGACTTCTCCAGCGGGCGCAGCAGATCGCTCAGCGCCTCCGCCAGCAGACCGCGCACGGCTGCCGGGTCGGTGACCTTGGCCTCCTTGACGCGCTTCTTGAGATCCTCCAGCAAGAATTCGGTCGCCTTGACGCCGGTATCGGCCATCAGCAGGGCCGCCTCCAGCTCCTCATAGAGCGCGTCATCAATCTGGGTGCCGGTGAAAACCTGGGCGATGCTGGAGCCGGTCTTGCGCAGGCCGGCGCGCAGCTTGTCCAGCCAGCTGCGACGCACGGCCGGGGCCTCAGCAGGCTCTGGAGCCGGCGCAGCTGCGGCCAGCGGCGCCGGAACGGGCACGGGGGCGGGCGGCGGCGCCTCGGGCACCAGCACAACCGCCGGGGCCGGCGCGGGCGGTGCAACCGTGGGCACCG
>NZ_JBKCLH010000148.1:0-23418 GCF_046300915.1 Roseateles sp. | reverse complement strand
GCGCCACCACCCATCTCGTCGCCACCGTCACGGCTGCCCAGCAGCTGCATCTGGTCGGCAATGATTTCGGTGGTGTATTGGTCGCGGCCTTCCTTGTCCTGCCACTTGCGGGTGCGCAGGCGGCCTTCCACGTAGAGGGGGCGGCCCTTCTTGCAGTACTGGCCCACGATCTCGGCCAGCTTGTCGTTGAACACCACGCGGTGCCACTCGGTCTCTTCCTGGCGCTCGCCGCTCTCGCGGTTCTTCCAGTTGCGGGTGGTGGCCAGGCTGATGGTGCAGAAGGCCACGCCGCTGGGGTTGTAGCGCAGCTCGGGGTCGCGACCCAGATTGCCGATAAGAATGACTTTGTTGACCGAGGCCATAGATGCGCTCCGCTGGCGTTTCCTGATTTCTAAGCCTGGGATTATGCCGCCCCGTCCAGCCGCACCCCATGCCCAGGTTCCCGCACTTGGTCACCCCGGTCCGCGAGCGCCGGAGGGCGCCCCTAAGATGCCGCCACCATGCGCCAGACCCCCGACCGCCCAGAAACCAGCAACCGCCGACTCTGGCTGGCCTATGCCGGCCTGTGCCTGCTGAGCTGGATGCTCTATGCCATGGCCGGGGCCGAGTTGCAGCGCGGGCTCTGGCAGCTCTGGGCCGCCGCCTACCAGGCCACGCTGAGCCTGGGGCCGGCCATGCTGCTGGGCCCCCTGGTCTGGCCCTGGGTGGCGTGCCTGGAGCGCCGCGGCGAGCACAGCGCCAACGCGGCCCAGCCCCTGTGGCTGCTGCTGCACGGCCTGGGCGCACTGAGCTTTGCCGCGGCCTGGCAGCTGCTGGAGTTTGCCCTGGCCTGGAGCCTGTTCGGGCCCACGCATGCCAGCGCGATGTTCGAGCAGACCGTGCTGTGGCGGGCCATCTGGGGGGTGTTCGTCTACGTGGCCCTGGCCTGCGGCTTCACGGCGGTGCTGCATGCGCGGCGCGCCCGGCGCAACGCGCTGGCGGCGGCGCAGGCCGAGTCGGCCCTAGCGCGGGCGGAGCTGGCAGCCATCAGCGGCAAGCTCAATCCGCACTTTCTGTTCAATACCCTGAACTCCCTGATCGCCCTGACCCGCAAGGACGCCAAGGCGGCCGAGTCGGCCCTGCTGCGCTTCTCGGGCATGTTGCGCTATGTGCTGGATACCAAGCGCGGTGCGGACACCCGGGTCAGCCTGGCCGAGGAGCTGGAGTTTGTGCGCGACTACCTGGCCCTGGAGTCCCTGCGCCTGGGCGAGCGGCTCACGGTGCGCTGGGAGGTGGAGCCCGAGACCCTGGAGGATGAGATTCCGCCGCTGAGCCTGCAGCCCCTGGTGGAGAACTGCGTGCAGCATGGCGTGGCCCCGCGCGCCGAAGGCGGCAGCGTGCGTATTGCCGCGCGCCGCGACGCGCTCAACGAGGGCCTGGCCCTGACCGTGCAGGACGATGGCCCGGGCTGCGATCTCGCCAGCCTGGATGCCCCACCCGCCGCCGGGGCGCGGCGCGGCATCGGCCTGAGCGCCCTGCAGCGCCGCTTTGCCCTGGACTACGAGGGCCGCGCCCGGCTCAAGATCCACTCCGCCCCCGGGGCGGGCTTTCGCGTCGACCTCTGGATACCCCAAGCATGAACAAGATCCGAACCCTGATCGCCGAGGACGAACCCCTGGCCAGCGAGGCGCTGGCCGACTGGGTGCGCGAGCTGCCCCAGCTGGAGCTCGTCGCCTGCTGCGCCGACGGCGCGAGCGCGCTGGCCCAGATCCGCGCCCTGCAGCCCGAGCTGGTGCTCATGGACAGCCAGATGCCGGGCATGACGGGCCTGCAGGTGCTGCGTGCCCTGGGCGAGGCCGGACTGGAAAAGCGCCCGGCGGTGATCTTCACCACCGCCTACGACGAGCATGCGCTCACTGCCTTCGAGCTGCATGCGGTGGACTATCTGCTCAAGCCCTTTGCGCAGGAACGTTTTGTCGAGGCGGTGGAGCACGCGCTGGGCCAGCTCGGCACGCCGCTGCCCACCGAGGCGCTGGAGCACAGCCTGCAGCGGCCCGAGGCGCCGCTCACCCGCGTTCTGGTGCGCGACCAGGGCAAGATCTTCCCGCTGGCCGTGGAGGCCATCGAGTACCTGCGCTCCGACACCAAGTACACCGCCATCGCCAGCCGCGGCCGCCAGTTCCTGGTGCGCCTGCCCATCAGCAGCTTCGAGCAGCGCCTGGACCCGGCGCGCTTTCTCAAGCTGCAGCGCAGCTGCATCGTCAACCTGGACTTCGTGGAGTCCATGACGCCGGACGAGAGTTCGCAGCTGGTGGTGCAGATGCAGGACGGCATGCGCTTCACCGCCAGCCGCGAGGTGTCCAAGCGGCTCAGGGAGCAAGCGATATGAAACCCTTGCACATCACCCGGCAAGGCCTGACCCTGATGCTGAGCCTGTTGGCAGCAGCCGCTGCGGCCCAGGAGACCCCGGGGCGCAGCTACAGCCCCGGCGCCTTCCAGCGCCTGGTGATCAGCGGCGCCGCCGAGGTGCGCCTGCAGCAGGGCGAGCGGGACACGGTCTTCATACGGGGCGACGAGGCGCTGCAGAACAGCGTGGAGCTGCGGCTGACCGGCAATGAGCTGCTGGTCCAGCCCTCGGGCGGCTGGAAGTTCTGGCGCAGCAGCCGCCTGCAGATGGAGGTGACGATGCGGCAGCTGGACAGGCTGGCGATCACGGGCAATGGCGAGGTGCATGCGCCGGCCACCTTCCGGGCCGATCGTCTGGATGTGAGCATCTCGGGCTCGGGCCTGGTGCGCTTTGACGATCTGCAGGCGCAGCGCCTGAGCTTCGCCATTGCCGGCTCCGGCGAGGGGCAGATGCGAGGCCAGTCCAACGCGCTCTCGCTGGCCATCTCCGGCAAGGGCAAGCTGGAGGCCGGCCAGCTGCGCAGCGAGCGCGCGGCGGTGGCCATCAGCGGGGTGGGCGATGTGCAGCTCTGGGCCACCCGGGTGCTGAGCGTGAACATCATCGGCGCCGGCACGGTGGACTACTGGGGCAGCCCGCAGATCAGCCGCGCCATCTCGGGGGTGGGCAAGCTCAATGCGCTGGGAGAGTCGCCGCCTGGGCCGTGAGCGGCCGCGGGCCGGCTAGGGCGACAATAGCGGGCTCCATGACCGATCCCCACGCCCCGCAGCAAATCCTGCAAGAAGTCTTCGGCTACAGCGCCTTCCGCGGCGCCCAGGCCGACATCGTCCAGCATGTGACGGCGGGGGGCGACGCCCTGGTGCTGATGCCCACCGGCGGGGGCAAGAGCCTGTGCTACCAGGTGCCGGCCATCGCCCGGCACCGCGGCGGCCAGGGCCTGACCCTGGTGGTGAGCCCGCTGATCGCCCTGATGCACGACCAGGTGGGCGCGCTGGAAGAAGCCGGCGTGCATGCCGCCTTCCTGAACTCCACGCTCAGCAGCGAGGACGCCAGCCGCATCGAGCGCGAGATGCTCAGCGGCCGCCTGGTGATGCTCTATGCCGCGCCCGAGCGCATCACCAATCCGCGCTTCCTGGCCCAGCTGGACTCGCTGCACGAGCGCGGCCTGCTCTCCCTCTTCGCCATCGACGAGGCGCATTGCGTCAGCCAGTGGGGCCACGACTTCCGCAGCGAGTATCTGGCGCTCTCGCTGCTGCACGAGCGCTACCCCGATGTGCCGCGCGTGGCCCTCACCGCCACCGCCGACGACATCACCCGGGCCGACATCATTGCCCGCCTGCAGTTGGAGCAGGCGCGCGTCTTCATCAGCAGCTTCGACCGGCCCAATATCCGCTACGCCATCGTCGAGAAGGACGGCAGCCCGCGCGAGCAACTGCTGCGCTTCATCCGCGAGGAGCATGAGGACGAGGCCGGTGTCGTCTATTGCCAGAGCCGCAGACGGGTCGAGGAAACCGCCGCCTGGCTGGAGGCTGCCGGCCTGAAGGCCCTGCCCTATCACGCCGGCCTGGACGCAGCGCTGCGCCAGCGCCACCAAGACCGCTTTCTGCGCGAGGACGGCATCGTGATGGTGGCCACGGTGGCCTTCGGCATGGGCATCGACAAGCCTGACGTGCGCTTCGTCGCCCATCTGGACCTGCCCAAGAATATCGAGAGCTACTACCAGGAGACCGGCCGCGCCGGGCGCGATGGCGCCGCCGCCGACGCCTGGATGACCTATGGCCTGGCCGATGTGGTGAACCAGCGCCGCATGATCGACGAGAGCCCCTCGGACGATGACTTCAAGCAGGTGCAGCGCGGCAAGCTGGACGCCCTGCTGGCCCTGGCCGAGGCCACCGACTGCCGTCGCCAGCGCCTGCTGGCCTATTTCGGCGAGGCCAGCCAGCCTTGCGGCAACTGCGACAACTGCATCAGCCCGCCCGCCACCTGGGACGCCACCGAGGCCGCGCGCAAGATGCTGTCCTGCATCTACCGCTTCCATCAGAACGGCGGCCAGCGCTTCGGCGCCGGCCATCTGATCGATGTGCTGCGCGGCAAGAGCACCGACAAGGTGACGCAGTATGGCCACCAGATCCTGTCCACCTGGGGCATAGGTGCGGACCTGAGCGAGCAGCAGTGGCGCGGCGTGCTGCGCCAGCTGATCGCCCTGGGCCATGTCTTCACCGAGGGCGAGTACCACACGCTGGCGCTCTCGGAATCGGCCCGCGCCGTGCTCAAGGGCGGGGTGCAGCTGCTCTTGCGCGTGCCCAGCGCCGCGCCGCGCCGCGGCAGGAGTGGCAGCAGCTCGCGCAGCGGCGGGGCCGGCAAGAGCCGCGCGACGGCCGAGGCCCTGGACCTGGACGCCAGCGCCCAGCAGCGCTTCGAGGCGCTCAAGGCCTGGCGCGCCGAGGTGGCCAAGGAACACGGCCTGCCGGCCTATGTGATCTTCCAGAACGTGACCCTGGCCGAGATGGCACGGGTGCATCCGCACAGCCTGGACGCGCTGGGCGGCATCTCCGGCGTGGGCGCCAAGAAGCTGGAAGCCTACGGCCGCGAGATCCTGCGAGTGCTGGAAGCCCTCTAGGAACGCGGCAAAAAAAGAGGGCGCCGACATCAGCGCCCTCGGCTCCTCCCTGAGCGCGGGGATCAGCCCTCGAAGCTCAGCAGCACGGCCCGCACCTGGTTGGGCGAGACACCGGCTTGCTGCTTGAGGGTGCTGAGACTGAAGGTGCTGAGCGCCTCGTGACCCAGACTCTCGGCCAGACGCGGGGCCAGGGTGCGCAGGGTGCCGTCCTCCAGCCACTCCAGACGCAGCCAGACGCTCTCGCCGTTGGCGAGCTCCAGCAGGGTCTCGGCGCGACGGCTGACCGCGGCACGCACCGCCTCGCGCTGGGGCGCGGCGGAGGCCACCGGATTCACCGCCAGGCTGTCGCCCAGATCATCCACGCGCAGCTGGGCCAGGCCCTGGGGCTGGGCATCGCCACTCTGTTCGCGATAGACCGGCAGCAGGCTGCGACGCGGCTCGCTCAGGGCCTCACCGCCGGTGGCAAGGCTGAGCTGCCCCTGGTGGCTGATGACCTGCTCCATGGCGAAGGCGCTGGCCGCAGCCAGGCTGTTGCCCTGGCCACCCTGCGCGGCGCTGGCGGCAATCCCCGAACCGACCGAGCCGGCCGGGCCGGTCGAACCGGTCGCCAGGGCGGCATCGCCCGCCAGGGCCGAAGCATCCACCAGCCCGCCGATGAAGCCGGCGCCTCCGGCGGCCTGAGCCGCTGCCGCGGCGATACCGCTTGCCGCCGAGCCGCTGGCCGGCGCAGCGCCCGGCACGGCGCCGGCCTGGGTGCCATTGCCACCCAGAGGCTTGACCAGAAGAGCCGTCGTGGCCTGTGCGCTGCTGGCCGGCAGGATGCTGGCCAGGACCTGCAGCAGAGGCTGGCTCAGACGGTAGTTGGCGGCGTCCGCGCCGTTCAGGCTGAGCTTGATCTGCACGGGCTTGCCCAGGGCGACGGCGGGCGTGTCAAACAGTCCTTCGCCCTGCAGACCCAGCTGGTCTCCCGCCACCAGGCCCTGCAGTGCGGGCAGCAGCAGCTCGGCATCGTGCTTGCCGTCATAGATCTTGTCCTTCACGCCCACGGCCGACAGCTCCAGGGTCTTGGCGCGGATCTCGCCCTTGGCCTTGGGGGCGGGATCGGCCAGCTGGTAGTTGCCGGCATCGGCGCCGCTGAGCGCCAGCTTCACCGCCACGTCCTTGCCCTGGCCTGCATTCCGGGTGTCGAACTGGCCCTGGGTGAGCAGGCCCAGCTGGTCGCCCGCCACCGCACCGGAGAGCTTGCCGCTCACCATTGCATCGCGCAGACCGTCGTAGACCTTGCTGGCCACGGCCAGCTGCTCCACCGTCACGGTCTTGGGCGTGATGGCGGCCTCGCTGGCCACCACACCGCCGACAAAGCGGTAGTTGCCGGCATCGGCGCCGCTGAGCTGGCCGTCCAGCACCAGCTGCTTCTTGCTGCCCACATGCTTGTCGGCAAAGCGAACGCTGGGATCCTTCAGGCTGATCGCGTCGCCACCCACCAGACCCAGCACCTCCAGCTTGGCACCCACGGCCGCGGTGCTGCCGTCATAGACCTTGCTGGCCACATCGGCACGCAGCGTCACCTCGCGCGGCGTGATGCTGGCGCTGGTCTGCTGGGCCAGCGTGTAGTTGCGGGCGTCGGTACCGCTGAGGGTAAAGCCATCCAGCATGACGCTCTTGCCCTGTCCCACGTTCTTGTCGGCAAAGCGGGCCGTGCCCGAGGCGACATCCAGGCTCACGCCATCGCCGGCCACCAGGCCGATGACCTGGGCGGCGCCGATCTGGGCGCTGGTGCCGCCGTCATAGACCTTGTCGCTCACGCTGCCGGCGGCGAGCGCGAGCTGCTTGGCCGTGATGCTGCCGATGGCGCCACTGGCCGTCGTGCTGGCCAGGCGGTAGCCATAGACCTGCACCGCGCCCTTGCTGGCACCGCTGATGGCCAGGCCATCCACCGACACCTGCTTGGCGCTGCCCACGTTCTTGTCGGCATAGCGGGCCTGGCCGCCCACGGTGTAGTTCACCGTGTCGCCGTCGATGGCAACGCTGCTGGCGAAGTTGCCCGAGTTCAGGCCGGCGTCGCGCAGGCCGTCGTAGACCTTGCCGATGCTGCCGATCAGCGTCACCGTGATGGTGGGCGCCACGGTGTAGAGGAAGCCATTGCCCGTGCCCAGCACGCTGCTGGACGGCGTGGCGTCGTACTGCTTGAAGGCGCTGATCAGACCGCCGCGAGTGTCGGCCGTGGGCGTGGTGGAGTAAACCAGCCAGCGGCCCGCACCGCCCGCGCTCAGGGCCGAGGCCCCGGCGTTGTTGACGAAGTTTTTGCCGGCCTGCAGCAGCAAGGGCGTGCCGGCCGCGCTGCTGTTGCCGGCGCTCACCGCCTGTTTCAGGAGCAGGTCCGAGTTCGCGCCCAGGGCCCGCAGGTCCACGCTGTCGCTGGCGCTGACGCCGTTCAGGCCGTCGGCGCTGCCCACCGTCAGGCTGGCGGCATTGCTCAGCTTGACTTGCGCTGCGCTGGCCGCGATTTCGCCGACCTGATGGTCGGTAGCGCTGAGCACGGCATTGCCGGTGCTGCGCAGGGCCAGCTTGACGGCCGAGATGCTGCCGCTGCCGCTGATGCCGGTGCCGCCCTTGTCATGCAAGGACACGGTGCCGGCGGCGCCCAGGTTGTGAGCAATGTTCAGGCCGCCGCTCTCGGCGCTGATGAAGAGGCTGCCGCTGTCCACGCGCTGCGCGCCCTGCAGCGTGAGCTGGCGGGCCTTGATCTCCAGCCGGTCCAGGGCCCTGACCTGCAGCGCTTCCACGCGGACATCGTCATCCAGCGCATCAATGCGCAGCAGCTTGCTGCCGTTGAAGGCCTGCAGGCTGGCCTCGGTCAGCGCGGTGGTGCTGCCGCCCATTTCGAAGAAGTTGTTGCTGCCCGGCATGCTGAATTCGACCGTGGCCTGGCTCTGACCGCTGACGCTCGCCTTGTTGGCGGGATTGCCGAGATCGACAGCTTCGAACCCGCCTGTTGCCTCCAGGCGCAGAACGCTGGCCGTGTTGTTGAAGGCGATGGGGGCTTTCACGCCCAAGATGCCATTGCCAACGGCCGTCAAGGTGACATGGCTGGCCGCATCGATGCTCAGGCCGCTGAGCCCATCCACCGTACCCAGGCTCCAGTTCGAGGCCGAGCTGCGCACCTGGCTGTCGCCGCCGGTCTTCAGCGCCAGGGTGGTGAAGTTGAAGCTGCTGTCGCTGATCTCGGCGCCGCCGCCGGCCGTGATGGCCAGATTGGACGCCGCCACGCCGCCGTTCACGCCCAGCACGCGCTGGCCGCTCTTGAGATGCACCGAGCTGGCCGAGGTCGTGATGTCGTTGTCAAAGATCAGATCGCCGCCGTCACTGCGGCCCACTTCCAGTGTGCCGGCATTGACCTGCCCGATGGCAGTGTTGTTCAAGCCCGTGCCCAGGCGCAGCTTATTGGCCGCCGTCATCTGGCGCAGCGTGACCTTGCCCGTGCCGCCGTCGGCGGTGACGGCCTTGCTGATACTGATGGTGTCGCCGGTGAGCGTCAGGCCGCCCGAGGTGTTGGTCAGCGTGCCCGCGGTGATGTCCACGGTCTTGTTGACCATCTCGAAATAGCCGCTGGCGCTGAAGCTGAAGTTGCTGCCCACGCTGACCGTGCCGGTGCCGTCTTCGCGACCGATGGTCAGGTTCTTGATGCCGGGCAGCTTGGCCAGAGTGGCGGCCGAGGCAAAGCCGCTGGCGTCGCCCAGCACCATATTGGTGGCCGCGTCGTAAGGCTCCAGGCGCAGCGAGGCGGTGCTGAGGTTGTTCAACGTGGCCGTGCCCCAGTCGATCTTGTTGGCGCGCAGGGTCAGCACACCGGTGCCCGTATCGAGCTTGACCGGAATGTTGCCGAAGTTGATGTTGCCGTCGGTGTGGATCTTGGCGCCGCCCTTGAAGGTGAAGGCCGTGTTCACGTTCACATCGCCGCTGGCATTGAGAAAGCCGCCGAGGATCTTTTCACCCGAGGTGTAGCTGCCGTCCGCCTTGAAGAAGAGGCGGCCGCTGCCCAAGTCCATGTCGGAATTCAGCACCACCTCGCCGTCGCCTGCGGACAGGTGCAGATGGCCCCCAGCCGTTCTCAGCGGCGCGCTGAGCGTCAAGCCGCCGCCACTCATGTCGTCGGCGTCTGCCCACATGCGGACATAGCCGCCGTTGGTCTGCACGCGCCCCTTCACATCGATGCCGTCAGCGGCATACAAGGTGATGGAAGCCGCGCTCGGGGTGCCACTGCCAGCAACCTTTCTGTCATGAGCGGGCAGTGTGGCCGGGTTGAGGCCCGCGCCCTCCGCGATCAGATTGCCGATGTTCTGCAGCTTCCCGTCTGGATTCGCTCCCCCGGTGGAAATGCCGGCCGACAGCATCAGGCTGCCTGTGCCTTGAACTCGCAGGGTGTTGTTGGCGTTGTCGAAGCGAATATTGCCCGCCCCGCCGGCCGTGCCCGACTCGATGCGCAGGCTCACGTTCGGCTGCATCGTGATCTCGCCGTCACCGCCATTGAGGTTCAGGTCCTGCACGGTGACGTTGGCGGTGGCCTGCAGCAGCACATTGGCGGTCTGCGCCTCCAGGTCCTTCTCGAAGACCTCGCTGCCGCTGATGTCGCCGCTACCCGCACCGCCGCGAATGGCGATATTGGCCGGATCCAGCAGCAGATCGCCCGCGCGGCCAAGGGCCGCACGCGCATCGGTGCGGCCGCGGTAGGCCAGCTCCTGCTTGCCCGAGACCTCGGCGCGGCCGCCGTCGCCGCCCTGGGCGCCGCCGCGCACGCCGATCGTGCCGGCGAACTCGGTGCGGCCGTCGGACCAGAACACCACCTCGCCGCCGCGGCCCTGCTCGCGCGCATCGGCGCGGGCCGTGCTCGAAGCACCCACCTTCAGGGTCTGGGCATTGCGCAGGCTGGCGTCCTGGCCTTGCCAGCCGCCGCCCACATGGATCAGGCCGCCGCCGGTGGCGCCGCTGGCCTCCAGGTTCGCCCCCTGCAGGCTGATGTCACGCCCCTGAACCTCGATACGCCCGCCCTGCCCCTGGGCCGAGCCGGCGTCCAGCGTGCCACGCAGCTGCACGCTGCCATGCTCACCGCCATCCAGCATGATGCGGCCGCCCTGCAAGCTCAGGCCACGGGCCTCGACCACGCCGTCCATGTTCAGCACGCTGGCGCGCAGTGCGCTGGCGCCCTGGGCGCTGAGCAGCACGCGCTCACCCTCGATGCGACCGCTGTGGCGCAGCTCGGCGTCCAGCGCGGCACGCTCCACCTGCACCTGCAGCAGACCATCGCCGCCAAAGTCCAGGGCCACCTTGTCGGCCGCCACCAGGGCCGTCTGGCGGGCCTGCACCGTGCCGCTGTTGTCCAGGCTGGGGGCCAGCAGGGCCACCACCTCGCCCTGCAGCCGCCCTTCGTTGCGAATGGCGCCGGCATTGCCCTGGCGCTCGAAGCGCGCGCGCCCGGCCAGGAAGTCCTCGTCCTTCACGCCCAGGCTGGCCGCCACCAGGGCACCCACCTGCACCTGGGCGCCCTTGCCAAAGGCCACGCCCTGGGGGTTGATCAGCCAGACCTGGCCGTTGGCCGTGAGCTGACCGTCGATCTGGCTGGCGCCGCCGCCGAGCACGCGGTTGAGCACCACGGCGCTGGCATGCGGCTGCTCGAAGCGCACGCTGGCGCCGCTGCCGATATTGAAGCTGTTCCAGTTCAGGATCAGCTTGTCGCTGCCCTGCTGCACCGTCATCTGGCCACCCTGGCCGTTGATCTGGGCCTGACCGGCGCCTATCTGCGCCCCGCCCGGCAGCACCTGGGCGCTGCTCAGGCCCGTCAGGCCCAGCAGCACGCCGGCCAGCAGGGCGCGGCTGACGCCGCCACTGCGCTTGCCGCGCGCCTTGGCGTTCTCGGGTACCGGCACATAGCTGGCGCTCTCATCACTCCAGACCAGGCGGAAAGCGTGGTTCATCGAAGCCTTGCTTGTCATCTTGCGTTCTCTCGTATTCGTGCGTGCTTGGGTTCAGGCCTGCGGCGTCGGCGCTCAGAAGCGCAGGGCGGCCTGGACCCACAGATGGTTGCGGCCGCTGCGGCCGTCGGCATTCAGACCCTTGGGGCTCAGGCCCGGGTTGTCGCCCAGAGCACGGGCATAGGCCGAGCGCAGGGTCCAGCGCTCGCCATAGAGGTTCAGACCCAGGCCGGCGCCGGACAGCGCATAGCCATTGCTCTGCGCCGCACTCAGGGCGCCCGTCCAGGGGCGAGCGTGCAGCTGGATGCGTCCGTGGTCCACAAAGCCAAGGGCTTGGGCCCGCAGTCCCTGGGCCAGGCTGAAGTCGCGGCGCAGTTCCAGGTTCATCAGCCAGCCGCTGTCGCCGCTGGCCTCACCCATGGCCTGGCCGCGCACGCCGGCCGGGCCACCCAGGATGAACTTCTCGGAGGAATCCAGATTGCGCCCGCCTTGCTGGCCGCTGGCGCCCAGGAACAGGCTCCAGTCCGGCGCGGCTTCGAAGGACTGGACGCGGGAGGCTCGCCAGAACAGCTTGCTGAAGCCACCGGCGGTGCGGGCGCTCAGGGCGTCGACCAGGCTGTCGGCCGCGTTGTCCAGCTTGAGCTGGCCGCCGGCCAGACCCAGGCTCATCTCATGCTGGGCCAGCTGACCCAGCTGGGGCGCGACCAGATTGCCGCTCAATGTGGCCGAGGCCTTGACGACGCGACGGGCGCGGATCTCCTGACCCAGCGCCTTGTCGTTCATGGACTTGCGCTCCAGCTCCACCGAGCCCCAGAGATTGGCGCCACGCGCGCGCAGCAGGGGGTAGCTCAGGCCGGCGCTTAGGCTGCCGGCCGTGCCACTGAGACCCAGGGGGGCCGACTCGCCACCCAGCTCATAGCGCAGCAGGCTGGTGTTCAGCTGGGCGCGCAAGCCCTGCGGGTTGAGGCCCACGCCGTAGCCCAGAGCCAGCTGATCGTTGCCGCGGGCATGGCTGAGCGAGGCATTGAGCACATCGTCGGCGGCGAAGGGCCGGTACAGCTGGGCCTGGGCGCTGCTGCGCCATTCGCCGGTGTAGCGGTTGCCGAAGCTGTCCAGGCCCAGCTGGGCATCCCAGCGACGGCTGCTGTCGGCGCGCACCAGCATGCGGCTGCTGCCGGCGTCCTTGCCCTTTTCCAGGCTGGCGCGTGCCTGCACGCCCGGCACATCGTTGATCAGCAGCAGGGCGCGCTCCAGCTGCTCGCTGCGCACCGGCCCGGGGGGCAGGGCGGCATCGGCAATGGCCGCCAACCAGGCGGCCAGCGCGGGCTCGGCATTCAGCACCTTGATGCGTTCGGCGCCCGACTGCAGACGGCCCGGCAGCACGGCGATCTCCAGCTCGCCCTCACTCAGATCCTGGCGCGGCAGGTAGGCCCTGGCCAGCGGATAGCCCGCGGCCTGCAGGGCCTGGCTCACGCGGCTGGCCAGCTGCAGCAGCTGGGCGTGGCTGAGGGTGCGGCCCCGCGCATCGGCCACCAGGGCCTGCAGGCTGGCTTCCTCGACCAGGCCGTCCGCGCCCGTGAAGCGCACGCGCTCGATGCGGGCCCGCAGACCCGGCTGGGCCGCCACCGCGTCCAGCGAGGGCAGCTGCACGGCCGGAGCGCTGGGAGCGGGCAGGCGCGGCGCACTCTGTTCCAGGCGCTGCTGCTCATTGAGCAGCTGACCAGCGTCCGGCGCAGCCTGTGCGGAAAGCGCCCACATCATGGCGGGCAGCACGGCCGGCGCCCAATTCCTCTTTTGTGCGCCAACCGCGCGCGACAACGACTTCTTGTTCTTGCCCATGGCCTGGTCCTCGGGGGTAAATCCATTCAAGGCCGCGTTTATCGGCCAGCCGCGCCTGGCCCGGTTTTGCCAATCCGCCCGGGACTTTTGCCAATCCGAAGCTGGCGATCACAAGCCTCGGTACTTCGTGGATTACTCACGAAGGCCCGTCAATGCCCGACAATCCAGCCCGTGATGAATTGCGCAGTTCCAGAACCGACACACCTGCCCCTGCTGCTGCTGGTGGATGACAAACCCGAGGAACTGCGCTGGCTCATCCCGCTGCTGCAGCCCCATTTCCGCCTGGCCCTGGCGACCGACGGACTCTCGGCCCTGCACAAGGCCGAGAGTCTTCAGCCCGAACTGGTGCTGCTGGACATCAATCTGCCGGACCTGGACGGCCTGACCCTGGGCCGCCGCCTCAAGGCCAGCCCCAGCACCGCCGAGGTGCCCCTGATCTTCCTGAGCGCCCACAGCGAGCCCGCCGCCCGCATCGAAGGCCTGGGCCTGGGCGCCGTGGACTTCATCGGCAAGGATGCCCACCCCGAGGAGGTGCTGGCCCGGCTGCGCCTGCATCTGGCGCTGTCACGTCGCCTGCGGGCCGCGGAGAGCCCGACGCGCAACGCGCCGACCAGCACGCCCGACCAGGCCCTGCTGCGCAGCATCTGCAACCATGTGCAGGCCCATCTGGACCAGGGCCTGAGCGTGGCCGCCATCGCTCGCCACTTCGGACTGAGCGACAAACGCCTGCTGAGCCTGTTCCGCGAGCAGCTGGGCCAAACGGTGTCGGGCTATATCAGCGAGGAACGCATGCGCGCCGGCCAGCGCCTGCTGCTGCAGACCCGGCTGGAGGTGCAGCAGATCGCGCCCATGGTGGGCTATGCCAACCCGGCCAATTTCGCCACCGCCTTCCGGGAGCGCCATGGCCTGAGCCCGCAGGCCTACCGACAGTCCTTGCGCCAGGGCTCGGAGCCTGTCGAAGCCTGTCCATGAGCCGGACCGCAGGCCGGCTCGCGCAAGCGCTGCTGGCTCGCCTGTTCCTGATGCTGTTGTGCCTGCTCGGGTCGGCGGCGCTGCAGGCGCAGCCCCTGCTGACGCTGAGCGCCGCCACAGATCAGGCGCCCAGCCTGGATCTGCGATCCGCCCTGAGTCTGTGGGTAGAGCCCGGCCCCGGCGGACCGGCCCCTGATCAAGCGCCGCCAGAGCTGCGTGAGGGCCGCGGCTTCAAGCCGGCCAGTCTGGCCGATCTGAACCCGGGCTACACCCGCGATACCTACTGGCTGCGGCTGCGACTGCACAACCCGCAGCCGCGACACGAGCAGCGGGTGCTGCTGCTGGAGCCCGCGCGGCTGGAGTCGGTGACCCTGTATTGGCATGGCGAAGAGACCGCTGGCTGGCAGCGCAGCCGCGCCGGCACGGACCAGCCCTTTCATCTGCGCGAGCTGCCTCTGCGCGACCAGGCCTTTGTGCTGAACCTGGCGCCTGGCGAGGAGCGGGTGCTGTTGCTGCGGGTGAGCAGCCGCAGCGCCCTGGCCCTGCGCGCCAGCCTGTGGCAGCCCGGCCCCCTGCTGCAACGCCAGCAGCAGCTGCTCTGGTTCGACGGCATGCTGCACAGCCTGAGCCTGGGTGTGGGCCTCATCGCCCTGCTGCTGAGCCTCAGCCAGCGCTCACCCGGTTATGCGCTGACGGGGCTCTACCTCGTCGCGGCCACACTCTACGAAGGCTCGCTGCGAGGCACCAGCTTCATGGTGCTCTGGCCCGAAGCCACCGACTGGGCCCAGCGCGCCCTGGGCGTGAGCGGCGTGCTCGCCACCCTGCTGCAGGCCATGGCCCTGCACGTACTGCTGGCACTTCCGCGCCTGCAGCCGCGCCTGGCTCGCATCCACCAGCTGCTGATGGGGCTGAGCCTGCTGCTGATCCTGCACGCCTGCGTGGGTGACTACCATCTGGCCACCCAGCTGGCCAATCTGGGCAATTCCGCCCTGGCCGCCTGCGGCCTGATCGCCGGCCTGCGTGCGGCACGAGACGGTCACTTCATGGGCCGCATCTGGGCCGTGGTCATTGCCAGCCAGCTCCTGGGCCTGCTGCCCCGCTATCTGGTGCTGAGCGGCACGATTCCCTACCTGCCCCTGCTGGACTATCTGGGCACCCTCGTGGCCCTGGCCGGCGGGCTGGCGGTGCTGATCGGCATGGCCCGCCATGTCGCGGCCGAGCGGATGCGGTACGCCCAGGGACTTGAAGCCGCCGTGCAGGCGCGCACGGCCGAGCTGGCCAGCGCCCATGCCGAGCTGCGTGCCAGTGACGCCGCCAAGGGCAGGCTGCTGGGCTATCTGGGCCATGATCTGCGCGCGCCACTGGCCTCGGTGCTGCAGCTGGCTCGTCAGCTGCAGCCCGGTGCAGACTTCGAGAGCAATCGCCGCGCCATCGAGCAGGGCGGCCGCATGTTGCTGGACACCCTGGACGAGCTGCAAGGATTTGCGCGCCAGCCCGAGGCCGCGCTGCCGCGCGAAGCCCTGCCTGCACCGCTCTACCTGCCCGGCCTGCTGCGGGAAGTCGGGGACCAGGCACAGGCCCTGATGCGCAGCCGGGGCCAGGAGCTGCAGCTGCTGCTGGCCCCGGGCTTGCCGGGCGTGGTGGAGCTGGACGGGCGCCGCCTGCGTCAGGTGCTCTTCAATCTGCTGTCCAACGCGGCCAAGTACGGCGACGGCGCCCCCGTGCAGCTGCAGGCCTGGACGGAAGGTGCAAGCCTCATGTTTGCCGTACGGGATCATGGCCCGGGCATTCCTGAGCCCGAGCAGGCCCAGATCTTCAAGCCCTTCCATCGCCGTGCCAGCAGCCGCGGGCTGCCGGGCCTGGGCCTGGGCTTGAGCATTGCCCTGCAGACGGCCCAGGACATGGGCGGCACCCTGAGCCTGGAGAGCCGACCCGCCTGGGGCAGCCGCTTCATCCTGCGTCTGCCCTTGCAGCTGGCGCAGGAGTCCCAGGTGCTGTGGCCCACGCCGCGCACCGAGCTGCCCGCGGATCTGGGCGAGGGGCTGGCGGCCCTGGTGCTGGACCCCTGTGAGAGCGCCGCCGAGGCACTGTGCGAGCGCCTGCTGATGGCCGGCTTCGAGGTGGAATGCTGCAGCCATATCGAGCAGCTGGAGCCCGCCTTGCACCGCGTGGCGCATCGCGCCACGCCCTGCCTGCTGGTTCATGAGCCCGCCATGCTGCAGGCCTTGCCCGGCGGCTGGCAGACCCTGCTTGCCCGCTGGCCGTCGCTTCAGGCCCTGGCCTGCGCCGCAGCCCCAGCTGACGAGCAGTGCCTGGCCAAGCCCTTAAGCGATGGCGCATGGCGGCAGAGCTTGATGGCGATTGCCGCCAACGCGCGCAGGACCATGAGCACGCTCAGCACCGAGCCACAGTCTCCTGCTGCGGCCTGAGCGACTTGCCGCAGTCCAGCGCGAGCAGGCTGGCAGGCTGGGAGAAGCCGCTGCTGCGTCCCTCGATCAGCACCCGGGGGAGCCGGGCCGTCACCACGGGCGCGGCATGCTCCGCGCTGGGGCGCTGGCTCTTGCCCACGATCACCACGCGTTCCAGCACCATGACGGGATGCTGCGGAGTGGAGATGTAGTCCGCCATGGCCAGCACCGAGCCCATGGCGAGCACAGCACCCAGGCCTGCCACGCAGGAATGTGCAAAGGCGTGCAAAGCGAGTTTCATGAGAGGCTCCTTGACTGCTGGCCGGGACATCCGGCGCATGCGACGAAGCTCAGAGCGCCGCCTGCTCGGGCTGCGGCAGGGGCGGCAGGTTCTGACCTGGCGCCTGGGCGGCCTCAAGCCGCACCACGCTGTGGTGCTCGCGGGCTTGCAGGCCTTCGGCCAGCAACAAGGCCGTCAGGACGGCACTGGCCACGGCAGCGATGGCGGTCAACAAGGTCTTGGTGCTGGCGCTCATGCGTGACTCCATGGGTCTTGTCAGGCGAGATCCTGGCGGCAGTCTCGGGCCTTGGCATCGGGCCCGCCACTGCGGCGCGACGAACTGCGGTCCCGCGGGACCGAACGGCCGTTGGGCTGGCGCGAAATAGGGCGGGAAGCCGAGTCAGGGCCGCACCTGCGATGCGGTCTTGGCTCGGCTCCCCTGCGGCGGTGACGACGGCAGCTCATGCTGGTGCACGGCTGCGCATCAGACACGGCGCTGCGGCTTGGCGGCAGCCAGCTGGGTGTTGCTGGCGCTACCCAGGCTGCGACCCTCGATCACCACGCGCGGCAGCTGCACCACCTGCTGGACCTGGCTGGCGGGCACCGACTTGCCGGTGATGAGCACGCGGGGCAGCTGCTCGATCTTCTGCGCAGAGGCGGCACCGGCCAACATCAGGCCGACGGACAGGGTGCACAGGACTTGGAAGAGGTGTTGCTTGCGGTTCATGTTCTGACTCCTTGCTGTGTTCGACACGGCACCCTGCTGTATCGATGGAGTCAGTATCTGCAGCCTCTGCGCCCGCCGCGAGCGAGCTGCGACGAACTGCAAGCAGGAGCGACCGAATGGTCGCTGACGGCGACCAGCGTCGGTGCTCAGCGCGCGCGCTCGAGCTCGCGGCGCACCACGCCGGCCAGGTCTTCCAGGGTCTTCTCCTTGCGCAACAGGGCGCGCACACCCAGGCGCTGGGCCTGCTCGCGCAGGGACTCGGTGATGTGCCCCGAGCTGATGACCACGGGCAGCCATGGCCTCTTGCGCTGCAGCTCGGCCGCCAGGTACAGCCCCGACCCGCCAGGCATATGGAAGTCGCTGACCAGCAGATCCACATCACCGGCCGCCACTCGATCCAGGGCCTCGGCCGCATCGGCGGCCAAGCTGACCTGGTAGCCCTGGCGCCGCAGCAGGCCTTGCACGGTCAGGCGCATCACCTCGTCATCATCCACATAGAGGACATGCTGCCCCTGCCCCTCGCCCGACAGGCTCAGCAGGGGTGCTGGTTCGGTCACCGGGCCTTCCCAGTCCAGCAGGGGCAGGTAGAGATGGAAGCAGCTGCCTTGGCCGGGCGTGCTGTCCACCTGGATCTCACCCCCATGCGCCAACACGATGCCATGCGCCACGGCCAGACCCAGGCCCGTGCCCTCGCCCTTGGGTTTGGTGGTGAAGAAGGGCTCGAACAGATGGCTGCGGGTGGTGAGGTCCATGCCCTTGCCGTCATCACGCACCCACAGATGGGCGCGCGGCGCCGCGCCCTCGTGCTGTACATCAAGGCCCAGCTCCACCGTGCCAGCCCGGCCCTCAAGGGCATGCCAGGCGTTGGTGCACAGGTTCATCAGCACCTGTTGGATCTGGGTGGCATCGGCTTGCACATAAAGGGCCGGCTCGGGCAGGTCCAGGTCCAGCCGCACATCGCGCGGCACGGTGGCCCGCAACAGGGCCACGCTCTCGCGGATGAGATCCTGCAAGCGCACCGCCCTGAGCTGCTGAGGTTGACGTCGCCCGAAGGCCAGGATCTGCTGCACCAGGCTGCGAGCGCGCTCACCACCAATGCGGATCAGGCCCAGATGCACGGCGGCCGGATGGGTGGCGGGCAGCTGCTCCAGGGCCAGGGCCGCATTGCCCAGCACCGCCCCCAGGAGGTTGTTGAAATCGTGGGCGATGCCGCTGGCCAGACGGCCTATGGCCTCCAGCTTCTGGGCCTCGCGCAGCTGCGCCTCCAGCTCCTGGCGGCGTACCTCCGCCTGCACCCGCTCGCTCAGGTCGATGTCCACGCAGTAGAGCTCGGCCTCGCCCCGGCAATTGCGCTGCATCGTGTGGCTGGAGAAGACATGGACGGGGCGACCATCCTTGCGGCGCAGCACCAGTTCCTCGGCCGGTATGGATACCCGACCCGAGGCCAGCCACTCGCGGGTGCCCACGATCACCTGCTCCCGCATCTCATGCGGAATGATCAGATCCTCCAGCTTTTGCCCCAGGGCCTCCTGCTTGCTGTAGCCATAGAGCTGCTCGCTGGCAGCGTTCCAGAAGATGACCCGCCGCTCGGCGTCGTAGCCCTGCACCGAGACCTTCTCCACCCCTTCGAGCAGGGCGCGAAAGCGCTGCTCGCTCTCCAGCAGCGCGCGCTCCAGACTCTGCGTGTGCAAGCCGCTCATGTCATCGCTCCCTGTTGGCATGACACCGACACAGCGGCGGCTCCTGCGGGAGGCGTGCTGCGTTCCGAGATGCAAGGGCATTGTTGCGCCCGCTTCGGCAATACGGCAAGCCGCAAAAAGGGCGGTCCCACAGCATGGGACATGCCCTGCCCCTGACATCAGCTTCAAAGCAACAGTCTTTGCACCGATGAAGGATGAACCGGCTCTCAGTGGGCCAAGCCCCCTACAAGGCGCAGCAGCAGGGGCAGGCGACCGGAGCTTAGATCCTGGGCTGTGGACAGCTGGGAAGGATCACCCAGATCAAAAGCGCCCAGCAGCAGCGTCCCGACCAGGGCCAGGCCAAGCAACAGGAGCAGGAGGCGGGGCTTCATGGTTGCGCAGTATCCATCAGCCGCTGGCGCGGCGCTCTCCCCCTCTGGGTGGAGAGCCGCAGCGTGCTGACGGGCCATGTCAGCAAGGCTGGCACCGCTTGGCCCTGGCGGCCTATGATGGCGGGTTTTCCCGCGTCGCCACGGCCGACTGGCCGCATCCCCCATGCCCGACTCCAAGCCCTTCAACCCCGTGCCCGAGGCGCAGCAGATCCGCGTCCGGGGCGCGCGCACCCACAATCTGAAGAACATCGATGTGGACCTGCCGCGCAACCAGCTGGTGGTGATCACGGGGCTCTCGGGCTCGGGCAAGTCCAGCCTGGCCTTCGACACGCTTTATGCCGAGGGCCAGCGCCGCTACGTGGAAAGCCTCTCGGCCTATGCCCGCCAGTTCCTTCAGCTGATGGACAAACCCGAGGTGGACGTGATCGAGGGCCTCTCGCCCGCCATCTCCATCGAGCAGAAGGCCACCAGCCACAACCCCCGCTCCACCGTGGGCACGGTGACCGAGATCCACGACTATCTGCGCCTGCTCTATGCCCGCGCCGGCACGCCCTTCTGCCCCGACCACCACCTGCCCCTGGAGGCGCAGAGCGTGAGCCAGATGGTGGATGCGGTGCTGGCCATGAAGGACGAGTCGCGCCTGATGCTGCTGGCCCCGGTGGCGCGCGACCGCAAGGGCGAGTTCGTGGAGCTGTTTCAGGACCTGCAGGCCCAGGGCTATGTGCGCTTCCGGGTGGACGGCATCACGGTGGAAGCCCCCGACATCCCGGTGCTCAAGAAGGCCGAGAAGCACGATATCGATGTGGTGGTGGACCGCATCAAGCTCAGGCATGAGGGCGCCGACCAGCTGCGCCAGCGCCTGGCCGAGAGCTTCGAGGCGGGGCTGCGCCTGGCCGAGGGTCGCGCCCTGGTGCTGGACCTGGACAGTGGCGCCGAGACCCTGTTCTCCAGCAAGTTCGCCTGCCCCGTCTGCAGCTACTCCCTGCCCGAGCTGGAGCCGCGCCTGTTCTCCTTCAACTCGCCGGTGGGCGCCTGCCCCAGCTGCGAGGGCCTGGGTCAGGTCACGGTCTTCGACCCGGAGCGCGTGGTGGCCTTCCCCTCGCTGAGCCTGGCCAGCGGCGCGGTCAAGGGCTGGGACCGCCGCAACCCCTACACCTTCTCCCTGCTGGAGACCGTGGCCAAGCACTATGGCTTTGACATCGAGCTGCCCTTCGAGGAGCTGCCCGAGCAGGCCCGCTCCGTGCTGCTCAACGGCTCGGGCGAGGAAGAGATCAGCTTTGTCTACCAGGGCGAGACCGCCAGCGGCAAGAAGCGCAGCATCAAGCGCTCCCATCCCTTCGAAGGCATCCTGCGCAGCCTGGAGCGCCGCTACAAGGAAACGGACTCCTCGGCCGTGCGCGAGGACCTGGCGCGCTACCAGGCGGCCAAGCCCTGCCCGCATTGCGAGGGCTCGCGCCTGCGCCGCGAGGCCCGGCATGTGGTGCTGCAACCGGCCGATGCACCCGAGGGCCATATTGGCCGCCCCATCTACGAGGTGGAGCACACCACCCTGCGCGAGGCCCTGGACTATTTCGAAGGGCTCAAGCTCAAGGGCGCCAAGGCCGAGATCGGCGCCAAGGTGGTGCGCGAGATCGCGGCGCGCCTGCGCTTCCTCAACGATGTGGGCCTCAACTATCTGAGCCTGGACCGCAGCGCCGACACGCTCTCGGGCGGCGAGGCCCAGCGCATCCGCCTGGCCTCCCAGATCGGCTCGGGCCTGACCGGCGTGATGTATGTGCTGGACGAGCCCAGCATCGGCCTGCACCAGCGCGACAACGACCGCCTGATCGCCACCCTGCGCCGCCTGCGCGACCTGGGCAACTCGGTGCTGGTGGTGGAGCACGACGAGGACGCGATCCGCGCCGCCGACTATGTGCTGGACCTGGGCCCGGGTGCCGGCGTGCACGGCGGCCGCATCATTGCCCAGGGCACGCCCGACGAAGTGGCGGCCCACCCCGAGTCGCGCACCGGCGCCGATCTGAGCGGCCGCGCGCGCATCGAGGTGCCGCGCGAGCGCCACAGCCTGGCGCGCCAGGACAAGCCGCAGACGCTCAGAATCGTCAACGCCCGCGGCAACAACCTCAAGGGCGTGACGGTGGAGTTCCCCGTGGGCCTGCTGACTTGCGTAACCGGCGTCTCGGGTTCGGGCAAGAGCACCCTGGTCAATGACACGCTCTACGCGGCCGTGGCCAAGAAGCTCTACCAGGCTCACCAGGACCCGGCGCCGCATGACGAGATCGAGGGCCTGGAGGCCTTCGACAAGGTCATCAATGTGGACCAGAGCCCCATCGGCCGCACGCCGCGCTCCAACCCCGCCACCTACACCGGCCTGTTCACACCCATCCGCGAGCTCTTTGCCGAGATGCCCACGGCGCGCGAGCGCGGCTACGGCCCCGGGCGCTTCAGCTTCAATGTGGCCGGCGGCCGCTGCGAGGCCTGCCAGGGCGACGGCGTGCTCAAGGTGGAGATGCACTTTCTGCCGGATGTGTACGTGCCCTGCGATGTCTGCCACGGCAAGCGCTACAACCGCGAGACCCTGGAGGTGCTCTACAAGGGCAAGAACATCACCCAGGTGCTGGACATGACCATCGAGGACGCGGCCGGTTTCTTCGGCGCCGTGCCCAGCATCTCACGCAAGCTGCAGACCCTGATGGACGTGGGCCTGGGCTATGTGAAGCTGGGCCAGAGCGCCACCACGCTCTCGGGCGGCGAGGCGCAGCGCGTCAAGCTGGCCCTGGAGCTGAGCAAGCGCGACACCGGCCGCACCCTCTACATCCTGGACGAGCCCACCACGGGCCTGCACTTCGGCGATATCGCCCTGCTGCTCAAGGTGTTGCACCAGCTGCGCGATGCGGGCAACACCATCGTGGTGATCGAGCACAACCTGGACGTGATCAAGACCGCCGACTGGCTGATCGATATGGGCCCCGAGGGCGGCTCAGGCGGTGGCCAGCTGCTGCTGGCGGGCACGCCCGAAGAGCTGGCCGAGTGCGCGGCCAGCCACACAGGCCGCTATCTGAAGCCTCTGCTGGCGCGCGGCTGAGCCGGCCCAAGCGACCCAAAGAAAAGAGGCCGCTGCAGCGGCCTCTCATCCATCGGTCCAGGCCGGGACCTGAAGTCTCTCAGGCCTGAGACTGGCGGCGGCGCGCCCAGAAGGCCAGAGCGGCCAGGCCGGCCAACATCATGGCCCAGGTGCCGGGCTCGGGTACGGGCGGCGGCGTGGTACCTCCGATGGGAGGGGGCACGGGGCCCGGCAATGGCGCGCTTGTGATGGTGCCCGGCGGCAGGGGCGGAATGCCCCCGAAGCCCGCGGGAGGCGGCGGCTGCAGGATGCTGCCACCGCCAACGGGTATGCCGGCGCCCGTGGGGGGCAGGCTGGCACCGGTCACGGGTACACCGGAGATCTGGGCGAAGGTGGGCTCACCACCGCCACCGGCCACACCGGCACCGGTAGGCTCCATCTCAAGCAGGCCCTGGGGATCTTCACCGGCACGTGCGGAGGACGCCACATTGCTCGCCGTGGCGGGCGCGGCGGCACGGGCCGGGGCTTCGCGGGTGATGCGGCTCACATTGCGACAGACCGTGGGCACCAGAATGCAGTGCCCATCCTCGCAATAGACCAAGCCTCGCTCCTGCATCTTCTCGGTCCAGCCGGTGCGGATCACGGTATTGCAGAAACTGGACTTGCCGAAGTGCATGTCGCGAATCTGCGGAGCGTAGCGAGCCTGGCCCTGGATGGCATCACGCGTGATGGTGACCATCTCGTCATACTTGCGTGCCTGCATGCGCTGCTTGAGCTTGGCGCGGGTCGCCGCCGGGATGTCCTGGTAGCGATCCACGGCCGCGACCACATCGCCCATGAAGGGATTGACCCCTGGGCGGTCCCAGGAGCACTGGGGCAAGGTGGCGCCGGAGGCGGCCAGAGCGATGGCGGCAAGCATGGACATGGACCTGAACCCTCGTGAACCGCTGGTTGGGCGGTGGACCGGGACTTGGGGTTTTCGAGGCTTGCAGTGTAAGAGGCCGACCCGGCCGCCACGCGGGACAGCCCCCTCAGGCACGGGAGGGCCGGGCGGACTTTTGTCACGCAATCAGCCCCCGAAGCAGACC
>NZ_JBKCLH010000147.1:0-6927 GCF_046300915.1 Roseateles sp. | reverse complement strand
GCTCAGGACTTCGCGGCTGGGGCTGCTGTAGCTGGCCGGTGTCTGGGCATAGCGCAAGGCCTCGAAGGCGTCCAGCACGCCGGCGCCGCAGCTCTCGGCGCTGCAGCTGCAGCGCGCGTTATTGCCGTTCACGCCGCATTGCCCTAGGGCGGGCGCGCTGATATGCGGCCTGGCCGTGCGGCGCAGGCCGCTCTCGATCTGGGCCAGGCTCAGCCCCGGATTCAGCGCCCACATCAGCGAGGCCGCGCCCGCCACCTGGGGGGCGGCAAAGCTGCTGCCGCTGGCGGCGGCGTATTCCACCCCGCTGCCATCGGCGCGGAAGCTGGTGGAGACGATGCCCCCGTCTGCCAGCTCCGGATCGCAGGTCCGGCCCGCGGCCGCATCGCCACCCGGTGCGGCCAGCGCGACTTGCGGGCCGAAGCTCGCATAGCTCGCCTTGAAACCTTGGCGGTTCAGGGCCGTAACGGCCAGCACCCCGGGGCAGTTGGCCGGCCGGCCCACGGCACTGCGGGTGTTGCCGGCTGCGGCCACAATGAGCACGCCGCGTGCGCGCAGCTCGTCGATGGCGGTGATATAGGCGCGTGCCGCCGCCGCCACATTGGCGTCGGGATCGCTGGGATTGCAGGAGGCCACGCCCGCCACGCCGATCACCAGGATGCGCGCGGGATGGGTGTTCAGCGGGGCGCCCGCCACCGGCAGGCCGGCGGCCCAGCGCATGGCGTCCACCATATCGCCGGCCGCGGCGCCGCATTTGCCGGCCACGCGCACGGGCAGGATGCGCGCCTGCCAGTTGATGCCGGCGACGCCCAGACCGTTGTTGCTCGCCGCGCCCAGCTGTCCCGCGATCAGGCTGCCGTGCCAGGTGTTGCTTTCCTGAACGGCGCAGCCATCCCACAGCGCCGGATTGGCGTCGCGTTCGGCCCGCGTGAGCGCATCGCCCAGATCCGTGGGGTCGTTGTTGCGGCCCACGCCATTGCCGGCGTACTCGGGCTTGCTGATGAAGTTGTAGCCCGGCAGCAGCAGGTTGGGCCGGATCTCGGGGTGATCGCGCACGCCCGAGTCCAGCACCGCAATCACGGGGGCGGCGCCCGAGACCGGGGCGCCGGTGCTCAGGTCCCAGGCACGCGGAAAGTCCGCCAGGCCGGCATTGCCGCTGCTCTGGGCACTGCCCAGCCACCACTGCTGGCTGGCGTAGAGCGTGTCATTGGGGCTGCGGGCCTGGCTGCTGTGGGACATGCAGGCCAGCAGGGCGCCAGCCAGAAGCAGGGCGCTGCGGCGCCGCAGCGCCTCACGCGAGGTCGGGAAGAAGGTCAACATGCGGTCACCGTAGCCCGAAGGGATGAATGCCGCGTGACAAGCGGCGCATCCGACCGGGCGCTGTGGCCCGGAAACCTCTGCTGGCGAAGCTCACATGGCCCGAACGGCTCATGGTGAAGTCAAGTCTTCAACGATCGGTCATTCGCCCTGCCTATGCTGCGCCGCGAAAGCAATAGCCGTGAGCGCCGACGCGGCGTGACCCACACACAAGCAGAGGGAATAGCGATGCAATCCATCTCGACCGAGACCCCGGCGCAGGCCGAGCCTGCCGCGATGCAGGCGCATGCCGGGGCCCTGGCCACCGCCGTCTCGCTGCAGGGAGGCAGCCAGATGGAGGCCATCGTCCGGGCGGCGCAGACGGCCCTGGAGGTGCGTCGGCGCTACCAGTTTTTCGTCTGGAGCCAGAGCAATCTGCAGGTGCTGCTGCCGCACCACCTCATCGTTTGCGGCGCCTACAGCCGCCAGCACCGCGAGCTGCGCTACGAGGTCTTCAACAGCCTGGTGCTGCCGCCCGTGCTGATGGAGGCGCTGGTGGACGGGCGTGGCCCGCTGATGCAGCTGCTGCAGGGGCAGTGGATAGAGCAGCGCGGCAAGCCCGCCCAGCTCGCCGTCGAGGCACTGGAGGGCGCGGCCCTGCAGCCCCTGCGTGAGGCGCTGGCGCAGGGCGGCTACCAGGACTTGCTGGTACACGGCGTGTCGCGGCCCCAGCGGCCCAGCGAGCTGGAGAGTTTTTTCATCCTCAGCAGCACCGGCCGCGCCAGCGACCCCGGGCAGCGCCAGATGCTGGAGCTGCTGCTGCCGCATCTGCATGCCACCTGGCTGCGCGTGCAGACGGTTGAGCGCGAGTTTGGCGAGCCCGCCCGCGCGCCTTCGCCGCGCAGCGTGGACCCTTCCGGCATCACCGAGCGCGAGCGCCAGATCCTGAGTTGGCTGCGCGAGGGCATGAGCAACCAGGAGATTGGTGAGGTGCTGGGCATCAGCGCGCTCACCGTCAAGAACCATGTGCGCAAGATCCTGCGCAAGCTGCATGCAGCCAATCGCGCCCAGGCTGTGGCCAAGGCCATGAGCATGCAGCTGCTGGGCCCCATGTCGGGCGAGGGCGGCTTGTCCTGAGCATGGGCTGAATGGCGCTCATGAGCCTTTGGGCTCATGGGTGGCGCCCGTGAAATTCTTCACACAGCCTGTTCAAGATGGCGGTCGTGGAGCAGGAGGGGCGCCAAGCCCCCCTGCGTTGTCCCTGAGTTCTTTGTCCCCCCGGGACGCCTCCCTTGGCGGGAGCGTCCACCGCCCGACGGCGGCCGCCGCGATATCTGGCAAGCGCCTCCCCCAGCCCGCACAGGCCCGGGGAGTCCGACCAGATACCGCCAGTGGTTGCTCCTTAGGCGGCGCCCCGAGTCCTGCCGTGTTGGTGTTTCACCGGCCCCGGCGTTCGCGGCGGCACTGTCCTCTCGAGTTCTAACCATTTGTGGAGAAACTGTTCATGAACAAGACGATGAAGCTGATCGCCGCCGCCGCGGCCCTGGTCGCCGCCGTGCCGGCAATGGCCAAGATTGAGGTGGGCAACGCCCCCGAGCTGGCCCTGGTGGTGTTTGACGACGTCAACAAGGTCTCTTTCACCAAGGACCTGGGCACCTTCGCCGATGCCTTCAAGACCCAGTTCGACGGCCACAACAAGCCGGCCTCGCTGAGCTGGACCGTGTCCGGCGATGCCAACTGGGACACCTTCCTGAGTGCGGCCAATGTCAGCAACCTGAAGTGGACCGTGCTGGGCTGGGATGACATCGGCGGTGGCGCCGTGGGTCAGAAGCGCCTCTTCACCACCGCGCTGAACACGCCCAAGAACCTGGCCGCCATCCCCAACTGGACCAACCAACAATTCCAGAACGCGATCAGCGCAGGGCAGCTGGGTTCCTTTTTTGGGCCGGTGAATGAGTCGGGCACCCACAAGTCGCAAGCCAACGGTTCCAGTGTCAATTTCGACACCGATGCTGGCAATGCCTACTTCGGTTTCCCTGGCAGCGGCGAGTTCTACAACAACCTCGCCACCTTCTCCAACGCCAATGCCGTGGGTCAGTCCTCGGAGTTCTTCTACCTGACCCGCTCGGGCACCAACCAGCTGAACAAGGTGCTGGTGGACCGTTTTGAGAGCGTGGGCGGCGTGGCTTCCACCTTCACCTTCAGCAACCAGGGTGGCAATACCGTGCTGATGGCCGCCGCCGTGCCCGAGCCCAGCACCTACGCCATGCTGCTGGGCGGCCTGCTGGCTCTGGGTCTGGTGGTGCGCCGCCGCACCAACGACCGTCGCTGAGCGAACGCTCGATTCAGGCCTTTCAAGAGCTTCCCGCCCGCCCCTCTGGCTTTTGTGCCCTGCGGGGCGGGCTCTCCCCAGACTTTATGGATGACTCCATCATGATGAAGATTCGCGCTATTGCCTTGGCCGCTGCGGCCATTGCTTCCGCACCGGCCGCTTTTGCCGCCCCCGCGGTGAACCCTTATGACGCTGGCACCGTGCAGATTTACATGTCCGGCGCTTCCGCCCTGCGCGCTGCCGTGGCCGGTCTGGTGCTGAACGATGTGTGCGGCGGTTCGGCCACCAACAGCAGCACCACGCTCTACAACGTGGCTGAAGCCGGCACCGGCTTCAGCTTCAACGGCAACCTCTGGGCCATCACTTGCCGCGTCACCGCCGCTGGCGGCGCCCTGGTGGGCCTGCCCGGCGACACCCCCGTCGCCTTCTTCAAGAGCGATGCTGGCGGCTCCGCCCAAGGCGTGTTCCCGGTCTATTTCGGCGATGCCCGCCCCTTCGTGGATGTGGCCGATCTCAGCAAGTGCGCCCAGACCACGGCTGACCGTGTCTACACCTCTTGCTCGCTCACCCGCAATGTGCGCCCCATGGTCGGCGTCTCGGATGTGGAGCCGGGCCTGTTCACGGGCATCAATGTGCCTGCCGACCCGGTGGATCTGGATGACGATGCTTATCCTTCGTCTGGTCTCTCCGCTGGCCAACAAGGTGAGTTGACCATCAAGCCCGTGGTGCAGACCGTGTTTGGCATTGCCGTCAACACCGCCCTGTACAACGATATGTTCGCCAAGCAGGGTCTGGCCGCGCGCAAGGACTTTGCTGGTGTGGCCTGCTCCACCTCGTCGACCGACGAGCCCTGCGTTCCCAGCATCGGCTATGCCGAGGCTCGCAGCCTCTTCGCTGGCACCGAGGCCAACTGGCGCCTGCTGAGCGCCAATGCCGCCAAGCTGGACACCCAGGTCAATATCTGCCGCCGCGTGGCCGGCTCCGGCACCCAAGCCGCCGCCAATGCTCATCTGATGGGGCTTCCTTGCAATGCTTACGGGGTCAGTCCCGCGACGGTGGACTCCTCATCCTCGGCCGCGCCGGAGTACATTTCGGCCTTCACCGGCAAGACCGTCAGCGGCAAGTCCCTGGCCACCTATCTGGTTGACAATATGGGCGGTGGTGCCGGCAACGGCCCCATGCCCAGCGGCAGCACCTTCGTCTTCGAAGGCCCCGGTACTGGTGACGTGACCAACTGCCTGAACGCCGCCGAGAAGGCCAAGGGTTACGCCATCGGCCATGTGTCCCGCGAGAACGTGCCCGCTAGCGGCGCCAACTGGAAGCATGTGCGCCTGGAAGGCACCTTCCCCTCGCGCGATGCCGCCAAGTCCGGCCGCTATGACTACTTCTTCGAGTCCACCGTGCAGTGGAAGACGGACTATGTCTCTGGTCTGAGCGCTGCACAGCAGACCTTCATCCCCAAGCTGGCCGAGCGTATGGCCAAGCCCGACTCCCTGGCTCGCCTGAGCAGCGCCAACCAGAACGGCGTGGCCGCCTTGCCGGAATCCTACGCCGGTGAGTTCGGCGTGGGCTCGGTCAATGAGCTCACCTTTGGCTCCCGCGTGACCCGTGCCGGCAACAGCTGCCAGCCGGTGACCGCCGTCAAGTGATGGGCTGAGCCAGGGCAGCACCTCGTGGCGGCCCGGAGGGGGCCGGGGCCTGCAAGGGCTCCGGCACCCGATTGACTTGGTGCTGTCCGCCTGCGGCGGCGGCATCGCATGAGAGAACCTTCGGAAATGAAGTACATCGCCTTACCCGCACTCGCGCTCTTGATATGTGCTGTGAATGCTCACGCGGCCATTGGTAGTGGCGGCGGCTCGCAGCCGGGCGCGGTAACTGGGGCGAAATACGCCAATGGCCGTCCGGTGCTGAACAACCCCGAGTTGTTTTTCTCGGTCTTTGATCCGGATGCCAAGGTCTCCTACACCCTGGACCTGGGCCTGGATGTGGACAGCTTCTGGATCAATGCCCAGCAGGATGCCGGCATGCAGTGGTTCAAGCCGGTGGACGATGCGAACTGGGACAATTTCCTGAGCATGAGCAGCCGGGAAAAGCTACGCTGGGTGGTGTTGGCGGCCGATAACAACGGCGGCACCTTGGCGGGGCAAAGGCGTCTGTTCACGACCCTGACCCAAGGTACCGAGGCCAAGCTGCGCGACTGGACGAACCAGGACTTCACCAACGCCATTGGCGACGCCGTTTTCGAAACCTTCATCAAGTCGGCGAATGAAAGTGGCACACATACCGTGCCTCTGAATGACTACGCGAGCAATGGCAGCCATGTGGCCACATCCCTGGACGCCAACAAGCGGGCTTACTTTGGCAAGCAGGCCAGCGGGACCTCGCTCGATGAGAGCCTCAACGGACAGACTACCCAGAGGGCGGGCTTCACCGTGGGCAATAGGCTGGACGAGTCCTCCTGGTTCTACTACGTCACACGATCGGGGACCAGCCAGCTCGGCAAGGTGACCGTCGACGAGTTCGACAACCTCGGCGCCGACGGCTACTGGGGCTTCACCTATGTGGACCCCGCCAAGGACGCCAGCTCGCCCTATGCCGGCAAGTTCTTGTTGAGCTACACCCTGGAGAAGGCCGGTGTGAAGGCCACGACGGCGGCGGGCATGCTGCGCATGAGCCTGACCGACTATCTGGCCGCCGATCGCTTCCTGCCCCTGCTGCTGCAGCAGGGTTCGCTGGCCGGCGAGTACCAGGGCTACCGCCAGAGTTCTCTGGTGCTGCCGGATGGCGGCCTGCCCGACCTGCCCGGCCTGGGCGGCACCAACAGCGTGGCGGCGGGCCTGAGCCCGGTGAGCGCCGTGCCGGAGCCCGCCAGCTGGGGCCTGATGGGCCTGGGCCTGGCCGGTCTGCTGGCCTGGCGTCGCCGCCAGCAGGCGGCGGGCGGCTGAAGCCCAGCCGGGCCGCCTTCTGGTGGCCCTGATGCCTTTCCCTGCGCAAGACCTGTCCCCCGATCGGCGGGGCAGGGCTGGCCTGTGCCCGGGCGCTCGCGCCGGGGCCTGAGTCCCGTAGTCCTAAAGGGCCACACCCCCTCCATCGGCGCGTCACCGCGCTTGACCACACTGACCGCCATGAGCACTGACGCAACCTCGCCGCGCGCGAGGTTTTCTTCTCCTACCGTCTTGCAGGTCGCGCTGTGCGCCGCCCTGGGGCTGTCGGCCGCCGGGCTGGCGACGGCCCAGAGCCAGCCAGCCGCAGCGACAGCGGCCGCAGCGACCGCTGCTGCCGCGCCGGCGGCCGATCCGCGC
>NZ_JBKCLH010000146.1:0-22370 GCF_046300915.1 Roseateles sp. | reverse complement strand
GTCCAAGCCGCTCGCGCCACCACCACCCCCCCCCAATGCGCCCGAGCCCATCGTGCGCTTCGTCAATCTGGAGGCGCCCAAGTTCCAGTTGGCGCCGCATCTGGTGCTGGCGGTCATGGCCACCGAGTCCAATTTCGACGCCCAGGCCCTGTCGCCCAAGAATGCCCAGGGCCTGATGCAGCTGATTCCCGACACGGCCGCGCGCTTCAATGTGAAGCGGCCCGGCGATCCGGTGCAGAACATCCGCGGCGGCATGGCCTATCTGCGCTGGCTGATGGCTTATTTCGAGGGCGATGTGGCCCTGGTGCTGGCGGCCTACAACGCCGGCGAGCGTGCGGTGGATCGCTACCGCGGCGTGCCGCCCTATGCCGAGACCCGGCACTATGTGCGCAAGATCCTTAGCGCCATGGGCGGCCAGGTCTCGCACCCCTTTGATGCCTCGGTCACCAAGCCCTCGCCCATGCTGTCCCTGCTGCGACCGCGCGCCTCCTGAAGAATTCGGCGGCGCACCATGAGAAAAGTGCCTCGACGAGGCCCTTTGTCATGCGTTGTGCGTGGGTGCTTTGAGGATCAGTTGCCGCGCTGACGGCGACGGCTCAGGAAGCCCAGCACGCCCAGGCCGGCCAGCAGCATGGCATAGGTCTGGGGCTCCGGCACCGGGCTGGTGGGCACGAAGGGCTCGTAGCCCAGTTCGAAAGCTTGGGAGACCGATTGGCCGATCACCGTGCCTTCCACATGTCCCGTGCCGCGGAAATCGGCCTTGGGAGCGAGGATGCTGCCTTCCACGAAGGTGCTCACCGTCACCTCGCTGGCCTCGGCGAAATTGAACAGCACACGGCCACGCAGATCGTCGAACAGGCCCAGGTAGTTGCCGGTCAGGCTGATGGCGCCAGCGTTGCGTACATTGATCACGACCCAGGAGTCGGCGGCGACATTGGTGAGTTTCAGTGTGCCGATGCTGAGCTTGTTCTCCCAGTTTGGTTTGGCCATCAGGTCGAAATACTCGACGGCTCCGTTTTTGCCAGAGCCGGTGAGAGTGGTGTCGGACCAGGGCGCTTCGACCTTGCCATTGCCCTTCTGAGCGGCCAGGGTGCTGGAGAGTCCGCCGAGTTGGGCCTTGGCCTGGGCGAAGTCGATCACACCGGTCTGCTGGCGCAGGTCCAGTCCCTGGGTCTGGCCGCTCAGCGCGCCGCCGTAGACGCCGTAGCCGGGGGCCTTCTGGTACTCGGTGATGGGGCCCACGCTCAGGTTGGTGTCCACCGGCTTGCTCGGGCCGTTGTAGAGGCCGCCATTGCTGTTGAAGTGGGCGTTGCCGCCCACCACCAAGCTGGGGCCGGCGCTGCCGTGGGGCGCGCGGTAGCCGATGGAGCCATTGCCGGTGAAGTTGCCGCCCACGGCCAGGCGACCCTCCACATCATTCTGGGCTTTCACGTCGCCGAAGAAGAAGCCGCTGTAGGACGTGGCCACGCCAAGGTCGATGGAGGGCAGGGCCATGGCGCCGCTGCAGGCCAGGCTGGCCAGGAGGCCTAGGACCGAATGCATACCAGTCTTCTGGCCGAAAGCTTGCTTCTGCACGGACATCGTGTATTCCCTTGCGTGGTTGTGGATTTGCCCCTTTTGGGTGCGTGGGCGCATTCTTGCGAAGCGGGGGGGCTAGGGATACCCCTTGCTCAGGTGGTATCTGACTGGTTTGTGCTCTTCGTCACGAAACCAGCCGGTTCACCCGGGACCTTGAGGCCGCCTCTCGCCCTCGCCACTTGCCGCTCGGCCGGTGACGTGCGGGGCGTGGGTGGCGGCAGGGCGCCGTGACGCGACAATAGCGAGGCCAGCTCGGACGCCATCAGCCTCTCTTGTCCTTTCGCCAGCCTCCAGTCCCTTGCACGGCTTGTGCAAACCCGCTTGCCAGGCCCGCTGTCGATGCCAATGAACGAGAGAACCCGATCATGATCAAAACTGCCCCAAGTCACCGCGTCCGCATGTCCAGACCGGCTCTGCGCGTCGCCTTGCTGCTGGCCCCGGCGCTGCTGCTGAGCGCCTGTGCCGCGCTGCGCCAGGCTGGTACCGAGCCTGCTGCCCCTCTGCCCAGCGCGCCCTTTGTCCTGCTGGGCGAGGTGCACGACAACCCCGCCCACCATCTGGAGCGCGCGGCCCTGCTGCGCCGCCTGCTGGCCGACGGCCGGCGCAGCACCGTGGTGTTCGAGCAGATGGGGCGGGACCAGGACGCGGCCCTGGCCGCCGCGCCGCGCGAGGCCGAGGCCCAGAGCCAGGCTGGCGGCCTGGACCGCCAGGGCTGGCGCTGGCCCCTGCACAAGCCGCTGTTCGAGGCGGCGCTGGCCGGCGGCGCCCAGCTGCGTGGCGGCAATATCAGCCGCGATCAGGCTCGCGCTCTGGTGCGCCAGGGTGAGGCCGCCTGGCCCGAGGATCTGCAGCCGCTCAAGCTCGCCACACCCTGGGCCCAGGCCCAGCAGCAGGCCTTGCAGGCCGAGATCGAGCAAGGTCATTGCGGCGCCATGCCCGCGCGCTTGCTGCCCGGCATGGTGCTGGCCCAGCGTGGCCGTGATGCCGCCATGGCCCAGGCCATGCTCAAGGCCCGCGCCGCCGGGGCCGAGCGCGTGATCCTGATCGCCGGCAATGGCCATGTGCGGCGGGACCTGGCCGTGCCGCACTACCTGGAGGCCGCCGGCGTGCCGGCCGAACAGATCCATGTGCAGGCCTATCTGGAGCCGGCGTCCGGCCCGGCCGGCGCTGAGCCCCAGACCGACTTGTATGACAGGGTGGTGCGCACCGCCAAGGCGCAGCGCGAGGATCCCTGCGCCGCCCTGCGTCAGACGGGCAAGTCCTGAGCCCTGAGGGGCTGGGTCCGTGCGCAGCCCGTGACCTGGGGTCCAGTCCATTAAAGTGCGCGCATGCAAGCCTCCCGCATGCCAGCCTCTCGCCGCCCGCTCACCACCCTCTGGGCGTCGGTGGCCCTGCTGCTGGGTGCGCCGGCTTGGGCGCAGTGCTCCCGACCCATCGTGGTGCCGGCGGCCCCCACGGGCTTCAGCATGATGGTCGAGGGCGATGTCGTGCGCGGCATCTACCCCGATTGGCTCAGGGCCGTGGGCCGGCGCATAGGCTGCAGCTTCGAGTTTCCGGTCGTGCCCCGCGCACGGGCCGACCAGATGTTCTTCGAACAGCACAGTGCCGACATGCTCACGCCTTCATCGCAGACCCGCGAGCGCGATGGACGGGCCGAGTTTGTGCACTTCTACAGCCTGACCCCGGCGCTGGTCACCCATCAGAGTGTGCGGGGCGAGATTCCACGCGATGTGGCGAGCCTGCTCAAGGACACGAAATGGCGGGCCGCCATGGTGCGGCGCTACAGCTTTGGTGACGAGTACCAGGCGCTGCTGCGCGAGCTGGAGGCCGGTGGCCGGGTGGACTATGTGGCCGATCTGGATACCGTGGAGCGCATGCTGCGCGGAGGTCGGGTGGACTTCACCATCCTGCCGGCCTCGCTGATGCACTCGGCCCTGCTGGACGGACAGGCCGCTCAAAGCGCCGGCGAGTTCCGCTATCACGAGCTGCGCGGGCTCAGCCCCATACGCTCGGGCGCCTATCTGTCCCTGCGCTCCCTGCCGCAGCGCGATCGGGACCTGCTGCGCGAGGCTCTGGGCAAGGCCGCGCGTGACGGCTCGTTCCGCAAGTCCCACGAGCCCTATCTGCCCGAGAGCGTGCTCAGGACGGATCGCTTTCTGAACCCGTAGGCGCGGCCGTCCTCGGCGCCGGCGCGGGCTGCGCGAGCGGCGCATCAAGGGGCTGATCGGGAGCCATGTGCTCCAACGCCCCCAGGGCGCGGCGCAGGCTGCTGGCGCTGGGCGACTCGATGTAGACACAGCGCTTGCCGTGGCGTTTGCAATGGTCCTTGACCCGCCAGTAGGCATCGTGGCTGATGCAGCCGGTCTGGCAGATCACCAGATCGGCCGCGGCCAGGCTGGCATCCAGCTTGGCCACGGCGTCTTCCTCGCCACCGTCGTGGTGCAGAAAGCGCCCGCCGGTGCGCTCGATCAGCTGGCGGTAGATGGGCACCACCGACTGCCGCCCGCCCACGCAGAGCACGGCGCGCTCATTGAGCACAGGCACCGGCGCCGGTTCGGTCTGCGCCGCTGCCTCGACCGGCACGGCCGGGTGGGGCGCGGCTTGCTGCGCTTCCTGGCGGCGGCGCTGCTCGCGCTCCAGCTGCTGCTGGGCATGCAGCAGGGCGCGTTCGAGCTGGTGCATGCGTTCCTGCTGCTGGCGGATTTGCTGGGCCTGCTCCTGGCGGTGGCGCAGGCCCGGCATGGCGGCTTCCAGGGCCGCGAACTCTTCGCGCAGGCCGGCCAGCAGGCTGTCGCGCGCCAGCAGCTCGCCGCGCAGGCGCAGGCGCTCGGCCTCCAGGGCCTCGATCTGGTTCTGGCGCTCGGCCAGCAAGCGGCTGCTGCGCGACTGGGCCTGGGCCAGCTCGCGGGCCAGCACCTGGTTCTCGTCGGCCAGGGCCTCCAGGCGCTGCAGATCGGCCCGGTTGGCCGCGCCCACCTGATGCTGCAGCATGTGGATGTCGCGCAGCACCTGCTCCTGCAGCTCCGCCTCGCAGCGCGCGTGGGTCAGGGTGGCCCAGAGCGAGCCGGCCACATCGCTGCCGTTCTGGGCGGCCTGCCACCAGCGGCCCAGGGCCTCGACGCTCTTGTGCTGGGCGGCCTGGCGCAGGGCCAGGGCATAGCGCTGGTCCAGCTCGCGCTGCAGGGTCTCGGCAATGGGGCTGCGGCGGTTGCATTCATTGATGGCGCCGCAGTGCAGGTCGTAGTCGGTGTTCAGGGGCACACCGCCCAGGCTCTTGCCCAGGCGGCGGCGCAGCACCGGCATGGGCAGGCACACCCCGATCACCGGTCACAGTGCCTGGCTGGGCAGTTCACACAGACGGCGCCGGCGCGAGCCGCGCAAGGCCTCGCGCAGCTCGCGCGCCTCGCTATTGCTTTCGAGCCGTGGCTTCAGCGCGGCGGCCAGGGTGGGGCGAGCGGGTGTGTCGTCCTGCGCCGCCAGCAGGGGGCTGAAGATATTGGGCTTGTCGCACATGGTTCAGGCTTGCGTTGACATGGACGGGGCGTTGCGGACCGGGTGGTTCAGGCCGCCTGGCGCAGCGGCAGCAGGGCCAGGCCCTGCTCGTCGCGCAGCAGGCGCAGGCGCATGTCGTAGAGCTGCTCCAGCAGGGGCAGGGCGGCGGGCAGGGCGTCGCAGTCGGCCAGCACCCGGCCCTGCTTGATCAGCCACAGTCGCTCGAAATGGTTCATCGCCAGGTTCAGGTCGTGCAGCACGGCCACCAGGGCATGACCGCGCGCGGCGGCGAAGTCCGCCAGGCCGTCCATCAGGGCCTGGACCAGGCCGGGGTCCAGGGCGGCCAGGGGCTCGTCTACCAGCAGCAGGCCCTCGCGCTGGTCCCAGGCCTGGGCCATCACGCGGGCCAGCTGCACCCGGGCCTGCTCGCCGCCCGAGTGCGTGTCGAAGCGTCGGCCCCAGAGGTGGGCAGCCTGGGCCGCGGCCAGGGCCTCGCGCAGGATGCGCTCGCCGCCCGGGTCCGTGCCCAGCGCCACGCGGCCCAGGCTCACCACCAGCTCCACCGGCAGGCCGAAGGCCACACCCTGCTGCTGGGGCAGCACCGCGCGGCGTCGTGCCAGGGCGGCCCGGTCCCAGCCGTCCAGGGTGCGGCCCTCCAGCAAGACCTGGCCCCGGCTGGCCGGGCTGTCGCCGGCCATCAGGCGCAGCAGGCTGGACTTGCCGGCCCCGCTGGGGCCCAGGATGGCGATGCGCTCGCCCGCGCGCAGGCTCAGCGCGAAGGGCCCCAGCGGGGCGGGCGCCGTGCGGCCGGGCAGGGCCAGCTCGGCCGCCTGCAGCTGCAGCAGGGGCGGCGCCATCACAGCGCTCCCGGCTGGCGGCGCAGGGCGCCGCGCAGCAGCCAGAGGAACCAGGGCGCGCCGATCAGGGCGCTGAACACGCCCACCGGCACCTCGGCCGGCACGGCCACGCTGCGGGCCAGGGTGTCGGCCAGCACCAGCAGCAGGGCACCGGCCAGCATGGCGCAGGGCAGCACGCGGCGCTGGTCGGCGCCCACCAGCTGGCGCGCGAGATGCGGCGCCATCAGGCCGATGAAGCCGATGCTGCCGCACCAGGCCACGGCCAGGGCGCTGAGCAGGGCGATGCCCGCCACGACGCGGCGGCGCAGACCGTCCACATCCACGCCCACATGGCCGGCCGCAGCCTCACCCAGGGCCAGGGCATTGAGCTGGGGCGCCAGGCGGCGAGCCAGGGGCACGAGCAGGGCCAGGGTGGCGGCCATCAGGGCCACCATGCCCCAGTGGGCACCGGCCAGCGAGCCCAGGGTCCAGAAATTGATGGCACGCAGCTGCTCATCATTGGCCAGGAAGCTGCACAGGCCCACCACCGCAAAGCTCAGGGCCTGCAGGGCCAGACCGCACAGCAGCAGGGCGGCCACCGAGCCCGGGGCCAGCCAGCGCGCCAGGCGGGTGAGCAGCAGGCACACGCCCAGGGCGCCCACAAAGCCCAGCAGGGGCAAAAGCCACAGGCGCCAGCTCGGTGGCAGGGCCAGCTGCAGGCCGGCGAACACCGTCAGGCTCAGGGCCACCGCAGCAGCGGCGCCGCTGCTCACGCCCAGCAGGCCCGGCTCGGCCATGGGGTTGCGGAACAGGGCCTGGGCCAGGGCGCCTGCCAGGCCAAGGGCTGCGCCCACGCTGGCAGCCAGCAGCAGGCGCGGCAGACGCAGCTGCCACAGCACATGGGCGCTGGCGCTCACAGGCCCCTCGGCCCAGGGGCCGTAGAGCCAGTCACGCGCCTGCAGGGGCACGGCGCCGAACTGCAGGCCCGCCAGCAGGCTCAGCAGCAGGGCCAGGGTCAGCAGCAGCGTGCGCGAGAGCCGCGGGCCGGCGGCGGGGAGGGCCGAGGGGCGCGCAAGCGCCGTCGCGGTAGGCAGGATGGCGGCCATGGTGCATCAGGTCCGGGTTGTGGCGGGGCCGTGGATCAAGCTCACCAGGCGTGCCAAGGCCTGGGGCAGGCGCGGGCCGAAGCCCAGCAGCTCCATGGTTTCCATGGCGGCCACGCGGCCGGCCGGGCCGGCGGGCGTCTGGGCCAGGCCGTTCTGCCGCAGCAGGCCGGCGCTGCCGCCCAGCAGGTCCAGGCTCTGCTGGGTGCTGAGGATGAGGTCCGGCGCCGCGGCAATGGCCGCCTCGGGGCTCAGTGCCTTGTAGCCCTGCACGCCCTGCAAGGCGTTGCGTGCGCCGGCATAGGCCAGCATGGCCTCGGCCGCCGTTTCCTGGCCGGCCATGCGCATCTGGCCCGGCGCATGCGCCATCACGAAGAGCACGCGCGGCCCGGCCGTGCCAGCTGTGCGGCGCCGTGCCAGCTCGCCTTGGGCCTGGGCCCACTCGGCCTGCAGTCGAGCACGCAGCTCGCGCGCCTGGGCCTCGCGGCCCAGCAGGCCGCCCAGGCGTTCGGTGCGGGCCAGCACGCCTTCGAAGCGGTAGTCCGAGCGCAGCAGCTGCAGGGGCACGCGCGCGGCCTCCAGCTGGCGCAGCACGGCGGGCGGGCCGGCTTCCTCGGTGGCCACGATCAGGCTGGGGCTGAGGGCCAGCAGCCCTTCGGCGGCCAGGGTGCGGGCATAGCCCACCTGAGGCAGGCGCTGGGCCGCGGCGGGGAAGAGCGAGGTGCTGTCCACCCCGACCAGCAGGCGCTCGGCGCCCAGGGCGTAGATCAGCTCGGTGAGCGCGCCGCCGATGCTGACAATGCGCGGCGCCGGGCCGGCGTGCGCACGCAGGGCGGGCGTGCCCAGCAGGGCCAGGGCACCGAGCCCCAGGAGCGGGCGCCGCCTCAGCATGCCGCCACCCCTTGAGGGCTGGCGTCCGCGGCGGCGCGGGCCTCGACCAGGCTGTCCAGCAGGGCGCGCCAGTCGCAGCGCTCGGCCTGGCCGGGTTTGCGCTCGCCGAAGAGCATGGCGATGTTGCGGCCCTGGGCGTCGAAGAGCTCCAGCGAGCTGACCAGACCATCCACCGTGGGCTTGCGCACCAGCCAGGCGCTGGCGATGTGGTCTTCGCGCAGATGCAGATTGAAGCCCGGGTCCAGCACATTGATCCAGGGCCCCATCACCGCGACGCGCTGTACCGGGCCGCTGTGGATCTGGATCATGCCGGGATTGCCGGTGAAGACCATGATGGACACGCCCTGCTGCGCGGCGCGCTGCAGCAGCTCCAGCGCACTGGACGTGGCCAGGGGCAGGGCATAGGCCGGGTCGGCCAGGCGCAGGGCCTGGGTGCGGGACACGCCATGCTGGCGCAGCAGACCGAAGAAGTCGTGCGTGTCGCGCAGTGAAGCCCAGTCGCGGCGCAGGGCGGCGGCGTCGATCTCGGCGTCGGGACGCTCGGCGGGCTCCTGCCAGGCCGCGGTGGTCTGCAGGCCGGGCTGCTGGTCCGGGGCCGCGAAGCGCTCGCACAGGGCCTCATAGGCCACCAAGTCGCTCTCGGGGCGCAGAAACACCTTGTGGATGGCCGCCCCCGCGGCGTCGAAGAACTGCAGGCTGCGCTGCAGGGCGCCATCGGCCAGGCGCTCCTGCACCGCGAAACCGTGGCACCAGTGGCTGTAGAAGAGGCGCAGATCGATGGCGCCGCCCAGCACCAGGCCCACGGGGCCCTGACGGCTGCTGTGGTGGTAGACCCCCACCTTCTCGTGCACGCAGCTTTCGTTGCGGGTGAGGGCCATCAGCTCGCCCAGGGGCTCCAGGGCGGCGATGAGCTCGGCCCACTCGGGGCGCAGGCGGCGGGCCTGCAGCGGGGATTCCTGGGGGTCGAAGCCGCCCAGATGGGCGGCCAGCAGCTCGGCCTCGCTGAGCTGCAGCTGGGCGGCCAGCTCGCGGTGGCGGACTTGACGTTCCTGGCGGGCCAGGCGGAAGGCGTGGCGGACGGCGCCGTGGTTGGGCGCGGGGCTGGCGTGCATGGGTGAACGCTCCTGTTCAGGGTCGGCATGAGCGTCCCCCGGAGCGTCCGCAGCCGGTGGTCCCGGCCGAGGGCGCCCCGGTGGGGCGGCGTGGCGGGCTGGCACAAGGCTGGCGTGTTGATGGATGGGGCGACCGAGGTCGCGTTGCGGGGTTCTCAGCCCCGTCGGCGTGGCAGCAGCCTCACTTGGTGAGGATGAGCTTGCCCAGGGAGGTCAGGCGCAGGCGGTAGAGCTGTCCGGCATGCTCGATCTCGATCTCGCGCTCCTGGCCCATCAGGGACTGGCTGCTGAGCCGGCGGCGGCCCGGCTGCGGCGGGGGCAGGCCCAGGGAGGACGCGGCCGGCATGCCGGGCTCATGCGCCAGGGTCTGGCGCGGCAGGGTGTGGACGGTGGTGCTCATGCGCCCATCTTAAATGCGAACTATTCGCAATAGCAAGCACTAAGCGCATCCCACCAAGGAGGGGCTGCGCGGCGGTGTGGCCCGTAGCTGCAAACGCTTCGCATGCAATGCGCCGGGGTCGGGTCTTGTCCGCGTTCAAGCGCAGGCGGGCGCACAATGCCCGCCAGTCCGCAAGAAGGAGATGAAGATGAAGGGCGATGCCAAGGTTCTGGAATACCTCAATGCACAGCTCAAGAACGAGCTGACCGCGATCAACCAGTACTTCCTGCACTACCGCATGCTGAAGAACTGGGGCTTCGAGCGCATGGCCAAGCACGAGTACCAGGAGTCCATCGAAGAGATGAAGCATGCGGACCGTCTGATGGACCGCATCCTGCAGATCGAGGGCCTGCCCAATCTGCAGGACCTGGGCAAGCTCTACATCGGCGAGAGCGCCGTGGAGATCCTGAGCTGCGATCTGCGTGTGGAGATGGGCTCGCACGGCCTGCTCAAGGAGGCCATCGCCTACTGCGAAAGCGTGCGCGACTATGTCTCGCGGGAGCTGCTGGAAGACATCCTCAGCGACACCGAGGAGCATATCGACCACCTGGAAACCCAGATCGAGCTGGTCAAGCAGGTGGGCGAGCAGAATTACCTGCAGTCCCAGATGGGTGGCGGCGAGTCCTGAACCCCCTGGATGAACCGGCCCGGGATGGGCCGGCGAGATCAGCAAGGCCGCAGCTCAGCTGCGGCCTTTGTCATTTACGGGGTTTATTGACGACTTTTGCGGGCAAATCCCGGCGGCAGTGGGGGTCTTTGGTGCGAATATTATTGAGAAAGGTTCGCATTTGCTTTAGAGTGCGTGACACCCGGACGCCTGTTCCGCCGGGAGTTCCAGCCCGCTCACGCCACCATGATCGTCTGCCTCTGCCACCGAGTTTCCGACCGCGATATCCGCCACGCCGTGGACGCCGGCATCCGGAACTTCGAGCTCCTGCAGGACGAAACCCGTGTGGCCTCGGCCTGCGGTTGCTGCCATGACTGCGCCCGCGAGGTCTTTGATGCGGCGGTGGGCAGCAAGCAGGGCTGCCCGGGGCTGTGTCATGTGGATGTGGCCGGCGGCAGCGAACGCCAGGTCGTGCCGCTCAGCCTGGCCTGAAGCCACACCCGCTCAGGCGGCCTTCAGCAGGCCCTTGGTCTCGATGAAGTCAATCACCTGATCCAGGCCGGTGCCGGTCTTGAGATTGCTCATCACAAAGGGCTTGGTGGGGCGCATGCGCCGCGTATCCGCCTCCATGATCTCCAGATTGGCGCCCACATGCGGGGCCAGATCGGTCTTGTTGATCACGAAGAGGTCGCTCTTGGTGATGCCGGGGCCGCCCTTGCGCGGGATCTTCTCGCCCGCGGCCACATCGATCACATAGATGGTCAGGTCCGAGAGCTCGGGGCTGAAGGTCGCGGCCAGGTTGTCGCCGCCGCTCTCCACGAAGACGATGTCGGCGTTCGGGAACTTTTCCAGCAGGCGGTCCACCGCCTCCAAATTGATGGAGCAGTCCTCGCGGATGGCGGTGTGCGGGCAACCGCCCGTTTCCACGCCCATGATGCGCTCGGGCTCCAGCGCACCGGCCACGGTCAGCAGGCGCTGGTCTTCCTTGGTGTAGATGTCGTTGGTGACCACCACCAGGTCGTAGCGCTCGCGCAGGGTCTTGCACAGCACCTCGACCAGGGTGGTCTTGCCGGAACCCACCGGCCCGCCCACCCCCACGCGCAGCGGGGGCAGCTTCTTGGTACGGCCGGGAATGTGGTGCAGGGGAGTGGTCGTGCTCATGGCTTGTGTCAGTATCGCGGTCCGATACAACAAGCAAGCTTAGTGCCATGAGTCTTGAAATCAGGCGGGCAGATGTGCATGACGCCGACCAGATCGCCACCCTCTATCTGGCAGCGCGCCGTCGCCATCTGGCCTTCGCACCCCTGGTTCATTCCGAGCCTGATGTGCGGCGCTGGGTGGCTGAGCTGCTGCTGCCCGCGGCTAGAACCTGGCTGATTTCGGAAGCGCCGTCCGGGGCACCCTTGGGCTTTCTTAGCGACGCCGCCGATGAGCGAGATGAAGGGGCCTGGATCGAGCAGCTCTACCTGAGCCCGGACCGCGTGGGCCAGGGCCTGGGCGCCCGGCTGCTGGTGCACGCTCTTGCTCGCCTGCCGAGACCGCTCAAGCTCCACACCTTCGAGGCCAATGCTGGCGCGCGCCGCTTTTACGAACGCCATGGCTTTGTCGTTCAGGATCGGGGCGATGGCTCGGGCAATGAGGAAGGCTGCCCAGACTTGCTGATGGTGCTGCGCGACAAGGGGCTCTGAAACGGAGCACACCACGGAGAAGAAGAACAACAAGGTCGACAGAGCGCCGCCTTGCCGCGCAGCGCGCGTTCCGGATTCACCAGAACGCGCAGCGCCGCAAGGGATGAACCTTGCGGCGGGGGCGGAGCCGCAGCTCCGCGAGGGTCAGGTCTTGCTGTTGAGGCGACGACCCGATGTGATCAGGGCTTGGCGGCCGGCTTGGCCTCGGGCTTGGCTTCAGGCTTGACGGCTGCTGCGGCTGCGGGCTTGGCCGTGGCTTCTTTGGCAGCTTCGGCCTTCGCAGCTTCGGCCTTGGCGGCGGGCTTGGCAGCCTGCGACGCCGCGGCCTGGGCCGGTGCGGCTACCTTCGCTTCGACCTTGGGCTCGGCCTTCGCGGCAGCCTTCACCTCGGCCTTGGCCTCGGTTTTGGGAGCCGGCGGGGCCGCCGGAGCCGCAGGGGCTTGTGCCAGGGCAACACCGGCAGACAGGGCCAGCAGGGCGGTGCTCAGGGTGGTCTTCAGGGTGCTCATCGTGACTCTCCGTGGAGTGGTGAAAGGTAGTGACACAACGAGGGCGTAGGACCCGCAGTTGACCCTCTGGCGAAGCGCTTGCAATGTCTTACAAGTGGCTGCCGAACTGCTTCACGATGGCTTCGGTCAAGGGCCCGCGCACGCTGCGCCGGCACAGCAGACCCAGATTGCGCCGCAGCGGCAGCCCCGGTAGCGGCAGCACGCGCAGTGCCGGGTCTTGCTCCCAGCCGGCCTTGCGCAGCAGGGGGAGCAGGGCCACGCCCACGCGCTGACGCACCAGCTCGGCCAGGGCCTCGATGGAGTTGAGTTCCAGGAACTCCTGCAGCTTGGGATGTCCCAGGCGGCGCAGGGCCTGTTCCACCAGCACGCCGGTGCGCTCGCTGCGGTCAAAGCGCAGAAAGGGGCTGCGGCTCAGCAGCCGGGCGGGGCTCTGGCGCGCCGCATCGGCCGGCGCCAGCAGCACGAGAGCCTCCTCATACAGAGGAATCCAGCTGAGCCCAGGCGCAATGCGACCCGGGCCCCGCACCAGCACGGCGGCATCGAGCTGGCCGGCCTGCACCTGGGCCGCCAGCTCGCCGGACTTGGCCGAGATCAGCTTGAGCTCCAGACCCGCATGCGCCTGCTTGAGCGCCACCACCGCGTGGGCCAGCGGCGCCACGGCCGAGACCACGGCACCCACCCGGTACGCGCCCTGCATGGGATCGGCGCGCTGGGCCGCATCGCGCAGCTCCTCGTGCAGCTGGGCATCCAGGGCCAGCATGCGCTCGGCCCAGGGCAGCAGGGCCTGGCCCGCGGCATTGAGCTGGGCCGAGCGTCCGCCCTGGCCGCCGCGGTCGAACAGCGTGCGCTTGAGCTCGGCCTCCAGATTGCGCATCTGCAGGCTCACCGCGGCCTGGGTCAGGGCCACCTCGGCCGCGCCGGCGGCGAAGGAGCCTTGGTGCGCCACGGCGACAAAGCAGCGAAGGGTGCGCAGGCTGGGCATGGCAAGAAGGTCTTGTGATGGAGGCAAGAAATATTAGCTTTTCTTGCGATGGGCCAGCTCTCACAATCGGAGCTCGTCACTTCCGCCCCCACTGCTTCCGGAGTTCTTCATCACCATGAGCCAGCACGCCTTCGACTGGAACAGCGGCTACCCCAGCCAGCGCAGCCCGGTCTTCGCCCGCAATATCGTGTCCACCTCGCACCCGCTGGCGGCCCAGGCGGGTCTGCGCATCCTGGCCCAGGGCGGCAATGCGGTGGATGCCGCGATTGCCACCGCGGCCTGCATGACCCTGGTGGAGCCCTGCAGCAACGGCCTGGGTTCGGACGCCTTCGCCATCCTGTGGGACGGCAAGGAGTTGCACGGCCTGAATGCCTCGGGCCGCGCCCCGCAGGCCTGGGATGTGGGCTACTTCCGCAAGAAGTACGGCGCCGAGGCCAAGAGCCTGCCCAAGCGCGGCTGGGATGCCGTTACCGTGCCCGGCGCCGTGGCCGGCTGGGTGGCGCTGAGCCAGCGCTTTGGCAAGCTGCCCTTTGCCGATCTGATGGCGCCTGCCATCGAGATTGCCGAGCGTGGCTATGCGGTGCCGGTGATCGTGCAGCAGAAGTGGACCCTGGCCTCCAAGGTGGAGGATCTGGTGGCTCAGCCCGGCTTTGCCGAGGCCTTCCTGCCCAAGGGCCGCGCGCCCCATGTGGGCGAGCTGTTCCAGTTCAAGGCCGCGGCGCGCACCCTGCGCCTGATCGCCGAAACCAAGGGCGAGGCTTTCTACCGCGGCGAGGTGGCCGCGGCCGTGGAGGCCTTTGCCAAGCAGACGGGCGGCGCGATGACGGCGGCCGATTTCGCGGCCTACCAGCCCGAGTGGGTCACACCCATCAGCCAGGACTATGCCGGCCACACCCTGCACGAGATCCCGCCCAACGGCCAGGGCATCGCGGCCCTGATGGCCCTGGGCATCCTCAAGCATCTGGATGTGGCCCAGCACGCGGTGGACAGCACCGCCTCCCAGCATCTGCAGATCGAGGCCATGAAGCTGGCCTTTGCCGATGTCTACCAATACGTGGCCGAGCCCGCGGCGATGGCGATGACGCCGGCCCAGATGCTGGACCCGGCTTATCTGGCCGAGCGCGCCAAGCTGATCGACATCAAGCGCGCCCAGGACTTCAAGGCGGGCAACCCGGTCAAGGGCGGCACCATCTACCTGACCGCGGCCGACGAGAGCGGCATGATGATCAGCTTCATCCAGAGCAACTACATGGGCTTCGGCTCGGGCCTGGTCGTGCCGGGCTATGGCGTCTCGCTGCAGAACCGCGGCCATGGCTTCACGCTGGAGGATGGCTTCGCCAACCAGGTGGCGCCGGGCAAGCGGCCCTTCCACACCATCATCCCGGCCTTCCTGACCAAGGACGGTCAGCCGGTGATGAGCTATGGCGTGATGGGCGGCAATATGCAGCCGCAAGGCCATATGCAGACCCTGGTGCGCATGCTGGACTACCAGCAGCAGCCCCAGGCGGCCTGCGACGCGCCGCGTTGGCGCTTCAACGAGGGTCTGTCCATCAATGTGGAGCCCAGCATGAAGCCCGACACCATCGAGGGCCTGCGCGCCCTGGGCCATGAGATCGGCGACATCCACGACAGCTACCAGGACTTCGGTGCCGGCCAATTTATCTGGCGCCTGGGTGATCCGGCGGTGGAGGGCTATGTGGCGGCCAGCGACCCGCGCCGCGATGGCGCGGCCGTGGGTTACTGAGCCGGGCGATCCGTGCAAGCCGCGATGGGCGGCTTGCTTGTCCTGCGTCAAGCCCGACGTTACGATCGAGCCCTACTCCAGACCCAGCCATGACCAAGCTGCTTGATCGCACCAGATGCCGCACCGCGGGCCCTGCCGCGGCGGCGCTGCGCGCGCGCGGCTTGTGGTCCTGAGCGCTGCTGCCTTCCGTTTTTCTGGCGCAGGTCCGTTGGGTTTCTCTGTTGAGATACCGACGGGCGGCCCTTTCTGGAGATTCCCATGTCGTCGACCCGGCCCACGCCCTGGTTTGACCGGCTCAAGCAAAGCCTGACCCTGCCCCCCGGGGATCTGCTGCGCGACCGTATCTACCGCCGCCTCTGGACTTCCATCCTGATCAGCTCCCTGGGCGGGCAGATCACCATGCTGGCCCTGCCGCTGACGGCGGCCCTGCTGCTCAACGCCAGCCCCACCCAGATGGGCCTGCTCACGGCCATGGAGATCGCGCCTTTCGTGCTCTTCTCCCTGCCCTCGGGTGTGTGGCTGGACCGGGTGCGCAAGCTGCCGGTCTATATCTGGGGCGAGACCTGTCTGGCCCTGGTGGTAGCCACCGTGCCCGTGGCGGCCTGGATGGGCTGGCTGTCCATGACCTGGCTCTATGTGGTGGGCTTTGTGCTGGGCACGGTCTACACCACGGCCGGCAGCGCCGCCCAGATCGTGCTCACCCAGGTGGTGCCGCGCGAGCGCCTGGTGGAGGCGCACGCCAAGAATGCCCTGGCCTCCTCGGGTGCCGAGGTGGCGGGGCCGGGTCTTGCCGGAGCCCTGATCAAGATGCTGGGCGCGCCCATGGCCCTGGCGGTGGACGCGGTGCTGGTGCTGATCTCGGCCCTGATCCTGCGCGGCATCAAGGTGCAGGAGCAGCTGCGCGTGCAGCCCGACGCGGACTTCTGGCGCGACCTCAAGGCCGGCCTGCGCTTTGTGCGCGACAAGCGCCTGCTGGTGAGCCTGGCCGCGGCCGTGGGCGGCTGGCAGCTCTGCCACAACGCGGCCCTGGTGGTGCAGATTCTTTTTGCCACGCGCACCCTGGGCCTGTCGGGCCAGACCGTGGGCCTGAGCTATGTGGCCCTGGGCGCGGGCACGGTGCTGGCCAGCGTCTTCGGCCACCGCATCAGCCGCCGGCTCGGGCCCGGCCCCAGCCTGATCGCAGGCTTTGGCGTCTGCGGTCTGGGCTGGCTGCTGCTCTCGGTGGCGCCGGCCAATGCCCTGGGCATCGCCGCCTTTGCCTTCATGCTCTTCACCTTCGGCATCGGGGCGGTGCTCATCTTCATCAACTTCCTGTCCCTGCGCCAGGCGGTCACGCCCGCGCCCCTGCTGGGCCGCATGACCAGCACCATGCGCTGGCTGATTCTTCTGCCGGCGGGGCCGGGCGCCCTGATAGGCGGCTGGCTGGGCGAGCATCTGGGCCTGCGCGCGGCCCTTGCTTTTGCGGGGGCCGGCGCCGTGCTGCTCACGGCCCTGGTCTGGCGCCATGGCGTGATCCGCGCCGTGCGCGAACTGCCCAGCCCCGAGGATGCGCAGCCGGAGTCGCCGGCCGGCCATGCGGACGCCGGGCCCGCCTTGCAGCCCAGCAAGTGATGGTGAAGATGTCGACCCAAGAGGAGCCCCGGCCATGAGCCTGCCCGACCCCGTGCTGATCCAGGTGCCGGAGCGCCTGGAGACCGAGCGCCTGGTGATTGCCATGCCGCATATCGGCCTGGGCCAGGCCCTGAATGCGGCCATCTGTGAGTCCCTGGACGCGCTCAGGCCCTGGATGATCTGGGCCCAGACGGCGCCCAGTATCGAGGACAGCGAGGCCGTGGTGCGCCACCAGGTGGCGCGCTTCATTGAGCGCAGCGATCTGGTCTACCAGTTCTATCTCAAGGGGCCGCAGGGTCAGGCGGGGCGCCTCTTGGGCGGCACCGGCCTGCACCGCCTGGACTGGACGGTGCGGCGTTTCGAGATCGGCTACTGGGTGCGCAGCAGCGCCCAGGGCCAGGGCTATGTGAGCGAGGCCGTGCGCGCCCTGGCCGACATGGCCTTCACCCAGCTGCGCGCGCGCCGGGTGGAGATCCGCGCCGATGCGCTCAACACGCGCAGCCGCGCGGTGGCCGAGCGCTGCGGCTTCGAGCTGGAAGGCGTGCTGCGCCGCGACGCGCTGAACACGGCTGGCGAGCCGCGAGATACCTGTGTGTATGCGCGGATTGAGGCTGTCAGTAGCCGGGGCGAGGGCTAGCGTGCTGCGACTTCAGGGGAGAGGCCGCGGCGGGGTGAGCGACTTCTGAAGGCTGATTGCTGTTGTTCGCGTCAGGCCCGACCTCTGACAGCTATGACCCAATGCAGATGCCCGGACACGTTTTGCAGAGTTCCCGTCAGCGCCACTTCGCGGGGCTAAAGGCTACGACCTGCAAAGTCGGCAGCACCCGGTACGTTGCGTCATTGCCTCACGAGCGTGTACTACGATTGGTACTGCCAGGCGAAAAGGTATGACTCCTTGCCTGCAGAGCATGTTTGAGCGGCGAACCCGAGGGAGGAGCGCAAATGGTTTTTCCACAGGCTGCGGTTTGGAATCGCGAATCTGCTGATATCTCGCGAGAGAACGTTAAGCGCGAAAGCAGTCCATGTTCATTCTTCTGTTCTCAGGGGCGATCGCTGTGCCTTGCGGCAGAGTATTTTTCAGATCACCGGCTAGATCCCACTGCACGGGGTGGTGTCGCAGGCAAGCATCGACACAAGAACCAATTGGCCATATACGGCCAACTTATGGCCGCCTTCGAATACATGTTGAAGGACTTCGTCGCCAAGGCCATCGACGCCACGAGTGCGTTCGACGACAAGATCAAGAAGATGGAATGGCTGAACGTAACGACCGATCGCGTGCTCTCGCAGCGAGTTGTGCAGACCACGGTCGGAGCCATGCTAGTCCACCCGACATTAGGCTGGCACACGCCGGGAACCGTGGATGAGCGGTTCAAGAGCCTATTCGGCGTGCCAGCCTTCAATGGCACAGAGGTCACAGCGCTGAACACACTTTGGGTGCTTCGGCACTCGGTAGCTCACAACGCGGGCTTTGTGACTGCGCACGATGCAGCGCGCATTAATCAGCCAGCGCTCGCCGAAAAGGTCGCGCACATTGACGATGAGTTCATCAAGGCGACGTTCGAGTTTCTAAAAGTGATTGCTCAGCGATTGCCTACAACCTGTGGCAAGAGCATCCTCAAGCAATGGTTCGGGACCGTGAAGGAATACGGTATCGACTTCTCGCGCGATCAACCTGCTTACGCGCGCGCTAAGCTGCTTGCGACGTGTGTGGTTAGTCGAACCGAGGCTTTGCCAGATATTACCGAGCAGATTTACGCAGCCGATTGGGCCATATACGCGGTATAGGAACAACGGGGCGGAGTCTCGCCAAGCTGACTCGCTGCTACTTGAGGGTGCCCATACGAAGCTGGAAAAGGTAGCGGAGGCGGATAGCGCGAATTCTCTTAAGTGGCTCATTCGCTCAAGAGCCACACAGCCGCCGGCGGTCAACGTCTGAAGATGTGTCGAGAGCAGCCTCCCTTGGCGGTCAGGCCGAGTGGCAGCAACCGCTGCGCAGCAGGCGTCCCCCGCAACCGCGGAGGCCACCCCCTCCCCGCCACTCACCCCACCGGCGAGAACCGATCCACCGCGTCGCTGATGATGCCGTCCACCCCATTGCCGATCAGCCACTGGGCGGTGGCCGGGTCGTTGACGGTGTAGACCACGGCCTTCATGCCGGCGGCGTGCAGCTGCTGCACCAGGGCGCGGTCCATCAGCGCGTAGTTGGTGATGACGGCGGCGCAGCCCAGGGCCTGGGCGGTGGCGAACCAGCCGTCCCAGAGCTTGTCCACCAGCAGGCCGCGCGGCACCTCGGGCGCACTCGCGCGGGCGCCTTCCAGGGCCTCGGGCTTGAAGCTGCTGAACAGGGGCAGGGTGCCCGAGCCGGCCCACAGGCGCAGCACCTCGCGCCCCAGCACCTCGCCGGTGTGGCGCTCGGTGCCGGGCGTGGGCTTGATCTCGATGTTCAGCGCGAAGCGGTTGGCGAGCACATAGCGCGCCAGCGCGTCCAGGCTGGGGATGGGTTCCCCGGCGTAGGCACGGCTGTGCCAGGCACCGGCATCGATGCGCGCCAGTTCCGCCCAGTCGCGCTCGCCGGCCACACCGCGCTCGGGCGTGGTGCGGTCCAGCGTGGCGTCATGCAGCAAAAAGGGCTGGCCATCGCGGCTGAGCTTGGCATCGCACTCGAAGGCGCGCCAGCCATGGCGCGCGCCCTCGCGGAAGGCCGCGAGGGTGTTCTCCGGTGCCAGCTTGCCGGCGCCACGGTGCGCCACCCAGAAGGGCATGGGCCAAAGTGCTTGTGTATCCATCACCATGTCGTGCATTTCCGAGGCGCGTAGCGCGTAGGGGGTGGGTTACTCCACCCGTTGCTTGGTCTGGGCGTCGAACCAGTGCAGCTGCTTCGCGCTGACTTCCAGCATCAGGGTGTCACCCATCTTGGGCGGGGTCAGGGTGCCGTCGATGCGCAGCGTGAACTGCTCGCTGCCCAGACGGCCGTAGATCAGGCGCTCGGCACCCAGCATCTCGATCATCTCGACCTTGAAGGCCCAGTCAGTGGTGCCGCTCGCCGGGCCGCTCCCAAGAGCGGCGGCACCCCCTCGGGGGGCATGGGGGTCGTCAAGCCCTTTCCAGTGGTCCAGATGCTCGGGGCGCAGGCCCATGATCAGCTCGCCGTCGCGCGGTGCCGGTGCTGGCAGGGCCAGGGTGACGCCGCCCACCGTGAAGCTGCTGCCCTGGGCCTGGCCCTTGAGCAGGTTCATGGGCGGGGAGCCAATGAAGCCGGCCACAAAGGTGGTGGCGGGGCGGCTGTACACCTCCTCGGGCGTGCCGATCTGCTCCATATGGCCGCCGTTCATCACGATCATGCGCTGGGCCAGGGTCATGGCCTCCACCTGGTCGTGGGTCACGAAGAGCGAGGTCACGCCCAGCTCGCCGTGCAGCTTCTGGATCTCCAGACGGGTCTGGGCGCGCAGCTTGGCGTCCAGGTTGGACAGCGGCTCGTCAAACAGGAAGACCTGGGGGTTGCGCACGATGGCGCGGCCCATGGCCACGCGCTGGCGCTGGCCGCCCGAGAGCTCGCGCGGCTTGCGCTCCAGCAGATGGCCCAGCTCCAGGATCTTGGCCGCCTTGTCCACGCGGGCCTTGATCTCGTCCAGCGGCACCTTCTTGATCTTCAGGCCGTAGGCCATGTTCTCGAACACGCTCATGTGGGGATACAGGGCGTAGTTCTGGAACACCATGGCGATGTCGCGGTCCGCCGGCTCCACGTTGTTGACCACGCGGGTGCCGATGGCGATCTCGCCGTCGGACACCTCTTCCAGACCGGCCACCATGCGCAGCAAGGTGCTCTTGCCGCAGCCCGAGGGGCCCACGATCACGATGAACTCGCCGTCCTTGATCTCGGCATTCACGCCGTGGATCACCTGGTTGGCCTTGGGGCCGTGGCCATAACGCTTGACCACATTGCGCAGGGAAATGCTTGCCATATCTATCTCTTACTTTTCAGTGTCAACCAGGCCCTTGACGAACCACTTCTGCATCAGCATCACGACCATGGCGGGCGGGATCATCGCGAGCAGGGCGGTGGCCATGACCACATTCCATTCGGTGTAGGACTCGCCCGCGACCAGGCGCTTGATGCCCATCACCACGGGGTACATGCTTTCCTCGGTGGTCACCAGCAGGGGCCAGAGGTATTGGTTCCAGCCATAGATGAACTGGATCACGAACAGGGCCGCGATGCTGGTGCTGGACAGGGGCAGCAGCACATCCTTGAAGAAGCGCATCGGGCCGGCACCGTCCATGCGGGCGGCTTCCACCAGCTCGTCCGGCACCGTCATGAAGAACTGGCGGAACAGGAAGGTGGCGGTGGCCGAGGCGATCAGCGGCACCGTCAGACCCGCATAGCTGTTGAGCAGGCCCAGATCGGCCACCACCTCATAGGTCGGGCCGATGCGCACCTCCACCGGCAGCATCAGCGTGACGAAGATGGCCCAGAAGAAGAACTGCTTGAAGGGGAAGCGGAAGTAGACGATCGCAAAGGCCGAGAGCAGGGAGATTGCGATCTTGCCGATCGAGATCACCAGGGCGCTGATCAGGCTGATCTTCAGCATGGGCAGGGCCGGCGGGATCTTGCTGCCGGCGCTGGTCTCGCCACCAAAGAGGGCCAGCTTCCAGGTTTCCAGCATATGGTCGCCGGGCAGCAGGGACAGCGGGCGGCTCTGCGCGATCTGCTCGGCCGTCTGGGTGGAGGCCACAAAGGTCAGATAGACCGGGAAGGCCACGATCAGCACGCCGAGGATCAGCGTCAGATGGGCCAGCAGGGTGAGGGCTGGACGACGTTCAACCATATCAATACTGCACTTTCTTTTCGACGAAGCGGAACTGCAGCACCGTCAGGGCGATCACCACCACCATCAGCACCACCGATTGAGCGGCCGAGCCGCCCATGTCCAGGGCCTTGAAGCCGTCGTAGTACACCTTGTAGACCAGGATGGCCGTGTCCTTGCCGGGGCCGCCATGCGTGGTGGCATCGACGATGGCGAAGGTGTCGAAGAAGGCGTAGACCACATTGATCACCAGCAGGAAGAAGGTGGTCGGCGAGAGCAGGGGGAACACGATGGTCCAGAAGCGGCGTGCCGGGCTGGCACCATCGATGGCCGCGGCCTCGATCAGGGACTTGGGGATGGACTGCAGGCCCGCCAGGAAGAACAGGAAGTTGTAGGAAATCTGCTTCCAGACGGCCGCCACCACGATCAGGGTCAGGGCGTGATCGCTGTTGAGCAGATGGTTCCAGTCCAGACCCATGGCCTGCAGGGTGTAGGACACCACGCCGATGGAGGGGGCGAACATGAAGAGCCACAAGACGCCAGCCACGGCCGGTGCCACGGCATAGGGCCAGATCAGCAGGGTCTTGTAGGCCATGGCGCCCTTGATGACTCGGTCCGCCATCACCGCCAGGATCAAGGCCACCGACAAGCCGCATACCGCCACCAGGGCGGAGAACAGCGCCGTGACCTTGAACGAGGCCAGGTAGCTCTCGTCATTGAAGAGGTTGCGGAAGTTCTCCAGCCCCACCCACTCGACGGAGGTGCCGAAGGCATCCTGCTGCTGCAGCGACTGCAGCAAGGCCTGGCCAGCGGGCCAGAAGAAGAAGATGGTGATCACGGCCACCTGCGGCGCCAGCAGCAGCCAGGGCAGCCAGCGCGATCGGAACAGGACTCTTTTTTCTACAGACATCACGGGTCCTTCAGAAAAGATCAAACCCGCCGCCCGGCGAACCGGGGGGGCGGGTCAGGG
>NZ_JBKCLH010000145.1:0-34520 GCF_046300915.1 Roseateles sp. | reverse complement strand
GGCTGGGCACGGCCCTGGGCTGGCTCACGCCCTTGCTGTGGGTGCTGTGGTTCATGGGCGTGATGGCGCTGTTCTTCCTCACCCTGCTGGGCCTGCGCCTGCTGCGCTCCATCCCGTCCACCACCGCAAGCGCGCTGGGCTGCCTCGGTGATCACATGGCCCATGGTGGCGGTGAAGACCAGGGCGCCCGACCCGACCAGGGCCGAGGCCAGCAGGGCCAGGCCGTCGCGGAACATCCAGCCCAGGCTCAAGAGCACCAGACTGAGGCTGGGCAGCACATTGCCCAGCGGCAGGGGCAGCATGATGATCAGGCCCATGGCGGCGATCCAGGCGCCCCAGCCCAGGCGGGTGCGGCGATGGCTCATGAAGAGCCAGCGCGCGCGCAGGCAGCGGTCGGCCAGGCCGTAGGTCCAGGCCAGCATGCGCAGGCAGCGCGCCGACCACACAGGCCCCAGGCGGAACTCGGCCAGGCGCCGCGGCAGGCGGGTCTGGACATGGTCACGGTGCCAGCGCCAGCCCAGCAGCAGGATCACCAGGCTCAGCAGGGTGCCGATACCGGCCAGGGGCGTGACGCTGAGCAGGGCCATCATCATCAGCAACACGGCCGCCGAGGCCTGACCATGCAGGGCCAAGAGATCATCCAGGCTCAGCACCTGCGGCGCCTCGGCCTCCCCATGCTCCAGCAGGGCTTGGCGAAAGGCCTCGGCCAGTCCGGCCGCGGCCCCTTCATCCGAGAAGGACATGAATCAGCGCGCGCTTGCGGTGGTGGACGGGATGGAGCGCAGCAGGCGCAGGCCCAGCAGGGTGAGGAAGAACAGCGCCATCACGCCCATGAACCACAGCACCCACAGCAAGGGCGTGAGCCAGCCCAGGGCCGTGCCCAGCCAAGGCAGGCCGGACTGCCCCAGATCCAGCACCCACTTCAGACTCTCCTGGAGCGCGCGCAGCGTGGCCTCGTCCACCCAGGGTGCCAGCCAGGGCGGCATCTGCCAGGCCGCAGCCGCTTCGCCCATGCGCGCGGCATCGCCGCTGGCCAGGGCATGGCTGGCCCAGTCCAGCATGGCGCCCAGCAGCCCCAGGCCGCCGCTCCACAGCAGGGCCAGCACGAGGAACAAACTCCAGGCGCCCCAGCGCCAGCTTGAGTTCAGAGCCATGGTCAAGCCCTCCACACCAAGGATTGGGGAGCGGGGAACCGGATGCTTGGGTGTGATGTCTTGTACATGTACAGCGCCTTTTCGTCTTGAAGATTGCCGCGCCGCCAAGGGCGCGTTCGCAGCCGCGAGCTTACGCAGGCCGTGCATCTTGAAAAACAAGTCAAATCAAGGCCTGGACTTCGAAGAAACCGAAGTCAGCCTTGACTAGCGCGACCTCTGTCCCGCGGGGCTCAGGGCACGCCTGGGCGTGTCAGCACCGGCCGAGGGGAGCAGCCGCGAGCCTGCGCGTGGCCAATCAGAAAGGAGCGCCGGGCCTCGCCGGCTCGCAGTGCGGACTGGACGGCAGCGGAATGACGCTCGGCGCCACTGAGCTTGCGCACCCAGCCCCGCAGGGGGATGACACCCTCGGCCGTGTTGCGCAGCGCATCCCAGACGGCGTCGCCCACCATCTCACCGCCCTGCTCCGCCCAGCCCTGTTCGCCGGGCTTGGGGCTGCTGGTATCCACATCGGGCGGAAGCACCTCGTCCAGGGCGGCCAGGGCCAGCTGGAGGCTGGCGCAGCTCACCGGCTCGAGGGGCGGCGCATAGGGCTGAAGCCGGGCCTGCTGCAGGAGGACCGGGATCTCGCTGCGAGTCAGGTTGAGATCCTGCAGGGGCACGGTAGCGGTGTCGCCGAGACGGCTCGCGGTGGCCGGCTTGACGGTCGTGCTGGGGCCCGCGCCAGCTTCACCGAGGGGGGATGCCGCGCAGCCCCCGAGCACAAGCCCCAGCAGCAGCAAGCCGCAAGCCACCGCACCGCGTGGGCCGAACTGATGAAAGCAGATGATCAAGACAGAGCGCTCCGCCCGAGAAACCCTCGGGCTTCAGCACACTCTAGCGCAGTGCACAGGCTGTCAACATGCCGGGACCGGCCCGGCTGGCGCGAGTCGCACGGCGCTCATGATGCAGATCAGCGAAGCTCGCGCAGCGGATGCTGCTCGGCGCTCCAGGGGCTCTCGAAAAAGGCCTGGACCATGGCGGGCGTCACCTCCTCGATGCGGGCCGGGTTCCAGCGCGGCGCATGGTCCTTGTCCACGGCCAGGGCGCGGATGCCTTCCACCGTCTCGGAGGCGGCGCCGGGGCGCAGCGTGAAGCAGCGGTGCACCAGATCGCGCTCCATGCGCAGGTCCTCGGCCAGGCTGAGCTTGCGGGCGCGTCGCAACTGCTCCAGGGTCACGGCCATCATCAGGGGCGAGCGCTTCTTCAGCACGGCCAGGGTGTCCTGGGCCCAGGCGTCATCGGCCGCAGCCAGCGAGCCCATGATCTCGGCCACGCTGGGCTTGGAGAAGTGCCGGTCGATGCGGCTGCGCAGATCCAGGTAGTCGGGCGCGGGGGCCAGATCGGCGCGCTCCATCACCTCGGCCACCACATGCTCGGCGCTGGGCTGTTCGCCGTGGCGGAAGGCCTCAACGATGGCCGGCAGCTCGCTGCTCTTGACGAAGACATCGCCCAGGCCCAGGGCGATGGCATCGCCTGCGCCGATGGGCTGGCCGGTCAGGGCCAGCCATTCGCCGGCATGGCCGGGGCATTGGCCCAGAAACCAGCCGCCGCCCACATCGGGGAAGAGGCCGATATGGGTCTCGGGCATGGCGAGCTTGCTGTGCTCGGTCAGCACACGCAGCTTCGAGCCCTGGCTGATGCCCATGCCGCCGCCCATCACCACGCCATCCATCAGGGCCACATAGGGCTTGGGATAGTGGTGGATCAGGTGATTGAGCGCGTATTCCTCGGTGAAGAAGGCTTCCAGCGCGGCCATGGCTTCCGGGGTGCCAGCGGTGGCGCTCTGGTGGAAGAAGCGGATGTCGCCACCGGCGCAGAAGGCGGCCGGCTTGCCCTCGCGACCGGCACCCAGCACCACCACGGCCTGGATGGCCGGGCTGGCGGCCCAGTGCTTGAGCAGCGAAGTGATGTCGCGGATCATGGCCAGCGACAGGGCATTGAGCGCGTTGGCGCGATTCAGGGTGATCAGGCCCAGGCAGCCATTGACCTCGGCCAGGATCTGGCCGTCGGACTGCAGGGCGGGAATCAGGGCGGCGGAACTCATGCCAACTCCATCAGACTTCTTGTTGTGTTTACCGACCGGCCCGCAGGCCGAGCAATTCATTGCCCACCAGGGCGGCCAGCACCATAGCACCTCCGAGCAAGGCGGCGGAAGACGGGGCTTCCCCCGCACCCAGCCAGGCCCAGAGTACCCCGAAGATCACCTCCAGCAAGCCCAGCAGGGCGATCTCCGGCGCGGGCAGCACGCGGCTGAGCTGCACCACGATCAGACAGGGCAAGGCCAGCTGGAACACGCCCAGCCCGGCCAGCAGGCCCAGATCGTGCCAGCCCGCCTGCAAGGGCCAGGCCAGCGGCAGGGTCAGCAGGGCCGAAATCAGGGCGCCCAGCAGCACGGCCAGCAACATATCGGGCGCGCCGCTGCCCTCGCCTGCTTCGCTGCGGCTGTGGCTATGCTGCAAAAGGGTCCAGTTGGTGGCAGCGGCCAGCGGTACCGCAAAGGCGATGAGCATGCCACCCAGGGCCTGAGCACCACCTTGCATCTCGTGGCCGAACATCCAGGCAATGCCCGCACTGCCCAGGGCGATGGCGGCCCAGGTCCGCAGCGGCAAGCGGTGCTGCAGGAAGATGCGGGCAAACAGGGCCGTGAGCAGAGGAGCCAGGGACATGGTGACCAGCACATTGGCCACCGAGGTCTTGGTCAGCGCCACCATGAAGGCCGTGAACATGGTGGCCCAGCACAGGCCGGAGACCCAGACCGCGCGCCCCGCGCCCAGCAGCTGGCGCCACAGGGCCGCCCCCCGCAAGACGCCGAGAGCAAGCAGCAGGGCCAGGGCATTGAAGGCACTGCGCCAGAAGGTCACCTCGAAGCTGCGGGCTGCCTCCAGATGGCGCGACACCACTCCGGCTGTGCTCCACAGCAGGGTGACCGCAATCATCAGCAGAACCGCGCGACTGTGCTTCATGGATGGCAGAGCGCCCCCGAGAAAGGGGGCGCTGGAGAGTGGATTCAGGCCTGCGTCACGTCCTTGCGAAAGCGCGCAGGCCAGGGCTGCTCAGCCCGAACGCTCATCAGCCGCCGCGAGCCGCGCGCTTGCGCTCGTTCTCGGACAGATGGCGCTTGCGCAGACGCACGCTCTTGGGCGTGATCTCGACCAGCTCGTCGTCGTCGATGAAGTCCACACCGTACTCCAGCGTCAGCTCGATGGGCGGGGTGATCTTGATCGCGTCTTCCTTGCCGCTGACGCGGAAGTTGGTCAGCTGCTTGGTGCGGGTGGCGTTGACGACCAGATCGTTGTCACGGCTGTGGATGCCCACGATCATGCCCTCGTACACCGGGTCGTTGGGCTTGACGAACATGCGGCCGCGGTCGTCCAGCTTGCCCAGGGCGTAGGTGAAGATCTCACCGTCGTCCATGGAGATCAGCACGCCGTTCTTGCGGCCGCCGATCTCGCCCTTGTAGGCCTCGTAGCCGTCGAAGATGGAGGAGATCAGGCCCGAACCGCGGGTCAGGTTCATGAACTCGTTGGAGAAGCCGATCAGGCCACGGGCCGGGATGCGGTATTCCAGGCGCACGCGACCATGGCCGTCCGGCTCCATGTTCAGCATCTCACCCTTGCGCAGGCCCAGGGCCTGCATCACGCCGCCCTGGTGCTCTTCTTCCACGTCGGCGGTGACCAGCTCCATGGGCTCGGACTTCACGCCGTCGATGTCCTGGAACATCACGCGCGGCTTGGAGACGGCCAGCTCGTAGCCCTCGCGGCGCATGTTTTCCAGCAGGATGGTCAGGTGCAGTTCACCGCGGCCGCAGACCTCGAAGATGCCGTCTTCATCGGTCTCCTTCACGCGCAGGGCCACGTTGTGCTGCAGTTCCTTCTGCAGGCGGTCCCAGATCTGGCGGCTGGTGACGAACTTGCCTTCGCGACCGGCCAGGGGGCTGGTGTTCACGCAGAAGTTCATGGTCAGGGTGGGCTCGTCCACCTTGAGCATGGGCAGGGGCTGGGGGTTGGCCGGGTCGGTCACGGTGACGCCGATGCCGATGTCCTCGATGCCGTTGATCAGCACGATGTCGCCGGGGCCGGCCTGGGTGGTCTGCATGCGGTCCAGACCCTGGAAGGTCAGCACCTGGTTGATGCGGCCGTTGACGCTCTTGCCGCCGGGGCCTTCCACCACGACCACCTGCATGCCGGGCTTGATGGTGCCCTGGCTGATGCGGCCCACGCCGATGCGGCCCACGAAGGTCGAGAAGTCCAGGGCCGAGATCTGCAGCTGCAGCGGGGCGGCCGGGTCACCCTTTTGCGAGGGCACATGCTTCAGGATGGTGTTGAACAGGGCCGACATATCGGGGCCCCACTGCTCGCCCGGCGCGCCCTCTTCCAGCGAGGTCCAGCCATTGATGCCCGAGGCGTAGACCACGGGGAAGTCCAGTTGCTCGTCGGTGGCGCCCAGCTTGTCGAACAGGTCGAAGGCAGCATTGATCACGGCGTCAGGCTTGGCACCGGGCTTGTCCACCTTGTTCACCACCACGATGGGGCGCAGGCCCAGGGCCAGGGCCTTCTTGGTGACGAAGCGGGTCTGGGGCATGGGGCCCTCTTGCGCGTCGATCAGCAGCACCACGCCGTCCACCATGGACAGGGCGCGCTCGACCTCGCCGCCGAAGTCCGCGTGGCCCGGGGTGTCGACGATATTGATGTGCGTGCCTTCCCATGACACAGCGCAGTTCTTGGCCAGGATGGTGATGCCGCGCTCGCGCTCGATGGCGTTGTTGTCCATCACGGTGTCGACGACCTTCTCGTGGTCGGCGAAGGTGCCGCTCTGGCGCAGGAGCTGGTCCACCATGGTGGTCTTGCCATGGTCAACGTGGGCGATGATGGCGATGTTGCGAATCTGCTTACTCATGGGGGGCTCTTCTCAAAAATCTTGGCGGTACATCAGGCGCTCAGCAGGGACTGCACTTCCTGCGGGCTGAGCAGGCGGCCGGGAATCAATTCGCCGGCTTGAATCGACGCGCTGCCCAGCAGGGCCCGGGCTTGGGGTCCGTAGACCCGCACATGCGGCGCATCGGCGGCTGAAACGCGGCGCCGCATGCCGTTGAGGAATTTGGCGGTGTCGTCCGCGTCCAGGCGCAGCGACGGCCATTCCTCCAGCAGGCAGTCCGGGGGGCGCAGCATGGATTCACGCTCCGTCTCGCTCATGGCGGCCAGGGCGTCCAGGCTGATCGCGTCGCGCAGCTGCACGGGGCCGCTGGCGGTGCGGCGCAGCGCCGAGAGATGCGCGCCGCAGCCCAGATGCTCGCCCAGGTCCTCGGCCAGGGTGCGGATGTAAGTGCCCTTGGAGCAGCGCACGGCGATCTTCAAGACCTCATGCTGCCAATCCAGGATGTCGATCGCGTGAATCCTCACGCGACGTGCCGCGCGCTCGATGACCTGACCGGCGCGGGCATATTCATACAGCGCCTTGCCCTCGTGCTTGAGCGCCGAGTGCATGGGCGGCACCTGATCGATCTCGCCGGTGAAGGCGGCGCAGGCGGCTTCGATCTGCTCGCGCGTCAGCGCCACCGGGCGCTCGCGCAGGATCTGTCCTTCAGCGTCGCCGGTGCTGCTGGTCTTGCCGAGGCGCAGCGTGGCCTCGTAGGCCTTGTCCGCATCCAGGCTGACCTGGCTGAACTTGGTGGCCGCGCCAAAGCACAGGGGCAGCAGGCCGGTGGCCAGCGGGTCCAGGGTGCCGGTGTGGCCGGCCTTCTCGGCGCGCAGCAGCCACTTCACCTTCTGCAGCGCATCGTTGCTGGACAGGCCCAGGGGCTTGTCCAGCAGCAGCACGCCATGCACCGGCAGGCGCTGTATGCGCTGGCGCGGCGCGCGGGCTTCGGCGGTGGCAGGGGTGGCGGGCGTGGCGTGCATGGCCGGTGGGTCTTCAGTCCTCGCGGCCTTCGTCCGAGGCCTCGTCGGCCGCGCGGTTGGCGTTGGCCTTGCTGATCAGGGCATTCATCTCGGCGGCACGCTCGGTGGTGCGGTCGAAGTGGAAATGCAGGGTCGGCACGGTGTGGATGGCCAGGCGCTTGAACAGGCCGTTGCGCAGGAAGCCGGCGGCCTCGTTCAGGGCTTCTTCAGTTTCCTGGGGCGAGCCCACCAGCACCGAGAAGAAGACCTTGGCATGCGCGTAGTCGGGCGTGACCTCGACCGCACTGATGGTGGCCATGCCGATGCGCGGATCCTTGAGCTCGCGGATCAGCTCGGCCAGATCGCGCTGGATCTGGTCGGCGACGCGAAAACCGCGATTGGGGATTGCTCTCTTATGACGCATGGTGTTTCAAAGCTCCAAATGCAAACCCCGCCTGAACTGCTAGGCGGGGTTTCGACCAAGCCACGCCCCGCCGGAAACCGCCCCGATCTTGCAGGCGGCGCCCCGGGACCGCAAGGTGAACCTGGCGGGCTCCCGGGTCAGGAGCGAAGCGAAGGGGGCTCAAAGAGTCCGGGCCACTTCCTTGATCTCGAAGAACTCGAGCTGGTCGCCTTCCTTGATATCGCTGTAGTTCTTCAGCTTGATACCGCACTCGAAGCCTTCCTTGACTTCCTTCACATCGTCCTTCTCGCGGCGGACCGATTCGACCTCGCCGGTGTAGACCACGATGTTGTCGCGCAGCAGGCGGAACTTGGCGTTGCGACGCACCAGGCCCGAGGTGACCATGGAACCGGCCACCGTACCGATCTTGGAGGCCACGAAGACCACGCGGATCTCGGCCGTGCCCAGGGCTTCCTCGCGCTGCTCGGGCGCCAGCATGCCGCCCATCGCTGCCTTCACCTCATCCACGGCGTCGTAGATGATGTTGTAGTAGCGCAGATCCACGCCATTGTGCTCGGCCAGCTTGCGCGCGCCGGCATCGGCACGGGTGTTGAAGCCGATGATGATGGCCTTGGAGGCGATCGCCAGGTTGACGTCCGACTCGCTGATGCCACCGACCGCAGCGTGCACGATCTGCACCTTGACTTCCTCGGTCGAGAGCTTGAGCAGCGAGGACGCCAGCGCTTCCTGCGAACCCTGCACATCGGCCTTGATGATCAGCGGCAGGCTCTGCACATCGCCCGAGCCCATGTTCTCGAACATGTTCTCCAGCTTGGCGGCCTGCTGCTTGGCCAGCTTGACGTCGCGGTACTTGCCCTGACGGAAGGTGGCCACTTCACGGGCACGGCGCTCATCGGCCAGCACCATGAACTCGTCGCCGGCCTGCGGCACCTCGGTCAGACCCTGGATCTCCACCGGGATGGAGGGGCCGGCCTCGTTACAGGGCTTGCCATCTTCGTCCAGCATGGCACGCACGCGGCCGAAGGTCGAACCGGCCAGCACCACATCGCCGCGCTTGAGGGTACCGGTCTGAACCAGCACCGTGGCCACGGGGCCGCGGCCCTTGTCCAGCTTGGCTTCGATGACCAGGCCCTTGGCCATGGAGTCCTTGGGCGCGGTCAGTTCCAGAACCTCGGCCTGCAACAGCACCTGCTCCAGCAGATCGTCGATGCCCTGGCCCGTCTTGGAAGACACGCCCACGAAGGGAGAGTCACCGCCGAATTCTTCCGGCACCACTTGTTCGGCCACCAGCTCGCTCTTGACCCGGTCCAGATTGGCGTCGGGCTTGTCGATCTTGGTGACGGCCACCACGATGGGCACGCCGGCCGCCTTGGCGTGGTGCACGGCTTCCTTGGTCTGGGGCATGACGCCGTCATCGGCCGCACAGACCAGGATGACGATGTCGGTGGCCTTGGCGCCACGAGCACGCATGGCCGTGAAGGCCTCGTGACCCGGGGTATCCAGGAAGGTGATCATGCCGCGCGGGGTGTCCACATGGTAGGCACCGATGTGCTGCGTGATGCCGCCGGCTTCGCCCGCGGCGACGCGGCTGCGACGGATGTAGTCCAGCAGCGAGGTCTTGCCATGGTCCACGTGACCCATGACGGTGACGACCGGGGCGCGCGGCAGCAACTCGTGTTCCTGCTCGGCAGCTGCGCCCTCCTCTTCCAGGAAGGCGTCCGGATCATCCAGCTTGGCGGCAAAAGCCTTGTGGCCCATTTCCTCGACCACGATCATGGCCGTTTCCTGGTCCAGCTGCTGGTTGATGGTGACCATCTGACCCAGCTGCATCAGCTTCTTGATGACCTCAGAGGCCTTGACCGACATCTTGTGAGCCAGGTCCGCGACCGAGATGGTCTCGGGCACATGGACTTCCTGGATCACCGGATCGGTGGGCGCCACGAAGTTGGAGGCCGAACCATGACGATCACCACGGTCGCCGCGACGACCCGCGCCACCCTTGGGCGCACGCCAGCCCGGCTGGCCGCGACCGGCAGGCGCACCAGCGCCGATGGTCTTGAGGCCACGCTTCTTGGCGGCGTCATCGGCCCAGCTGGACGACAGCTTCTCGGACTTGACCGACTTCTTGTCGCCCGGCTTGGCGGCTGCGCCGCCTGCCGGAGCGGCGGTCGTGCCGGTACCCGGCTTCTTGTGGATGGTGCCCTGGATGGCCGGGGTTGCCGCCGGCTTGGGCTCCTCGGGCTTCTTGGCCACCAGCACCTTCTTGGGTGCATTCATCATCGCGCGGATGGCGGCAGCCTCGGCCTCGGCGGCCTTGCGGCGGCGCTCCAGATCGGCCTGTTTCTGCTTTTCCTCGGCGCTCACGTCCACGGCCTTGACCACGCGCAGGGCGGGCTTGGGCGCTTCCACGGGCGCCGCAGGCTTGGCCGCTTCCACAGGAGCGGGAGCCGGCGCGGGGGCGGCAACGGGAGCGGGGGCCGGAGCCGCCACGGCAGGCGCCGGACGGGTCGCAGCCTTGTTCAGCGCAGCGGCAGCAGCACGCGCAGCCTCGCGGGCAGCGGCTTCCGCAGCCACCTTGGCAGCGGCGGCTTCCTCGGCGGCGCGGGCCTCGGCGGCCAGACGCTCCTGGCGACGCTGCTCCTCGGCGGCCTTGGCAGCAGCTTCGGCGGCTTCACGCTCGCGAACGCGGGCGGCCAGCTCTTCCTCCTGCTTGCGCAGGGCTTCGGCCTGGGCCTGAGCCTCTTCCTCGCGACGCTGCAGCTCAGCCTCTTCCGCAGCTTGGGCAGCGGCCTCATCGAGACCGCTGTCCTCGCGCTTGACGAAGGTGCGGGTCTTCTTCACCTGGACCTGCACAGTGCGGGTCTTGCCGCTGGAGTCGGCCTGCTTGATCTCGCTGGTGGAGGTGCGCTTGAGCGTGATCTTCTTGCGATCAGCGCTATTCGCAGTGCCATGCGCAGTGCGCAGGTAATCCAGCAGACGTTCTTTGTCGGCTTCGTTCAGGGCGTCTTCAGCAGACGCCTTCTTGACGCCCGCGGCTTGCAGCTGCTCAAGCAGCGTGCTTGCAGGCCTTTGTAGCTCTGCAGCGAACTGGGCGACGGTGGTCACAGCCATTGTGGGAATCCTTCAGAATGCTTTCGATGCGACGCGAGTGTGTGGCTGAGCCTTGCTTCAGGCGTTGAACCAGTGCTCGCGGGCCTTCATGATCAGGGCGCGCGCTGCGGCTTCTTCCAGGCCGGCGAGCTCCACGAGCTCGTCGACGGCCAGGTCGGCCAGGTCGTCACGGGTATGGATGTCGCCGTCGGCGAGCTTGGCCACAAGCTCCGGCGTCATGCCCTCGAGGTCGCGCAGATCCTGCGACACCTCTTCGACCTTTTCTTCGCGGGCGATTTCCATGGTCAACAGCGCATCCTTGGCCCGGGTGCGCAGCTCGTTGACCGTGTCCTCGTCGAAGGCCTCGATCTCCAGCATTTCCTGCATCGGCACATAGGCCACTTCTTCCAGGCTGGTGAATCCTTCGGCGATCAGGATGTCGGCCACCTCGGCGTCCACGTCCAGCTTCTCAACGAAAAGCTTGCGAACGACTTCGGTTTCCTGCTCCTGCTTGGCGGCCGATTCCTCGGCCGACATGATGTTGATGCGCCAGCCGGTGAGCTCGGAGGCCAGACGCACGTTTTGGCCACCGCGGCCGATAGCGATGGCGAGGTTTTCCTCATCCACCACCACGTCCATGGCGTGCCGTTCTTCGTCCACCACGATGGACTGAACATTGGCCGGTGCCAGGGCACCGATCACAAACTGGGCCGGATCCTCGGACCACAGCACGATGTCCACGCGCTCGCCGGCCAACTCGTTGGTCACGGCATTGACGCGCGAACCGCGCACGCCGACACAGGTGCCGATGGGATCGACACGCTTGTCATGCGAGAGCACGGCGATCTTGGCGCGGCTGCCCGGGTCACGGGCGCAGCTCTTGATCTCCAGCAGGCCCTGCTCGATCTCAGGCACTTCCTGGGCGAACAGCTCCTTCATGAACTCCGGGCTGGAGCGCGAGAGCATGATCTGGGGGCCACGCTGGGTGGGGTCCACGCCCAGGATCACGGCACGCACACGGTCGCCGGTGCGCAGGTTTTCCTTGGGGATCAGCTCATTGCGCTTGAGGCGGCCTTCGATGCGGCCCGACTCGGCAATGATGTCGCCCTTGTCCAGGCGCTTGACCGTGCCCACGAAGATCTTCTCGCCGCGCGAGAGGAAGTCGTTGAGCAGCTGCTCGCGCTCGGCGTCGCGGATCTTCTGCAGGATCACCTGCTTGGCGGCCTGGGCGCCGATGCGGCCGATGGGCACCGACTCCACCGATTCCTCGATGTGGTCGTCCACCTCGATGTCGGCGATCTGTTCCTGGGCTTCGAAGAGCAGGATCTCGGCGTCGGCGTTCTGCAGACCTGCCTCGTTGGGCACCACATGCCAGCGACGGAAAGTCTCGTACTCGCCGGTATCGCGGTCAATCGCCACGCGGATGTCGACCTCCCCGCCATACAACTTCTTGGTGGCCGAGGCCAGCGCGGCTTCCACCGCACCGAACACGACATCGCGCTCCACGCTCTTCTCGCGCGAAATCGCATCCACCAGCATCAACAGTTCGCGGTTCATTGATCGAGACCTCCGTCAACCTTGTCATCCTTGCCGGCGGCAGCAGGCGACTCCTCATCGTCCTGTTGCTGCCTGGCCTTGGCATTGCTCTGCTTCTTCTTTTTCGAGGCAGCCTTCTTGCCATCGGCCTTGTTCGTCTTGTCCTGGGATTCGCCCGCAGCGGGCTTGCTCTTGCGACCCTTGAAATCGATCGCGGGCACCAGCTTGGCGCTGCGCACCTCGTCCAGACTGAAATCCAGCGCCTGATCCTGCTTGCCGTCGTTGAACACGAGGCGCCAAGCAGCAGCCTCGCCTTCGGCCGCCTCCAGCGCCTGCAGCTCGCCGCTGTAGCGCTTGCGCCCCTGGAAGGCAAGTTTCAGAGTGATTTCAATCTGCTCGCCCGTAAACCGGGCGTAGTCAGCCGCCTTGTTCAGGGGGCGATCCAGCCCTGGAGAGGAAACCTCCAGGCGCTGATAGTCGGCATTCTCAACCTCCAGCACATACTGCAGCTGGCGGGTCACCTTCTCGCAGTCGTCCACCGAAATCACCTCGCCGGCCAGGGCCTGGTCCGCCAGCTTGTCGATATAGACGCGCAGCAAGCCGCCGGCGCTGCGTTCGCAGTCCACCAGGTCATAGCCCAGGCCGATCACGGTCTTTTCAACAGCGGCTTGCCAACTCATGCGGGGTATTTCTTCGGATTCCGAGCTCAAAAAGGTCAAAAAAGATCAAGCAAAAAAAATGGGCTGGATGAATCCGCCCACCGTCTTCGCCGCACTGATCGCTGCTTGCAGCTTTTTCAGCGAAGCCAGGATTGTACTATGCAAGCACCATGCCGGCAAGCGACTGTGCTTGCAGGACATAAAGCTCGTGCGAAAATCCGCGACCGCATTTTAACGACCAGATAGGAGCCACCATGGGTTTTCTCGCCGGCAAGCGCTTGCTGATCACGGGCGTGCTGTCCAACCGCTCGATTGCCTACGGCATTGCCCGCGCCTGCCACCGCGAGGGGGCCGAACTGGCCTTCAGCTATCAGGGCGAACGTTTCAAGGACCGCATCACGGAGTTTGCGGCCGAGTTTGGCTCGAACCTGGTGTTTGACTGCGACGTCAGCGATGACGCGCAGATCGAACGCCTGTTCGCCCAGCTGGGCGAAGCCTGGCCGGAGTTTGACGGTTTTGTGCATTCCATCGGTTTTGCGCCGCGCGAGGCGATTGCCGGCGACTTCCTGGACGGCCTGACGCGCGAAAACTTCCGCATCGCTCACGACATCTCGGCCTACAGCTTCCCCGCCATGGCCAAGGCCGCCGCGCCGCGCCTGCGCGCAGGCTCCTCCCTGCTGACCCTGTCCTATCTGGGCGCCGAGCGCTATGTCCCGAACTACAACACCATGGGCCTGGCCAAGGCCTCGCTGGAAGCCAGCGTGCGCTACCTGGCCTATTCGCTGGGCGCCAAGGGCGTGCGCGTGAACGGCATCTCGGCCGGCCCGATCAAGACCCTGGCCGCCTCGGGCATCAAGGACTTCGGCAAGCTGCTCAATGCCTTTGCCGCCAGCGCGCCGATCCGCCGCAATGTGACCATTGACGATGTGGGCAACACCGCCGCCTTCCTGTTCTCGGACCTGGCCGGCGGCATCAGCTCCGAAGTGATCTATGTGGACGGCGGCTTCAGCCACGTGGCCTTGGCCGACGAAGCCTCCTGAGCTCCGCGCACGCAAGCAAAGCAAAGGGGCCCCGCGGGGCCCCTTTTTCATGGTGATGCGCCCCGCAGGGCGCGACCAACGGCCTTACTTGGCCACGCAGTCCACGAAGTAGCGGGTCTGGCCGTCCTCGCCCTGCTCGGCCACCAGACCATGCACATCGGTGGCAAAGCCCGGGAACTTGGCATTGAAGTCGCGGGTGAACTTCAGATAGTCCACGATCTTCTTGTTGAAGCGCTCGCCCGGGATCAGCAGGGGAATGCCCGGCGGGTAAGGCGTCAGCAGCGAGGTGGTGACGCGGCCTTCGAGCTTGTCGATGGCCACGCGCTCGGTCTTGCGCTGGGCGATATGGGCATAGGCATCGCTGGGCTTCATCGCCGGCTCCAGATCCGAGAGGTAGACCTCGGTGGTCAGGCGGGCGATGTCACCCTGGGCATAGGCCTCGTGGATGCTCTGGCACAGATCGCGCAGACCCATGCGCTCGTAGCGCGGCTGGGCGGCCACGAACTCCGGCATGATGCGCCACAGCGGCGCGTTCTTGTCGTAGTCGTCCTTGAACTGCTGCAGCGCGGTCAGCAGGGTGTTCCAGCGGCCCTTGGTGATGCCGATGGTGAACATGATGAAGAAGCTGTAGAGGCCCGTCTTCTCCACCACCACGCCGTGCTCGGCCAGGAACTTGGTGACGATGCTGGCCGGGATGCCGGTCTTGGCGAACTTGCCGCTCATGTCCAGGCCGGGCGTGATGATGGTGGACTTGATCGGGTCCAGCATATTGAAGCCGGCCTCGATGGAGCCGAAGCCGTGCCACTTCTCATTGGCCTTGAGCATCCAGTCGGCAGGCTTGCCCACACCCTCGGCGGCCAGCGGACGATCCGGACCCCAGACCTTGAACCACCAGTCGGACTTGCCGTAGTCCTTCTCCACCTTGCGCATGGCGCGGCGGAAGTCCAGGGCCTCGGCCAGGCTCTCCTCCACCAGGGCGGTGCCGCCGGGCGGCTCCATCATGGCGGCGGCCACATCACAGCTCGCGATGATGCTGTACTGCGGGCTGGTCGAGGTGTGCATCAGATAGGCCTCGTTGAACAGATGCTTGTCCAGCTTCACGTTCTGCGAGTCCTGCACCAGCACCTGCGAGGCCTGGCTCAGACCGGCCAGCAGCTTGTGGGTGGACTGGGTGGCATAGACCATGGCCGTCTTCGGGCGCGGGCGGTTCTTGCCCATGGCATGGTAAGAGCCATAGAAGGTATGGAAAGCCGCGTGGGGCAGCCAGGCCTCGTCAAAGTGCAAGGTGTCGATCCAGCCGTCCAGCTTGCTCTTGATGGTTTCGGTGTTGTAGAGCACGCCGTCGTAGGTCGACTGCGTCAGCGTCATGATGCGCGGCTTGATCTTCTTGACATCCACGCCCTTGAGCAGCGGGTTCTTGGCGATCTTCTTCTTGATACTCTCCGGCGAGAACTCGCTCTCGGGGATGGGGCCGATGATGCCGTAGTGGTTGCGCGTGGGCGTCATGAAGACCGGCACCGCGCCGGTCATGATGATGCTGTGCAGAATGCTCTTGTGGCAGTTGCGGTCCACCACCACCACATCGCCCGGCGCCACCGTGTGGTGCCAGACCATCTTGTTGGAGGTGCTGGTGCCGTTGGTGACGAAGAAGCAGTGGTCGGCATTGAAGATGCGCGCGGCATTCTTCTCGGAGGCGGCCACCGGGCCGGTGTGGTCCAGCAGCTGGCCGAGCTCCTCCACCGCATTGCAGACGTCGGCGCGCAGCATGTTCTCCCCGAAGAACTGGTGGAACATCTGACCCACCGGACTCTTCAGGAAGGCCACGCCGCCGGAGTGACCCGGGCAGTGCCAGCTGTAGGAGCCGTCCTGCGCGTAGTCCATCAGCGCCTTGAAGAAGGGCGGCGCCAGACCGTCGAGGTAGCTCTTGGCCTCGCGGATGATGTGGCGGGCCACGAACTCCGGCGTGTCCTCGAACATATGGATGAAGCCATGCAGTTCGCGCAGCACATCGTTGGGCAGATGCTGGGAGGTGCGCGTCTCGCCATAGACGTAGATGGGGATGTCCGCATTCTTGAAGCGGATCTCCTCGATGAACTTGCGCAGATTCAGAACGGCCGGATCCAGCTCCGGCCCGGGCGTGAACTCTTCATCGTCGATGGACAGGATGAAGGCGCTGGCGCGGCTTTGCTGTTGGGCGAACTGGCTGAGATCCCCGTAGCTGGTCACCCCCAGCACCTCGAAGCCCTCTTTCTGGATGGCGTCCGCCAGGGCACGGATGCCCAAACCCGAGGTGTTCTCGGAGCGATAGTCCTCGTCGATGATGACGATGGGGAAGCGAAAGCGCAGCATGCAGGGCCTCCGGGGGCAAAAGGGACAGCAGAAAAATGAAGGCGCGAAGTGTAGGGCCAAGCGCCGGCAGCCAGCGGTTTTCTGTCCGCATCATTCTGCTTTGTCGCACAAACAGGACGGCTACACTGGGCCGACACAATAAAGGGAGGCCGCATGGAGCTCTGGAACGGTTCAACCCTCTGGTGGGTCATCGCGGGCACGCTGGTGGCGCTGGAGTTGGCTACAGGGACCTTTTATCTGCTGATGCTGGCCTTGGGTGCGGCCGCCGGCGCCCTGGCCGCCCATCTGGGCCTGGGACTCACGACCCAGATCAGCACCGCCGCCCTGGTGGGCGGCTTGGCCGTCCTGTTCTGGCACCGGCGCCGCGCCGGCCAGCCGCAGACGCCCAGCAGCAGCAATCCCGATGTGAACCTGGATGTGGGTCAGCAGGTGCAGGTCACGCACTGGCTGGCCGACGGCCGCACCACGGTGCGCTACCGCGGTGCCGAATGGCAGGCCCGCTTCGACGGCAGCGGCAGTCCGGCACCCGGCCTGCACACCATACGCGCCGTTGAAGGCAGCTGCCTGGTGCTCGCCCCCTGAGCCCCGATTGACAAACACATTCAAGGAGGAAACCCCGCCATGGAAATCGCCCTGATCCTGTTGGTGATCGCCGCCATCTTCATCGTGCGCGCCATCAAGGTCGTGCCCCAGCAGAACGCCTGGATCGTCGAGCGCCTGGGCAAGTACCACGCCACGCTCACGCCCGGCCTCAACATCCTGGTGCCCTTTGTCGACCGCCTGGCCTACAAGCACTCGCTCAAGGAGATTCCGCTGGACGTGCCCAGCCAGGTCTGCATCACCAAGGACAACACCCAGCTGACCGTTGACGGCATCCTCTACTTCCAGGTCACCGACGCGATGCGTGCCAGCTACGGCTCCAGCAACTACATCGTCGCCATCACCCAGCTGGCCCAGACCACGCTGCGCAGCGTGATCGGCCGCATGGAGCTGGACCGCACCTTTGAGGAGCGCGACGTCATCAACAGCTCGGTGGTCCAGGCCCTGGACGAGGCCGCGCTCAACTGGGGCGTAAAGGTGCTGCGCTATGAGATCAAGGACCTGACCCCGCCGCCGGCCATCCTGCACTCCATGCAGGCGCAGATCACGGCCGAGCGCGAAAAGCGCGCCCTGATCGCGGCCTCCGAGGGCCGACGCCAGGAACAGATCAATATCGCCACCGGCGAGCGCGAAGCGGCCATCGCTCGTTCCGAAGGCGAGAAGCAGGCCGAGATCAACAAAGCCCAGGGCGAAGCCGCCGCCATCGGCGCGGTGGCCGAAGCCACCGCCGAGGCCATCCGCAAGATCGCCGCCGCCATCGAGCAGCCCGGCGGCCAGCAGGCCGTGCAGCTCAAGGTGGCAGAGAAGGCCGTGGACGCCTACGCCCAGCTCGCCCAGAAGAACAACACCATGATCGTGCCGGGCAATATGGGCGAGGTCAGCGGCCTGATCGGCACGGCCATGGCCCTGATGAAGGGCCACAAGCCCGGCTGACCGCTTCAGGCGGCCTGACGCCAGCCCTCACGCCGGTACTCGGCGAGCTCGGCAATGCTGAGCAGCGGCAAACCGTGACGCTCGGCAAAGTCCAGCACCTGCTGGCCTCGCGCCATCGTGCCATCGGGGTTCATCAGCTCGCACAGCACCGCTACCCCCGACAGGCCGGCCATCAGGGCCAGATCCACCGAGCCCTCGGTATGGCCGCGCCGCGCCAGCACGCCGCCCGGCTGGGCGCGCAGCGGAAACACATGGCCGGGCCGCGCCAGATCCTCGGGCCGCGCATCGGGCGCGATCGCGGCACGCACCGTGGTGAGCCGGTCGGCCGCACTGACCCCCGTACTCACGCCTTGCGCCGCCTCGATGCTGACGGTGAAGGCCGTGCCATAGCGGCTCTCATTGCGCGCCACCATGGGCGGCAAGGCCAGGCGCCGAACCATGGCGTCCTGCAGACACAGGCAGACGATGCCGCTGCACTCGCGGATCAGCAAGGCCATGGTGGCCTCGTCCAGGCGCTCGGCCGCGACGATGAGATCGGCCTCATCCTCGCGATCGGCATCGTCGGTCAGCACGACCGGCCGGCCCTCGCGCATGGCCAGCAGGGCCGCGGCCAGGCGGCCGGGCATGCGCAGGATCTCCTGCTCGCCGCAGGCCTGGGCCTCGGCTGGGGGGCTTGGGAAATGGGAAATTGCAGTGATGTCAGACATGGTTGAAACGCTCCTCGCGTTGGAGAGAAGACATTTCAGGGCGCGCAAACGCAGGCACGCCGCAACGCCAGGTGCCGGAACACCACGCCGCGACGCACGCGCGTCAGCACATCTTCTTTCATCCGGACTGTGACCGTCGGCCCTGGCGTCGCACCAGATCTGCTGACCCTGGGCCGGAGAGGCCCAGGCGCTCGCGGGCTGGCGGCACCGGCATCCACGATGCCCGCGCCGCATACCGCCGGTGGGGAATTTCACCCCGCCCTGAAGACGTGTATCGGCCTCGCGGCCGACGCGCGCATCCTATCCCAGTGGGAGCTCGTACGTTTTCTGCAAGAATTTTCCAGAAGAGCTCAAAAACTGCGTTATGATGGCGGGCTTCGGAGAGGTGGATGAGCGGTTTAAGTCGCACGCCTGGAAAGCGTGTGTGGGTTAATAGCCCACCGCGGGTTCGAATCCCGCCCTCTCCGCCAAAACAGTGAAAAACACGGGCCCTCTGGGCCCGTTTTTCATTTCCGGCACGTCATGGCAAAGCGGGTGAGCGGGTAAGCAGTTCCCGCCCCAGTTCAAATATGCAGCGCCTGACCCAAGGCACGCAGGCAGGCCTCTTGCACCGCCTCGCCCAAGGTCGGGTGGGCATGAATGGTGTGGGCCACATCTTCCAGCGTGGCCCCCATTTCCAGGCTGAGACCGAAGGCCGCCGACAGCTCGGACACCGCCGCACCCACGGCTTGCCAGCCGAGGATCAGATGGTTGTCCGCCCGGGCCAGCACACGCACAAAGCCCTCGGGAGACTCCAGCGAAAGCGCTCGACCATTGGCGGCAAAGGGAAACTGCGCCTGCAAGAGCTTGAAGCCCTGCGCCAGCGCCAAGGCCTCAGCGCTGGCCGGCGTATGACCGGCCTGCACAATTTCGGGATCGGTAAAACACACCGCGGGAATGCTGCTCGGTTCAAAACGGCGCTTCTTGCCCGCGATCAACTCGGCCACCATCTCGCCCTGGGCCATGGCCCGGTGCGCCAGCAAAGGCTCGCCGACCAGATCCCCGATGGCCCAGACATCCTTCATGGAGGTACGGCACTGTGCATCCACCCTCACGGCACGACCGGCCATGTCCAGCATCAGGCGCTCCAGACCCCAGCCCTCAATCCTCGGGCGACGTCCCACGGCCACCAGAATCTTGTCCGCGGGCAGCTCGACCAGCTGGCCCTGGGGATCGCGAACGCTGAGCGCCGTGCCTTCGGCGTTCAGCCCCTCCACCCTGTGCGACAGCAGGGTCTTGATGCCCAGGCCGGCCAGGGACTGGGCCACAGGCCGCACCAGCTCGGCGTCATAGGCCGGCAGGAGGCGATCCTGTGCTTCCACCACCGTGACCTGAGCCCCGAGCTTGCGCCAGGCCGTGCCCAATTCGAGGCCGATATAGCCAGCGCCCACCACCACCAGCTCGCGCGGCACTTCGGCAAAGCTCAGGGCCTCGGTGGAGGAGACCACCCTGCCCTGGCCGGCGCCAAAGGGCAGCGAGGGCAAGGCCTGCTCCTGCGAGCCGGCGGCCAGCAGCAGATGTGCGCATTGGATGCGTTGCGGGGCTTGATCCGACGCAGCGGAGCGGATCTCCACCGTCTTGCCATCGACGATCTCGGCCCAGGCCTGTATGACCTTGACCCCATGCTTCTTGAGCAAGGCAGCAACGCCTGTGGTGAGCTTGTTCACGATGCCGGCTTTCCAGGCCTGGGTGGTGGCCAGATCCAGCGTGAGCTCGCCGCTGCGTATGCCCAGCACCGAGCGTCCCCCTGCCTGTTCGGCGGCCTGGGCATAGGCCTCGGCCGCATGGATCAGAGCCTTGCTGGGAATGCAGCCGATATTGAGGCAGGTTCCGCCCAGCTGGGCGCCCTCGATCAAGGTGGTCTGGATGCCAAGCTGGGCCGCGCGCAGCGCGGCCACATAACCACCGGGACCGCCACCAATGATGAGCAACTGGGTTTGCGAGTAGACGGGAGGCATCTGAGACTCACTCGATGAACAGGGTCGCGGGAGTTTCCAGCAGGGCGCGCAGGCGCTGCACGAAGAGCGCCGCATCCATGCCGTCGACCACGCGATGGTCGAAGCTGGCGCTGAGGTTCATCAGCAGGCGCGGCACCACGCGCCCGTCACGGTCGAACATGGGTCGCTCCACCATGCGGTTCACGCCGACGATGCCAACCTCCGGGTGGTTGATGACCGGCGTCGTGACGATGCCGCCCAGGGCGCCCAGGCTGGTGATGGTGATGGTCGAGCCGCCGAGCTCCTCGCGGCTGGCCTTGCCATTGCGCGCCGCATCGGCCAGGCGTGCGATCTCGCCAGCACAGGCCCAGGGGTCCAGGGTCTCGGCATGGCGGATCACGGGCACCAGCAGTCCGGCCTCGGTCTGCGTGGCCATGCCCAGATGCACGGCACCGTAGCGCGTGACCACCTGAGCCTCATCGTCAAAGCGCGCATTGACCTGCGGAAACTCGCGAACCGCAATCACGATAGCCCGCGCGAGAAAGGGCAGCAGGGTGAGCTTGGCACGCCGCGCGGCGTGCTGGGCATTGAGCCGCTGGCGCAGTGCCTCCAGCTCGGTCACATCGACCTCCTCCACATAGGTGAAGTGGGGAATCTGGCGCTTGGCCTGCTGCATCTTCTGCGCGATCTTGCGGCGCAGACCAATGACGGGCACCGCCTGTTCGTCCAGGCGCCGGGCGTAGCGGCTGTCGATCTCGCTGCCCCCGGTGCTGCCGGCGGCGCCACTGGCGGCAAAGGCCTCCAGGTCCTCCTGGGTGATGCGGCCGGCCGGCCCGGTGCCGGGCACGAACTGCAGCTCGATGCCCAGATCCCAGGCACGACGGCGCACGGCGGGCGAGGCAATAGGCTTCTCGTTCACGGCGCGGCGCGGCGCCGCGGCCTGGCGGGCAGCAGCGGGTGCCAGGCTCGGTGACGGACTCGGTGACGGACTCGGCGAGGGGCTTGCTGCCGAAGTTGCCGCCGCAGCCGCTACCGTGGCACTCGCTGGCGGCGCGGCCGCCGGACTCGCAAAGCCGGCAGCTTCGCCGCCGGGCCTGAGATTGCCCGTGCCCTCCACCTCCAGGCGGATCAGCTCGGCGCCCACCGCCATGACCTGCCCCACCGTGCCGCCATGCGAGACCACGGTGCCCGCTACCGGTGAAGGGATCTCCACCGTGGCCTTGTCTGTCATGACATCAGCCAGGATCTGGTCCTCGGCCACCGCCTCGCCGGGCTGCACACGCCAGGCCACCAGTTCCACCTCGGCGATGCCCTCGCCGATGTCGGGCATCTTGATCACATAGGCCGCCATGACTCAGGCCTCCATCACGCGCTTGAGGGCCGCGCCCACGCGGGCGGGGCCGGGGAAGTAGGCCCATTCCTGAGCATGGGGGTAAGGCGTGTCCCAGCCCGTGACCCGTTCGATGGGCGCCTCCAGGTGATAGAAGCAGTGTTCCTGGACCAGGGCGGAGAGTTCGGCGCCAAAGCCGCTGGTCCGCGTGGCCTCGTGCACGATCACGCAGCGGCCTGTCTTCTTGACCGAGGCCACCACGGTCTCCAGATCCAAGGGCCAGATGCTGCGCAGATCGATGATCTCGGCATCCACGCCCGCCTCGGCGGCCGCGGCCGCGCTGACCCAGACCATAGTGCCGTAGGCCAGCACGGTGACCTCCGCGCCGGGCCGGAACAGCGCGGCACGGGTCAGGGGCACGGTGTAGTAGCCTTCCGGCACCTCGCCCATGGCGTGCTTGCTCCAGGGCACGACGGGCTTGTCGTGATGGCCGTCGAAGGGGCCGTTGTAGAGACGCTTAGGCTCCAGAAAGATCACCGGATCATCGTTCTCGATGGCGGCGATCAGCAGGCCCTTGGCGTCATAAGGGTTGCTGGGCATGACGGTCCGCAGGCCGCAGACATGCGTGAAGATGGCCTCGGGGCTCTGGCTGTGCGTCTGCCCACCATAGATGCCGCCGCCACAGGGCATGCGTATGGTCAAAGGTGCGGTGAAGTCGCCCGCCGAGCGGTAGCGCAGGCGCGCAGCCTCGCTGACGATCTGATCGATGGCCGGGTACACATAGTCGGCGAACTGGATCTCCACCACCGGGCGCAGACCGTAGGCGCCCATGCCAACCGCAGCCCCCACGATGCCGCTCTCGGAAATGGGCGCATCGAACACCCGCGATTTGCCGTACTTGGCCTGCAGGCCCTCGGTGCAGCGGAACACGCCGCCGAAATAGCCCACATCCTCACCGAAGATCACCACGTTCGGGTCCCGCTCCATCATCACATCCATGGCCGAACGCAGGGCCTGGATCATGGTCATGGGCTTGCTGGGGCCTGGGGCCCGGCCTTCGGCGGGCAGGGCCAGCTTGTCCTGTTGGACGGAGTCATTCATGGCTGCCACCCCGCTCAGTAACCCAGTTGTTGGCGCTGCTGGCGCAGATGCTCGGGCATGTCCTTGTAGACGCCCTCGAACATGCTGGCCACGCTGGGAATATGGCCGTCCAGCAGGGAGCCATAGCGCTCGGCCTCGCGCTGCGCGGCGATCACCTCGGCCTCCAGGGCCTTGAGCGTGGACTCATGCTCCTCGTCGCTCCAATGGCCCAGCAGGCTCAGGTGCCGGCGCAGGCGCTCGATGGGATCACCCAGGGGGAAGCGCTCCCAGTCGTCGCCAGGCCGGTACTTGCTCGGATCGTCCGAGGTGGAGTGCGCCCCGGCGCGATAGGTCACCCACTCGATCAGGGTCGGCCCCAGGCCGCGCCGGGCGCGCTCGGCCGCCCACAGCGACGCGGCATGAACAGCCAGAAAGTCATTGCCATCCACGCGCAGGGAGGCGATGCCCGAACCCACACCGCGCGCCGCAAAAGTGGTGTGCTCACCACCCGCAATGGCCTGAAAGGTGGAGATCGCCCACTGGTTGTTCACCACATTGAGGATGACGGGCGCCCGGTAGACATGGGCGAAGGTCAGCGCCGTCGCAAAGTCAGACTCGGCGGTGGAGCCATCACCGATCCAGGCCGAGGCAATCTTGGTGTCCCCCTTGATCGCGCTGGCCATGGCCCAGCCCACGGCCTGGATGTACTGGGTGGCCAGATTGCCCGAGATGCTGAAGAAGCCGGCCCGCTTGTAGGAGTACATCACCGGCAACTGGCGTCCCTGGATGGGATCCTTCTCGTTGCTCAGCAGCTGGCAGATCATCTCGACCATGGAGACATCGTCACGGCTGAGCAGCAGCCCTTGCTGGCGATAGGTCGGGAAGTTCATATCGCCCTGCAGCAAGGCCATGCCATGGGCCACGGCAATGGCCTCCTCGCCCAGGGCCTGCATATAGAAGCTCAGCTTCTTCTGACGTTGCGCGATCAGCATGCGGGCATCGAAGACCCGCACCTTCATCATGGCCTTGAGCCCGCGTCGCATGAAGTCGGGCGCCAGCTGAGGATCCCAGGGGCCTTTGGCGCTGCCGTCTTCATCCAGCACTCGCACCAGCTGATAGGCAAGATCCTGGGTGTCGACGGGCAGCACATCCACATCGGGCCGCCGTGCCGCACCGGCCGGGGAAATATGCAGATAGGAAAAGTCGGTGGCGCACCCCGGACGCCCGCTGGGCTCGGGAATATGCAGGCGCAAGGGGGGGTACTTGCTCATAGGGGCACAGCTCCTGGCGTCCCGGGTAGGGCGCACGCAATCGACGGCACTCGCGCGCAACCAGCTGCGGATAAGCGCCGATCACGCACCCCTGGGCACGAACCGGGCTCGGGTTGGAGTCCGGCATCGGCCCTGATCTCAGCGTAACCGAGTCCCTTGCAGCGCCAAGAGTGTTTGCCCCAAGCCCCCACCGGGCGCAGATGCGCCGAGGACGCTCAAAACACCTTGCTGCCCTCAGGCCGAGAAAGCCTCAGGCACCTCGGTCGGCACAAAGACTCGCACGCTGTCTCCACCTGCCGCCTTGGCCTCGGCACAGGCCAGCGTGGCTGCGGCCAGTACCGAGTCCACGGTTTCCAGGCTGGGCTGCAGCTGAACCACACCCAGGCAGGCCTTGACCCGCGTGCGGTGCAGGCCCCAGCGCAGACGGAAGGCTGCAATGGCGGAGCGGATCTTCTCGGCCACGATGGCGGCATAGTGCTGGTCGCAGTCGGGCAGGAGCACCGCAAAGCAGTCCTTCTCGATACGCGCCACCAGGTCCGATGCCCGAACCTTGGACAGCATCACCTGCCCCAGCGCACACAGGAAGTGATCCGCAACCTCGGGACCCATGCCCTGGATCACATCGGTAAATCGATCCACGTCCAGCCAGAGCACGGAAACCGGCTCGTGCCGACGACTGCCCACATGCTCGGACAGGCGCCGCTCGAACTCGCGGCGATTGGCCAGCTCGGTCAGCGGGTCGTGCTTGGCCGTCCAGGTGGGCTGCATGCGCTGCTGGCGGGCGGCCGTCACATCATGAACGATCCACATGGCCTCGCCCGCCGGCGCCTCCCAATGAACCGGCGATGCCTGCAGGCGCCCCCAGAAACGGCTGCCGTCGCGGCGCACGTACTCCACCTCCTCGTCCAGAGGGCGGCCCGCCGCGAAGGCTGCGCCCAGCCGCTCCTGCAAGCTCTGGTAGGCCGCATCCGAAACATAGACGCCGCGGCAAGCCTGCCCGCCGAGATCGGTGTCGTCGCCATGCCCGAACAGATGGTTGAACTGTTCGCTGACCAGCTCAAAGCGAGCCCCCTGGGTAAAACCCACGGCCAAGGGCGAACGCACCATCAGGGCACGCAGGCGCGCGGCGATCACATCGTGGGACTCGGTGGCTTCACTCGCGGTGTTAGCCGGGGGCTGGGTTTGCATCCGCATCTCCTTGGGCTGGCAGCAGCACTATTGCAGGTGTAGCGCGTTTGCGGGCTGCCGAAAACCCCGAAAACAGGTCTTCACCGCATTTATTTGTTTCACTTCGCGAGCCGACGCATGGCGGCCGCAACGCTGCCTACAATCCCTGGCATCCATTCCTGGACCGCGATGACCCAAGCACCGCCTGGCGGCTCGCCCGATCTATTGCACCCCAATCGCCGCAGCTTGGTGATTGGCTTGGCAGCGCTGCCTTGGGCTGCCGGCGCGAGCAAGCCTGACAAGCTGCGCCTGGTCGCCACGGAATTCCCGCCCTACACATCAGCGAGCCTCGAGGGAGGCGGCATTGCCGCGCAAGTCACCCGGGCGGCCCTGCAGCGACTGGGCTGGGACATGGAGCTGTCGTTCCGCCCCTGGGTCCGTGCCCTGGCAGAGCTGCAGCAAGCCAGCTGGGACGGCGTCGTGGGCCTGTGGCACAACCAGGAGCGTGAGCGCTATCTGAGCTACACCCGCCCCCTGGGCATCAGCAATCGCATCGGCTTCATGGCCCGTGCCGGCAGCGTCATCCAGGTTCATGATCTCTCGCGCCTGCAGGGTCTCACCATCGGCACCGTGCGCGACTACGTGAACCCGCCAGTCTTCGAACGCGCCCGCCTTCGGCGTGACGAGGCCGTTGACGATCTGGGCAATCTGCGCAAGCTGCTGGCCGGGCGCGTCGATCTTGCCTTGGTGGACAAGGGTGTGGCGATGCATCTGCTGCAGACCCAGCTGCGTGATGCCGCTGCGGCGCTGGTCTGGCTCGAACCCGCGCTGGCCGAGCTCCCCCTGCATACGGCCCTGGTACGCCAACACCCGCTGCACAGCCAGCGTGTCGCCGATCTCAACCGCAGCCTGCAGGAACTGCACAGCAGTGGAGCCATGGCCCAGCTGCTGCAGCGCCACGCGCACCTGCTGTAGCCGCAAGCCGCGCGGGACGTTCAGCGCTCTGGCGCAATCTGCTCGGCGTATTCGTAGAGCGCGCCCAGGATGTCCTGGCCGCGCTCGTCGTCCTCGGCCAGGCTCTCGCTGAGGGCGTCGATGCGCTCGAAGAAGGCACTCAGGGTCTGGGCACCGCCCTCCCCGTCCAGCAGCCGGGCGGCGCGGTGCGCCTGCCAGCGCTCGCGCTCCTGGGCATTCAGGGTCTCGGGGTGGTTGCGGGCGCGCCAGCGGAACACCAGCTCGTCCAGCCGGGCATCGACAAAGGCCAGACGGCCCTGAGCCGCACGCTGGCCCAGCTGCTCGGGCGGCAGCTCGCGCACGCGCTGCAGGGCGCGGCGGTCGTCGTTGCTCAGGAAGCCGCCATAGAGATCCTCGTCCACATCCAGGGGCGGCAAGGGCTCGCGCTGGAAGACCTCGGGCCAGAGTTCGGCCAGCGCCGCGCCGCGCTCGGCCAGGGTCTGGGCGTGCGCCAGGCCCTGGGCCATGTCCAAGCCCCAGCGCTCGGCCATGGCCGGCGAGAGGGTCTTGAGATTGCCGATCACCACCGGCGACTTGTTGATGTGGATGGTCTTGATGGGCAAGCGGCTCACGCCCTCCGGTAGCGCCTCCTGCTTGCTGAACACGCGCAGGCGGATGCTGGCCGCGTCCAGACCGAAGAGCTCCTGCGGATCCACCGACAGGTCCCAGACGATCAGCTCGTTCTTGTTGGTCGGGTGCGGGGCCAGGGGCCAGACCAGGGCAATGCAGCCGCGCTCCGGCCCATACATGCCCGAGACGTGCAAAAAGGGCTTGCCCATGCCCATCTCGGCCTGCACCGCCTCCTTCTTGCGCAGCTTCAGACAGAACTCGAAGAGCTTGGGCTGCTTCTCGCGCAGCAGCCGGGCCAGGGCGATGGTGGCGCGCACGTCCGAGAGCGCATCGTGCGCCGCCTCGTGGCTGAGTCCATTGGCGGCGGTCAGGTGCTCCAGCTTGAAGCTGGGCCGGCCATCCTCATGCCGGGGCCAGTTGATGCCCTCGGGGCGCAGGGCGTAGGCGCAGCGCACCACATCCAGCAGATCCCAGCGGCCGCAGCCGTTCTGCCACTCGCGGGCATAGGGATCGATCAGATTGCGCCAGAAGAGATGGCGGGTCACCTCGTCGTCGAAGCGTATGGTGTTGTAGCCCAGGCCCACCGTGCCAGGCAGGGACAGGGCCTGCTCGATGGCCGCGGCGAACTCATGCTCGGGCAGGCCCTGGACCAGACAGGTCTGAGGCAGGATGCCGGTGAGCAGGCAGGACTCCGGATCCGGCAGATAGTCGTCGGCCGGGCGGCAGTAGACCATCAGGGGCTCGCCAATCTCATTGAGCTCGGCATCGGTGCGCAGGCCGGCAAACTGGGCCGGACGGTCGCGGCGCGGCACGCGGCCAAAGGTCTCGTAGTCGTGCCAAAAGAAGGAAAACTCTTGCATGGCGGCACGATAACCGATAGCCGCGGGTGCGCACCGTCCCTGTCAGCCGCCCTGGTCATAATGGCCGCTTCGCCATTGCCCCTGCGACGCTGCTCTTGAACCTCTTTTCTCGCCTGCTGGCCCGGGTGCCCGAGCACCGCCGCGGCATGGTGCGCCGCCTGCTGATCATCGCCGGCGCCGGCGTCGCCGGCCTGGTGCTGCTGCTGGCCACGGCCGCGGTGCTGATCTACCCCACCCTGCCCGACCTCTCCGAGCTGACAGACTACCGGCCCAAGCAGCCGCTGCGCGTCTACACGGCCGACGGCGTGCAGATCGGCGAATTCGGCGCCGAGCGCCGCCGCTACCTGCCCCTGGACCAGATCCCCAAGAGCATGCAGGACGCCCTGCTGGCCATCGAGGACACGCAGTTCTACGAGCACGGAGGCCTGTCCTACACCGGCATCGCCCGCGCCGCGCTGAGCAATCTCTTCAGCGCGCGCAGCCAGGGCGCCTCCACCATCACCCAGCAGCTGGCCCGCGACTTCTACCTCACCAAGAAGAAGCTCTACAGCCGCAAGTTCATCGAGATGCTGCTCACGCTCAAGATGGAGCGCACCCTGAGCAAGCAGCAGATCCTCGAGATCTATATGAACCAGATCTATCTGGGTCAGAGGGCCTATGGCTTTGAAGCCGCCGCGCGCGTGTACTTCGGCAAGAGCCTGCAGGCGCTCAGCATCGCCGAGACGGCCATGCTGGCCGGCCTGCCCCAGAACCCCATCTACGCCAACCCGGTCAACAACCCCACGCGGGCTGCAAGGCGGCAGCGCGTGGTGCTGCAGCGCATGCACGAGGTGGGCCTGATCGACGCGGCTCAGCTGGAGGCCGCCAAGGCCGAGAAGCTGCACATCCGCAGCGCCCAGGACCCACGCCTGCACGCCGAGTTCGTGGCCGAGATGGTCCGCCAGCAGATCCACGCCCAGTATGGCGACGAGGCCTACACCCTGGGACTGCAGGTCTTCACCACCCTGGAATCCGGCGAACAGGCTGCGGCCTATCGCGGCCTGCGCCGCAGCCTGATGGAGCATGAGCGCCGCAAGCCCTACCGCGGGCCCGAAGGCCGGATCACCTTGCCTGCCAATGAGCTTGACCGCGATGCAGCCATCGCCAAGGCCCTGTCCGAGCACCCGGACAATGACGATCTGCGCGCCGCCGTGGTCACCGAGGCCTCCCCCACCAAAGTGCTGGCCAGCCTGCAGAGCGGCGAGGACATCAGCATCAGCGGTGACGGCCTGCGCGCCGCCGCCAGCGCCCTGAGCCCCAAGGCCAAGGCCGAGCTGCGCCTGGCGCCCGGCGCCATCATCCGGGTGCTGCGCGGCGCGCCCAGCAAGGCCGATCCCAAGGGCACTTGGGTCATCACCCAGCTGCCCGAGGCCGCGGGTGCCCTGGTGGCCCTGGAGCCCGGCAGCGGCCGGGTGCGCGCCCTGGTGGGCGGCTTCGACTTTGCCAAGAACCAGTTCAACCACGCCACCCAGGCCTGGCGCCAGCCGGGCTCCAGCTTCAAGCCCTTTGTCTACTCGGCGGCGCTCGAGCAAGGCATCACCCCGGCCACCGTGGTGGAAGACGCGCCCATCGTGATCGGCGACTGGACACCCAAGAACTCAGACGGACAGTTCGACGGCCCCATGAGCGTGCGCCAGGGCCTGGCCAAGTCCAAGAACATGGTCACCATCCGCGTGCTGCAGCAGCTGGGCCCAGGCCCCGTGCGCGAATGGGCGGCCCGCTTCGGCCTGGACGCCGAGAAGCAGCCCGACAACCTGACCCTGGCCCTGGGCGCCGGAGCCGTCACGCCCATGCAGATGGCCAGCGCCTATGCGGTGTTTGCCAACGGCGGCCATCTGCTCAAGGCCAGCCTCATCGCCAAGGTGGTGGATGCCAAGGGCCAGCTGCTTTACGAGGCCACGACCGAGAGTCCCACCGAAGAAAACCGCGTGATCTCCTCCCGCAATGCCTTCGTGACCAGCAGCCTGCTGCAGGAGGTCACGCGCAGCGGAACGGCCGCGCGTGCCAGCGTGGCCCTGCGCCGCGGCGACATCTATGGCAAGACCGGCACCACCAACGATGCGGTGGACGCCTGGTTCGCAGGTTTTCATCCCACCCTGGTGGCCGTGGTCTGGATGGGCTATGACCAGCCGCGCAGCCTGGGCGAGCGCGAGTCCGGCGGCGGCCTGGCCCTGCCCGCCTGGGTGGAGCTGATGGCCGAGGCGCTCAAGGGCGTGCCGGTGCGCGAGCTGCCACCGACCGACGGCGTGCTGCCGCAAGCTGGTGACTGGGTCTTCGAAGAGTATGCCGGCGAGGCGGCCATCCAAGTGCTGAGTCCGCCCGGCCAGCCCGGCGCAGCGGCCAGCTCGCCCTGAGCTTGCCGGGGCACCTCGAGCCGCTGGATCAGCGCTTGCGGACGACGACCGAGCCGATGGAGTAGCCGGCCCCGAAGGAGCAGATCACCCCGAGATCATCGGTGTGGAGCCCCTGCCTGTGCGCATGGAAGGCAATGATGGAGCCAGCGGACGCCGTGTTGGCGTACTCATCCAGGATCAGGGGGGCGACCTCGCTGCCGGCCTCAGCCTGCTCGGAGCCGAGCAGCTTCTTGATCACCAGCTGATTCATGCCCAGATTGGCCTGGTGCAGCCAGAAGCGGCTGACCTGGGCAGGACTGAGCCCCAGCATGTCCAGATGCTGCTCGATATGCGTCGCCGCCAAGGGCACGACTTCCTTGAAGACCTTGCGGCCTTCCTGGCGGAAGGTCTTGTCGCGGGCCAGCGGATCGCCGTCCTCGGCCCGGTTCATGAAACCGAAGTTGTTGCGGATATTGCTGGAGAACTGGGTCGCCAGCTTGGTACCCAGCACCTCCCAGGTCTCGGCCGCGGTGGCCGTGTCGGCCCGCTCCACGATCAGGGCGGTGCAGACATCACCGAAGATGAAGTGACAGTCACGGTCTTTCCACTCCAGATGGGCGGAGGTGATTTCGGGGTTCACCACCAGCACGCAACGCGCCGTACCGGCGCGTACCGCATTGACCGCCTGTTCCAGCGCGAAGGTGGCGGAGGAGCAGGCCACATTCATGTCGAAGCCATAGCCGCCCGCGCCCAGAGCCTGCTGGATCTCGATGGCCATGGCAGGATAGGCACGCTGCATATTGGCCGCGGCACACAGCACCGCATCCACATCGGCACCGGTCTTGCCGGCCTGCTTCAAGGCCTGCTGGGCCGCCTCCACCGCGATCTCCGCCATCAGGGAGAGCTGCTCATCGGGACGCTCCGCGAATCGCGGATACATGCGCGCCGGGTCCAGCACCCCGCTCTTCTCGATCACATAACGCTGCTTGATGCCGGAAGCCTTCTCAATGAACTCCACGCTGGAATGCGCCAGCGCCGGACGCTCGCCTGCGGCAATGGCCTCGGCATGGCGGGCGTTCTCCAGATCCACATAGCGGTTGAAGGCCTCCACCAGCTCGGCGTTGCTGATGGTGTGCGGCGGGCGGTAAAGGCCGGTGCCACTGATGACGACTGCGCTCATGACTCGTGCTCTGCTGATGCGGCGGGGGCGCAAGTTTAGCCAGCCCCGGCCGTCCGGGGCAAAGAGGACTTTCCCAGGCCGATGCACTTGCCCGACAGGAATTGAGCGTAGAATCAATCACCGGGCCCAAATTTTGTCTTCGGCCCGGCGCGTCGCGCCTCGACTTCGTTCACGAAGTCAGCCCCCGACGCGATGGCCTCCCCGGCCATCGAGGGCGCCAGCCCTCTAGCCGAAGCAAGTCAAGCGCTCGCAGCCCAGGTGGTGCACTGCATGCAACGCACCCCGTCTATGCGATCTTGAATCATGGAAATCTTCGACTACGACAACATCCTGCTCCTGCCACGCAAGTGCCGCGTGGAAAGCCGTGCCGAGTGCGACACCTCGGTGCAGTTCGGAGCGCACCGCTTCAAGCTGCCGGTGGTCCCGGCCAATATGAAGACGGTGGTGGATGAGCGCATCACCGAATGGCTGGCCGCCAATGGCTACTTCTATGTGATGCACCGCTTTGATCTGGACAATGTGGCCTACGCGCGCAGCATGCGGGACAAGGGCTTGATCGTCTCGCTGAGCTCCGGCGTCAAGGAAGCCGACTACGCGGTGATCGACCGCCTGGCGGCGGACGGCGTGGGCGCCGACTACATCACCATCGACATCGCCCATGGCCATGCCGACAGCGTGCAGCGCATGATCGCCCACATCAAGCACAAGCTGCCCGAGGCCTTTGTGATCGCCGGCAATGTGGGCACGCCCGAGGGCGTGATCGACCTGGAGAACTGGGGCGCTGACGCCACCAAGGTGGGCATCGGCCCCGGCAAGGTCTGCATCACCCGCCTCAAGACCGGCTTCGGCACCGGCGGCTGGCAACTCTCGGCCCTGAAGTGGTGTGCCCGCGTGGCCACCAAGCCCATCATTGCCGACGGGGGCATACGCCACCACGGCGACATCGCCAAGAGCGTGCGCTTCGGCGCCAGCATGGTGATGGTGGGCTCGCTCTTCGCAGGACACGAGGAGTCTCCGGGCAGTACCGTCGAGGTGGACGGCAAGCTCTACAAGGAGTACTACGGCTCGGCCTCGGACTTCAACAAGGGCGAGTACAAGCATGTGGAGGGCAAGCGCATCCTGGAGCCGGTCAAGGGCAAGTTCGCCGACACCGTGCGCGAGATGCGCGAAGACCTGCAGAGCTCCATCTCCTACGCCGGCGGTCGCAGCCTGGCCGATCTGAAGAAGGTGAACTACGTGATCCTGGGCGGCGAAAACGCCGGCGAGCACCTCTTCATGTAGAGCTGATGGTCCGCCAGGCGTTTCGGCGCAGCCAAAACGCCGGCGAGCACCTGCTCATGTGATCAGGGCAGAAGCGTTCAGGAAATGAAAAGGGGCCTCCGGGCCCCTTTCTCTCTTCAATACTCTGGCCGCGATTACAGCGTCGGATAGTCGGTATAGCCCTTGGCGCCGGGGGTGTAGAAGGTGGCCTGGTCCGGGGCATTCCAGGCCGCGCCGCGCTCAATGCGGGTGGGCAGATCGGGGTTGGCCAGGTAGCCGGTGCCAAAGGCCACGGCGTCCAGCTTGCCCTCGGCCACCGCCTGCGCGCCCTCCTCAGCGCTGTAGCCCATATTGCCCACCAGCAGGCCGCGGTACTTCTCGCGCGCCACCGTCATCACATCGGCCTTCTGCACGCCAAAGAAATCGGCACGCATCAGGTGCAGATAGGCCAGCTTGAAGCGGTTGAGCTCCTCGGCCAGCAAGGCGGTCAGACCCACCGGGTCGCTGTCCACCATGCTGTTGTAGCTGTTCAGCGGCGAGAGGCGCAGGCCCACGCGATCGGCCCCGATGGCGCCGCACACGGCGTCCAGCACCTCGAAGAGGAAGCGGGCGCGCTTGGGCAGCGAGCCACCGTAGGCATCCTGGCGCTGGTTGGCACCGTCGCGCAGGAACTGGTCGATCAGATAGCCGTTGGCGCCGTGGACCTCCACACCGTCAAAGCCGGCCTCGCGGGCCCGGCGGGCTGCGTCGGCATAGGCCTGGACCAGGGCCGGGATCTCATCGGCTCGCAGGGCGCGGGCCGGCACATTGGCTTGCTTGCCGGTGGGCGTGTGGGTCTCGCCCTCGATGGCCAGCGCGCTGGAGGATACGGGCTCCACGCCACCGTTGAGCGCCGGGTGCGCGGCGCGGCCGGCGTGCCAGATCTGCATGAAGATGCGGCCGCCGCGGGCGTGCACCGCCTCGGTGGTCAGCTTCCAGGCCTGCAGCTGCGCCTCGTTGTAGATGCCCGGGTCGGCGCCAAAGGCCGAGGTATTGGGCAGGATGGACGTGCACTCGGTGATGATGAGACCGGCGCTGGCCCGCTGGGCGTAGTACTCGGCCATCAGCGCATTGGGCATATGCCCCTCGCTGGCGCGGGTGCGGGTCAGCGGGGCCATCAGGGTGCGGTTGGGCAGGGTCAGGGCGCCAAGCTGGACGGGTGTGAGCAGAGCATTCATGGTTTGGGCGAAAGAGTGGAGCTGCGTGAGTGTGCCCGCGGCGGCAAGTCCGTGTGCAAGACAGGAGGACCGCGGGCGTGCTAGGCCACGAGGGAGCGCCTGGCGCCACCTACAATCGGGCTCATTCCCTGAGACCTCCACCGCGCCGCGACCGCCGCAGGCGCCTGCCGCCACCATGACCGAACTCGCGAAGTCTTTCGAACCTGCCGCCCTCGAAGCCCACTGGGGCCCGCTGTGGGAATCCAAGGGCCTGTACAAGCCCAGCCTGGATCCGGCGCGCGAATCCTTCTGCATCCAGCTGCCGCCGCCCAATGTGACCGGCACCCTGCACATGGGCCATGCCTTCAACCAGACCATCATGGACTCGTTGACGCGCTACCACCGCATGAAGGGCTGCAACACCCTGTGGGTGCCCGGCACCGACCATGCCGGTATCGCCACCCAGATCGTGGTGGAACGCCAGCTGCAGGGCCAGGGCCAGAGCCGCCACGACCTGGGCCGCAAGAACTTCGTCGCCCGCGTCTGGGAATGGAAGCAGCAGAGCGGCAACACCATCACCCAGCAGATGCGCCGCATGGGCGACTCGGTCTCCTGGGAGCACGAGTACTTCACCATGGACGAGAAGCTCTCGACCGTGGTGACCGAAACCTTTGTGCGCCTCTTTGATGAAGGCCTGATCTACCGCGGCAAGCGCCTGGTGAGCTGGGACCCTATCCTGAAGTCCGCCGTCTCCGACCTGGAGGTGGAGAGCGAGGAGGAAGACGGCTCGCTCTGGCATATCCGCTATCCGCTGGCCGAGGGCGCGGAGTCCCTGGT